>JAYVOH010000042.1:0-39489 GCA_043758025.1 Verrucomicrobiota bacterium
GAAGCCATTGAGCGAAGGCTGGCGGAGACAATCAATGCGCTAACCGCCGGCAGAAAATGGGCGCAGAGAAAACTCGTCTGAGCACTCTGCAAGAAATGCGGTAACATCACCCTCGCATTCGCATCATGCCTGCAGGATAATTGCCGCAGTGGAATCCGTTTCTGAAAATACTCCTGCCACGCTCTACGATCGCATCGGCGGTCATGAGGGCATTTTGAAACTCATCACGTCTTTCTACGCGAAGGTGCGGCAGCATTCCGTTCTGGGTCCAATTTTCAACGAGCGCATCGCTGACTGGCCGCAGCATCTGGAAAAAATTGCGGGATTCTGGTCTGGCATGACCGGCGGGCCGATGTTGTATGCCGGTGGCATGGGACGGCATTTCTCGCTCGGCATCGGTGATGCGCATTTCACAGAATGGCTCGGGCTCTGGGATGAAAATGCGAGGACGTTACTCCCGGAATCCGAAGCTGCGGAGGTGAGCGAGCTCGCCCATTCGGTAGGAAGTGATTTGCAGCGCATGATCGCGCGGTTCAAACCGCAGTTCGGCCGCGAGTTCGACGTGCAGACGGACGAGTGAGCGCTGCTTAGAAATCCAGCAGGATTTCCGCACGCCGGTTGCGCGAACGGCCTTCGGGATTGTCGCTGCCGTCGGCTTTCACGTTCGGACTAAGTGGCAGTTGCTTGCCGAGGCCGCTGGTCTCCACCTGGGCAATGGGCACGCCGTGGGTGAAGAAATATTGCTTCACGGATTCGGCGCGCTTCTTTGAGAGATCGAGGTTGTAGTCGTCGGTGCCTTTGGCGTCGGTGTAGCCGCTGATGCGCAGTTTCTTGGCGGGACTGGCCTTGAGAATATCGGCGATGATGTCGAGTTGTTTTTGCGCTCGCGGATGCAACTCGGCGCGGTCGTATTCATAGAAGAGCGCGATGGACTCCCCGCCTTTCGGATTTTTCACCAGTGGAGTGTAGGGCACGCCAGCGACGGAAGAATCCCTGGCGTTGTCGCTTAGCAACTTGGAGAGATTCAGTCCTCCGACGCGCCATTGATCGCCTAATTTTTCCATTTCCAGACCAAACTCAGTTTCTTCTCTAAGCGCATCCGAGTGGACGCGCGCAATGACCCAGGCCGTGGTTTCCGTGGCGATGGTGGAGGAAAGAGGTTTGTCCTTGGAGAGTTCATATTTGCCGTCTTCAAAGACGATGCAAAGCGCGGCGAGCTTCACGGGCAGCACTTTTTCAGAGTTCACCAGCTTGAGAGCCGTGGCGTAGTCGGGCTTGAGCAGGGCGCGGACAAATTCATTTGCGTAGTCGAGCGCGTCCGGCGCGCGATCCAGCACGAAGAACGGCGCCGAGGACGACGTGGCTTTGCTATTCTCGGCGGGCAGCGTGGCGAGCGCAGCCTCCAGTTCCATCGGCAGATGAAGCTGCGAAACTTTCCAGCCTGTTTTCGAATCGCGTTCGAGATCAAGCGACAGATGCACGGGCGGCGCGCCCGGTGCAGGAGATTGGAGCGGCACGGTAATGCGGACGATGTTTCCGGTTTGACCGATCAGTTCGACTTTCTCCGTGGCATCAATTTTGAAACCCAGTCCATGAATGATCTTTTCCAGCATGGCAGCGGTGGCGGCGGCTTGCGTGGGATCGTCGGGAGAGAGGACTTTAGCGGCAGCGGCGAAGTCACCACTGGCGAGAACCCGGCTAAACTGCGCGCCGAGATCAGTCGGCTTTTCAAAGATGGAGTTTGCGGGAACCTGACCAGGCTTTGATCCGAAGACGGTAGCGGTTGGGGTAGCGGGATTTTTTACGGTCATGGCCGGTGGTGAGGCACCGCTTTTAGTGACAGTATTCTGATCTGCCGGGGTGTTGTCTTCAGGCTGCAGCTCAATATGCTTGCGCGTGTAGAAAAAGAAAATCAGGGTGCTGACAACGAGGACGCTGACGATGATAACAAGTGGAGCCAGAGCATGGCCACGGGTGGCGGGTCTGACGTGGAAGGCGCGAAACATGAAACGATTATAATTCAATTTGTGCCATATCACAAGCCGACGGGTCTGCGTTCGATGTTGGCTATGAACTCGATGAATTGTCCGTTGCGCAGGACAGTGATGCTGATCTTCTCACCCGGCTTGGCCATCTGGATGTAGTTGATGACATCCGTGGCGGATTCAATGCTGCGTCCGGCGAATTTCACGATGACGTCACCAGGCAACAGTCCAGCCTTGGCGGCGGGTGATCCGGTGCCGACCACATCAATCTGCGCGCCCAGCACACGGCTTTCGGGATCGAGGCTTACCAGGCTGACATCAATGCCGAGAAAGCCTACCACGGGCGCACCCTTGTGCATGATCTGCTCAAAGGCTGTGCGCACTTCATTGGATGGAATGGCGAGTCCCACTCCCTGCCAGGCGTGGACGTTCTGGTCACCGGTGAAGATGGAGACATTGATGCCCACGATGGATCCATGAATGTTCACAAGTGGTCCGCCTGAATTGCCCGGGTTGATGACGGTGTCGGTTTGCAGCAAATCGTTGCCGCTGTCACTCAGGCGACGCTGCGTGGCACTGATGATGCCCTGCGTGACGGTGCCCGAGAGGCCGAAGGGATTTCCCACGGCGAAAACCACCTGCCCGACCTTGGCTTCGTCGGAGCTGGCGAAACCCAATGCGGAAAACTGGCCGCCGCCGGCGATGCGCAACACGGCGATGTCCAGCCGATCATCAACGCCAATGACCTCGGCATCATGGACTTTGTGATCATTGGTTGTGATTTTGATTTGCGCGGCATCTTTGATCACATGGTAGTTAGTGACCACATGTCCTTCCTTGCTCACGATCACACCGGAGCCGAGGCCAGGCGATACTCCGTAACGATAGAGCGGCAGACCAAAGACGTTCTGCACGGGGACTTTTCCCACGGTTCGGGTGTTGATGCTAACCACGGCCGGTAGAACGGCAGCTGCCAGCTTGGTGGATTCCTCGCTGAGCCTGGCAAGGCCCGGCACGTCGCTGTCGTTCAGTTTCGGAGAACTGGGCGCGCTGAATTTCTGCTGGCCAGCGCCAGTTTTTCGTGCCAGCAAATCGAACAGCCCGTAGCCGCCGTGATCTTCGCGCCAGCGTTGGTAGAACAAGCCTGCGACGGCAAATATGGCGAGAGCGATAATGAAGCGTCGAATGTGGTCAAACATGATGGGAATGCTGGAATGAAGTGTCGAACCGATGAATGCGCAAAGATTGTTTGATCGTCAACTTGAGAAGCCCGCCACCGGTCACTGCATCGTCGCCGCAGGTGCGTCATCCTCACCCAGCAAAGATTTTAGTTCTGCGTGCTCCGGACGGCTGAGATCGGGATCACTGGCGAGAATGCGCTCCGCCAGCAGTCGTGCCGTGGTGAGCAGGCGCGTGTCACCGAGCAGCTCCGCAAATCGAAGTGGTGCCTGCCCGCTTTGCGCACTGCCCAGAAGATCACCGGGGCCGCGCCGCCGCAAATCCTCCTCGGCGATGCGGAAACCGTCGCTGGTTTCTTCGAGTATCTTCAGGCGCGCCTTCGCCTCCTCGTCTTTGTCATCTATCAGCAGCAGGCAATGCGATTCATGCTCACCGCGACCGATCCTTCCTCGCAATTGATGAAGCTGCGCGAGCCCGAAACGCTCGGCATTAAAGATGACCATCACCGTCGCATTCGGAACATCCACGCCGACTTCGATGACGGTCGTGCTGACCAGCGCCATGATTTCTCCGGCGCGGAAGCGGCGCATCACATCATCCTTGGTCGCAGAATCCATCCGCCCGTGCAGCAAGCCGACGGCGTGGGGCTTGAGCCGCATGGCCCACTCCTCAAACCCCAGCGTGGCTGCGTCCGCCTTGAGTTTTTCTGATTCGTCGATCAACGGATAAACCATGTAAGCCTGACGTCCGGCTTCGAACTGAGCAATGAGGAACTTCGTGATCTCGGAAAGCTTCTTTTGCGAACGGACAGAGGTGACAATACCACCGCGCCGCCGAGGTTTTTCATCAATCGTTGAGACATCGAGATCGCCATAAAGCGTGAGGCTCAACGTGCGCGGAATCGGCGTCGCGGTCAGCACCAGCACATGCGGCGCATGACCGCGCGCGATCAGGCGCGTGCGCTGGGCGACGCCGAATTTATGCTGTTCATCAATCACCGCGATGCCCAGACGTGGCATCGCCGAGGCATCAAAGAGCAGCGCGTGCGTGCCGATGAGGACTTGCGCGCCATCATGCGTCGTGGGTCTTTGGAAGAGCGGGCTTTCATTGTCCTCTACCCTTGCACCCGTCTTCAACGCCACGCGGATGCCGAGTGGTTCCAGCCATCGTCGTGCGTTGGCGTAATGCTGTTCCGCGAGAATTTGCGTCGGGGCCATGAGTGCGGCTTGATGGCCCGCTTCCACGGCTTGCAACATCGCTGCGAGTGCGACCACAGTTTTTCCGCTGCCGACATCGCCGTGCAGCAAGCGGTTCATGGGCTGAGGCTCGGCCATGTCACGGCTGATTTCATCAAGGCAGCGCGTTTGCGCGGGCGTGAATTTGAAGGGAAGTGATTCGATGAATCGGCGCATCAGCCTGTCCTCCGTTGCTCGCTCCGGCCAGCTTTCCTGTGCGCGCCAGCGGAGCCTGCGGCGCAAGACACGGAGTTGCAGGATGTGAAATTCTTCCAGCGCCAGATAGCGCCGGGCGCGGGTCAGATCGTCTGGTGTCGCAGGGAAATGCACGTCACGCAACGCGCGGGCCCGACTCATGCCCGAGAACTCGCCGTTGCTTTTCGGAGCCGGAAGCAGATCGGCAACAGAAGTGAAATCAAAGTTTTGCAGCGCGTGCCAGACTGCGCCGCGCAGCGGTTTTTGTTTTAATCCGCCGCGCAGCCGGTAAACGGGCACAATGCGCCCGGTGTGAATCTGAACGGTGTCAGCATCATCGTCGTCGCCGCGCACGATTTCATATTCGGGATGGCCCATGACGAGCCGGCCTTTGATCTCCTTGATTTTTCCATAAACGATCAGCTCCATGTCCACCGCGATCACGCGATTCATGAACGGCATGTTAAACCAGCGCAGAGTGAGTTGCTGATGCAATGGATTGTCGTTCGCCGCTTCCGTGTCAGCTTCAAAGAACCCGGAGCGACGGCCAAAGCGCACAGTGCGCGCTTTCACGACCCGCACATGATGACACACCGGCTCGATGGACGGAGTGAATCCCTTAAACTCCATGCGCTGGCGATCCTCGTGCCGCGATGGAAACTGCGTGATCAAATCGCCCGCAGTTTTGATTTCGTCACGCAGGAGCATCTTGACCGTGGCCGCGGACAGACCCGGAATATTATCAACCGGCGAATCCATTTTTATGCTGGCGCCAGACGTCATGATGCGGACTGCACGAGACTCAGATTCGGATCGACATCCGACTCCAGCGGCGAAGTGAATCCGGCCTTCCAGCGTTGCACAGCGGCAAAGCCGATCATGGCCGCGTTGTCGGTCGTGAAGCGCGGCTCGCTCAGCAGAAGATCAAGTCCTTCCTCGGCACACCGTTCGGTGAAGCGTTCGCGCAGGCGAGAGTTGCAACTGACTCCGCCGCTGACGGCGATGAGTTTTTCATTTCGTTCCGCCGCGGCTCGAATCGTTTTTTCAATCAGCACTTCCACGACTGCTTCTTGAAACGAAGCGCAGACGTCATTGATGGCCTGATCAACAGTGGTGTTGATCTTGGGCAGCAAATAAAGCACCGAGGTCTTCAGTCCGCTGAAGCTAAATTCGAGTCCCTCGCCCATCATGCTGCGCGGAAAATCGTGGGCGGTGCGATGGCCGGATTTCGCTCGGCGGTCAATCTCCGGGCCGCCAGGGTAGGGCAGGCCAAGCATTTTTCCGACCTTGTCGAAGGCCTCGCCCGCAGCGTCATCGCGGGTGCGGCCAAGTAGTTCGTATTGAGAGATGCCGCGGACATGGAGCAACATGGTGTGGCCACCGCTGACGATGAGCGCGATGTGCGGTGGGATAGTGGCACAGGTCTCTGGCCTGTGTGTAGGGCGGGCATCCTGCCCGTTCCCTTCATTCTCCTGTCCGGGCAGGATGCCCGGACTACACACAGGCTGCAAGCCTGTGCCACCCACATGCATAAAAGGCGAGAGTAAGTGCCCTTCCAGATGATTGATTGAGAGGAATGGCTTGTCCTCGGCCAGCGCGAGCGCTTTGCCCAGCGTGCTGCCGATGAGCAGTGAACTGACAAGCCCCGGCCCGCTGGTGGCGGCGAACGCGGCGATGTCCTGCAAGGCAATGCCCGCGTTTGCCAGCGCGCGCTCTGCCAGCAAACGGGCGTGCAAAATGTGATTGCGCGAGGCGAGTTCCGGGACCACGCCACCATGAACGCGATGGACTTCGATCTGCGATGCGATCTCGCTGCTGAGCACGGCTCCATCTTCCCGCACCACGGCGGCGGCGGTCTCATCACAAGAGGTCTCGAGGGCAAGGATGCAGGAATGGCTCACGGCTTGCTGTTCTCCATTTTTTCCTTGGCGGGCGCGTTGAATTCCTTATAGACCATCAATCCTTTCAGCACATCAGCCGCACGTTCCAGTTGGCGGTCGCCGAGTTTTGCGAGATCGAGTGACCGCGCTTCACCGCTGGTATTGCTAGAGCGCCACTGGAAGATTTTCATTTCTTCATCTGAGGTGAGCGCGGAGACAATGTTCGGCTCGACGCCGTTCTCGTGAATCGTGCGATGACCGGGCGTGTAGTATTTCGCTGTCGTCAGTCGCATCGCGGACCCATTCTTCATTGGTAAAATTGATTGCACCGAACCTTTGCCAAAGCTCGTGGTGCCAAGAATGATCGCACGCTTCAAATCCTGGAGCGCGCCAGCCACCAGCTCCGCGCCGCTGGCGCTGCCTTGGTTGATGAGAACCACCAGCGGATACTGGCGCGATGGTTTGCCGTTGCGCGCGGGAGTGCGGTAAGGAGGAGCATTCTGCGAGGCCACTCGCCCTTCGGTGGTGACGACAACGGTTTGCCCCGGAAGAAATTCGCCGCACACTGCGACGGCGGAGTCAATCAGTCCTCCAGGGTTGTTGCGGAGATCAAGGATGAAAGCCTGCATTCCAAGTTTCTCCAGTGTGTCGAGTTCAGTGCTGAGATCCTTCGCGGTCGCCTGGGTGAATTGTGTCAGCCTTGCATAACCGATCTTCCAGGATGCGGTGATTTTTTCATGAAGCAGCATGGCATCGCGCACGGAGTTTTCTTCCAAGGCCGCGCGCACCAGATTGAAGTCGAGAAACTGTTTCGTGCCCGCTCGCCGCACGGTGATGCGCACGACATCGCCCGTCTTGCCCTTCAGATGCTGCATGGATTCCATCGTGCTCATATTGTCCGTCAATACGTCACCGATGCGGATGAGCTGGTCGTCCGGCATCACACCTGCTTTTGCCGCCGGGCCGTCTTCCCCGACGGTGATGATGGTGAGCGTGCCATTGCGCAGCGCGATGGAAATGCCCACGCCTTCGCTGGTGTCATGTTGTTCCTGCTGCATTTCCTCAAAGAGCGAGCGGCCCATGTATTCGCAATGGGGATCGAGTTTCTTCAACATGCCTTCCAATGCGCCCTCGATGAGTTGCTCATAGGAGACTTTTTTCTCATCCACATAATTCTGGCGGATGATCTCCATGGCACGAGTGAGCAGTTCGAGCTGCGCATAGGCCGTGTCCTTTGCGGGCGCGGGCGACGGCTCCTGAGCAAGAAGTCGCGTGACAGTCAGGCAGAGCAGCAGTGCTAAACGGGGGTGTGGCATGGGGCATTATGGCGGTGACACGCGCCCGTGGCATCTGAAAAGTGGCGAACTTATCGGAACAACTTGAATACAATGGCGAACGCGGAAAGATAGGACGCGTCATTTATGAAAGCACTCGTAAAATCCAAGGCTGAACCCGGACTCTGGCTGCAGGATGTTCCTGAACCCGCCGTCGGCATCAACGATGTGCTCATCAAGGTCCACAAGACCGGCATCTGCGGAACCGACCTGCACATTTATAAATGGGACGCGTGGGCGCAGAAGACCATCCCGGTCCCGATGGTCGTGGGACATGAATTTGTCGGCGAGGTCATCTCGGCTGGTTCCAATGTAACGGACTTTCATGCTGGCGAAACCGTCAGCGCGGAAGGGCACGTCGTCTGCGGGCGCTGCCGGAACTGCCTCGCGGGGCGGCGTCATCTTTGCAAGGAAACCAGTGGCATTGGCGTGAACCGCACGGGCGCTTTTGCCGAATACATCAGCGTGCCGATGACCAATGTCTGGCATCACCGCGAGGGCGTGGACGAAGATGTGGCGTCGATCTTTGATCCCTTTGGCAATGCGGTTCACACCGCGCTCTCATTTGAAGTGCTGGGCGAAGATGTGCTCATCACCGGTGCGGGGCCGATCGGCATCATGGCTGTGGCCATCGTGAAACATGCGGGCGCGCGGCATGTGGTCATCACGGATGTGAACGACTACCGTCTCGATCTGGCGAAAAAGATGGGCGCGGACGTGGCGCTCAATGTCACGCGCGGCCAGCTTGCGGACGTGCAGAAGCAGCTCGATATGCGCGAGGGTTTCGATGTCGGGCTGGAGATGAGCGGCAACGCCGACGCCTTCCGCAGCATGATCGACAACATGTGCCACGGTGGAAAAATCGCCATGCTGGGCATTCCTTCCGAGCAGATCGCCATTGATTGGAACAAGGTGGTTTTCAACATGCTCACCATTAAAGGCATCTACGGACGTGAGATGTATGAGACTTGGTATCAGATGTCTGTGATGCTCGAATGCGGGCTGAACATTAAGCCCGTCATCACGCATCGCTTCGGGGCCGATGAGTTTCAAAAGGGCTTCGACGTGATGAAGTCCGGCAACTGCGGCAAGGTGGTGCTCGATTGGAGCGTATTCTCTTGAGGACAGATTCTGTGGCAGCAGGTTCGCGCCTAATGATTTGCCAAGCGCGTCTTTCCTCGGCAAAATAAACCATTACCAATTTACATGAAACCCTACTGGTCCGGCGTCTTTCCTGCATCCACCACCAAACTTAAACGCGATCAATCGCTCGACCTGCCCGGCACGGCGCGGCATCTCGAGGCACTGATCGACAGCGGCGTCAGCGGTTTGATCATGTGTGGCTCGCTTGGCGAGAATCAGACGCTCGCCCCCGATGAAAAACGCGCCGTCATCAAGTGCGCCGTCGAAACCGCGCGCGGTCGCGTGCCGGTGCTCAGCGGCGTTGCGGAATCCAGCACGGCGGCGGCGATTCAATATGTGCGTGATGTGGAAAAGCTCGGCGCGGAGGGCGTGATGCTGATGCCGCCCATGAGTTACAAATCCGACCCTCGCGAGGCTGTTACATTTTTCCGCGCAGTGGCGCGCGGCGGCGGTCTGCCGATCATGATTTATAACAATCCCATCAGCTACGCCAACGACCTCACGCCCGCGCTTCTGGCCGAGATGGCGGATGAAAAAAAATTCGTCGCACTCAAGGAAAGCTCGGGCGACCCGCGCCGGATCACGGAGATTCACAACGTCATCGGCGGACGCTACGCGATCTTCACAGGCGTGGACGATCTTATGCTGGAGGCCAGCATTCTCGGCATTGACGGCTGGGTCGCAGGAACAGGCATCGCCTTCCCGCGCGAGAACCAGCACCTCTGGGAACTCACCCGCACCGGACGCTGGGATGAGGCGCGCAAATGGTATCGCTGGTTCCAGCCCTTGTTGAAGCTGGATACGAACACGCATTTTGTGCAGAACATCAAACTCTGCGAACAGGAAACCGGTCTCGGAACCGAATGGGTGCGCGCACCGCGTCTGCCCCTCACCGGCGATGAGCGCAAACATGTCCTCAAGACCATCCGCGACGCGATCAAGAAAAAACCGAAGCTGTCCAAGCTCAAATAAGGCTGGAATGAACGACTCATTCCGCATTCATCTGGAAAGCCAGTTATCGGCCATACGCGAAGCCGGAACCTACAAGCAGGAACGCCTCATCGGAACGCCGCAGGGCGTGTGGATTCACTTGGAGGACGGACGTCGCGTGCTGAACTTTTGCGCGAACAACTACCTTGGTCTCGCGCAACATCCGGCGGTGAAACAGGCGGCACATGAGGCGCTGGATCAATGGGGCTATGGACTCGCCAGTGTGCGCTTCATCTGCGGCACCCAGAGTTTGCACCGGCAACTGGAGACGAAGCTCAGCGAGTTCCTCGGCACCGACGACACGATTCTTTATTCATCGTGCTTCGATGCCAACGGCGGCTTGTTTGAAACCCTGCTCGGCGCGGAGGACGCGATCATCAGTGATGAACTCAACCATGCGTCCATCATTGACGGCGTGCGCTTGTGCAAGGCGCAGCGGCATCGTTATAAGAATAACGATATGGCCGATCTCGAAGCGCGGTTGATCGAGGCCAAGGGCGCACGCTTCCGCATGATCGCCACCGACGGCGTTTTCTCCATGGACGGCTATATTGCGAAACTGGATGTGATTTGCGATCTGGCCGACAAGCATGACGCGCTGGTCATGGCGGATGATTCCCATGCCGTGGGTTTCATGGGCCAGCAAGGTCGGGGCACGCATGAGCACTGCGGCGTCATGGGGCGCGTGGACATTCTCACCGGCACGCTAGGCAAGGCGCTCGGCGGTGCCAGCGGCGGCTACACCAGCGGGCGGAAGGAGATTATTGAGCTGCTCCGTCAGCGTTCGCGCCCTTATCTTTTTTCCAACACGCTCTGCCCCAGCATTGCGGGCGCGACCTTGAAGGTTTTGGAAATGCTCAGCACCGGCACCACGCTGCGCGACACGCTGGCGGAGAACACACGATACTTCCGCGAAGCGATGACTGCCGCCGGGTTCAACATTGTGCCCGGAACTCACCCCATCGTGCCCGTCATGCTCGGCGATGCCGCCCTGGCCACGCGCTTTGCGGATGCGATGTTGCAGCGCGGAGTCTATGTGGTGGGATTCAGCTTTCCCGTCGTGCCGCAAGGCAAGGCCCGCATCCGCACGCAGGTCAGCGCCGCGCATTCCCGCGAGGATTTGGCGTTTGCCGTGCAGGCATTCACGGAAGTGAAGCGCGAGCTTGGAATTGTCTGACCGCACTTCTTTCTTGCACAAGAGGCCATTTTCGTTTCCAGTCGCGGGGAAATTATGGAAGAAACAAACTCACCCGCCCCGAAGGAACCCGCCTTGGATATTCAAGAGATCAGGCAGATTGTGGGTTTGATGGCCCAGAACGACCTTTCCCGGTTCGACTTGGAGCTTGGATCATTTAAAATCAAACTTCGCCGCGGATCAGATGTGGAGGCGGCCAAGGAACTCCTCTCCAGTTTGCCCATGCAAGCCGCAGCCCCCATGGCCATAGCTGCCGCGCCAACCCCTGTCGCAGCCACGTCACCAGCGGCCGCTGCAGCTCCCGTCGCTGCGGAACTGAAAGGCCCAACCATCAATTCCCCCATGGTCGGCACCTTCTACCCTTCCACGGCACCCGGAGAGAAAACCTTCGTCAGCGTGGGCGATTCCGTGGATGAGAACACCGTCGTCTGCATCATCGAGGCCATGAAGGTGATGAATGAAATCAAGGCCGAGGCCCGCGGCACCATTGTCCGCATCCTTGCGGAAGAAGGCAAGCCCGTGCAATACGGACAGCCCTTGTATGAACTGAAGTGAAAAGGTTCAAGTGAAAAAGGGATAAGGGAAGGGACGCCGCACCTCCTGTTTTTACTTTTTACCACAATCACCCTTTTTTACTTCTCACTTATCCCTTTTCACTCCTTCTCCTATGTTCCGAAAAGTCCTCGTCGCCAATCGCGGTGAAATCGCCCTGCGCGTCATCCGTGCCTGCAAGGAGCTTGATGTCAAAACCGTCGCGGTTTATTCAGAAGCCGACGTGGACTCCATGCACGTCCATCTTGCGGATGAAGCCATCTGCATCGGACCGGGCCCCAGCACGGAGAGTTATTTAAAAATCCCGCGTATCATCGCGGCGGCTGAGATTGCCAACGTGGACGCCATTCACCCCGGCTACGGCTTTCTTAGCGAGAAGGCCGAGTTCGCGGAAATCTGCCGCGAGTGTAAAATTAAATTCATCGGACCGAGCGCGGAAGTGATCGCCATGATGGGCGACAAAAACACCGCGCGCGCCACCGCCAAGAAGCACGGCGTGCCCATCACACCTGGTTCCGACGGCATCATCGAGAATGAAGAGGCAGCCTTCGCCATCGCGCGGAAGCTTGGCTATCCCGTCATGATCAAGGCCACTGCTGGCGGCGGCGGTCGCGGCATGAGGCCCGTGCACAACGAGGCCACGTTGCGCTCCAGCTTCCAGCAGGCGAGCATGGAAGCGCTCAAGTGCTTCGGCGACGGCAGTGTTTACATGGAGAAACTCGTCGAGCGCCCGCATCACATCGAGTTTCAGATCATCGCCGACAGCAAAGGCCGTGTCGTCCACCTTGGCGAGCGTGACTGCTCCATGCAGCGGCGCAACCAGAAGATCATCGAGGAATGCCCCTCGCCGAAGATCACCGACAAGTTGCGCAAGCGCATGGGCGATGCCGCCGTCGCCCTCTGCAAAGCCATCAAATACGAGAACGCCGGCACCATCGAGTTCCTCGTGGACAACGACTGCAAGAATTTTTACTTCATGGAGATGAACACTCGTATCCAGGTGGAGCATCCCATCACCGAGGAAGTTTACAGTTGCGATCTCATCAAGGAACAGATTCGCATCGCCGCCGGTCTGCCGATCAGCGAGCACGTTTTGAAATACACCCCGCGCGGCCACTCCATCGAATGTCGCATCAATGCCGAGGATCCCTCGCGCAACTTCACCCCCAGCCCCGGCAAGATCACCCACTGGTATGCGCCCGGCGGTCGCGGCGTCCGCGTGGACACCCACGTTTACTCCGGCTACACCGTCCCGCCCTATTATGACTCCATGATCGCCAAGCTCATCGTCACCGGTGCCACCCGAGACATCGCCATCCGGCGGATGCGTCGCGCCCTCGGCGAATTCATGATCCAGGGCATCAAGACCACCATCCCGCTCCAAAGCAAAATCATCACCACCAGCGATTTCCAGCAGGGCAAATACGACATCACCTGGGTGGAGAATTACCTCTCGCATGAGGGGATGAAGGATTGAGCATCGCTACCTCTGGCGACGCCAACGCTCCGCGCTTGTGAAATTTTTCACAAAATCGCCTTGCCGCCCGCGACACATCGCGCACTGTCTTTTTCTGTCCTATGGCCACAACCGTCCGCGAGCTTGAAGCCCCTGATGTTGCCGCGAAATCCGCGCAGCACGAGGATGCTGTGCAGGACATGATCGGCGAGAAGTTGGTCATCAACATGGGCCCGTCGCATCCGGCCACGCACGGAGTGCTGCGCCTGATTCTGGAACTGGACGGGGAGATCATCACCAAGGCCGACCCCGATATCGGATTCCTGCATCGTGGCGACGAAAAGATCGCCGAAAACATGCACTACAACCAGTTCGTGCCCTACACGGACCGGCTCGACTACCTGGCTCCGCTGGCGAACAATGTGGCCTACGCGCTGGCCGTAGAGAAGCTCATGGGCTGGGAATTGCCCGCGCGCGGCAAGGCCATTCGTGTCATTTGCTGCGAGATGGCGCGGCTTTCTTCGCACCTGCTCGGCGTCGGAGTCTTCGCCATGGACGTGGGTGCGATGACCGTCTTTTTATACACCTTCCAGCAGCGGGAGATCATCTACAATCTCACTGAGCATCTGACCGGCGCGCGCTTCACTACCAGTTATACCCGTGTGGGTGGTCAGACGCGGGACATGAACGAGGACTTCATTTCCGGCCTGAAAAAATTCCTCATCGACCTGGTGCCCGTGATTGATGAAACAGACGCGCTGCTCTCGCGCAACGCGATCTTCCTGGGCCGCACGCAGGGACTTGGTGTCATCAGCAAAGAGGACGCCATCAGCTTCGGCATCAGTGGCCCTAATTTGCGCGCGTCGGGCATCGATCACGATCTCCGCAAGGTTCATCCCTATCTCGATTACGAAAAATACGAGTTCGATGTGCCCATCGGCACCACGGGCGATTGCTACGACCGCTATTTGGTGCGCGTGGAAGAGATGCGCCAGAGCATCCGCATCTTGAACCAAGTGCTCGCCGACCTCCCCGGCGGCCCCATCAATGTCGGCGATCCCAAAAATTCGCTACCAAAAAAAGAAGGCGTGCTCATGAAGATGGAGGAACTCATCCATCACTTCATCGTCTCCACGCAGGGCATTGATGCGCCCGTCGGCGAAGTTTATTTCGGTGCAGAGAACCCCAAGGGCGAGCTTGGCTTCTACATTTGCAGCAAAGGTGGCGGCGTTCCGTATCGCCTCAAGATTCGCGCCCCATCCTTCGTCAACCTCAGCATTCTCTCAAAACTCCTCCCCGGCCACATGGTCAGCGACGTCCCCGCCATCTTAGGCAGTCTCGATTTCGTGATGGGCGAGTGTGATCGGTAATTTTTTCCTGATACATCATGCCGTTTGAAGTGCCCGCAGAGCTTGAATCAAAAATGGACGAGGTGATTACGCATTATCCCGTCTCGAAGCGCAGTGCCGTGCTGCCACTACTGCATCTCATTCAACATCACTTTCGCTTTATAAACGACGAAGCGGTGACTTGGGTGGCGAACAAGCTCGGACTCGAACCCATCCAAGTGCTCGAGGTCGTCACGTTCTATCCCGGCTTCCGCCAGACCGCGCCGGGAAAGTTTCACATCCGCGTCTGTCGCACGCTTTCGTGCGCTATGGCAGGCAGCTACGAACTGATGGAATCACTTTGCAAGGCGGCGAACATCGAGCGCACTCATGTGGACCACCATCATCCGATTGCCGTCAGCCCCGGTGGCAAATACAGCATTGAGTTCGCCGAATGCCTCGCGAGCTGCGGCTTCGGCCCCGTGTGCATGGTCGAGGATGATTTTCACGAAGCCGTCGCGTGGGACAAGGCGGATGATTTGCTGAAGAAGTATCAATAGTGGGTCGGCAGCCCTCTGCCGACCTCTGAAACTTATGAAAAGTTGGCAGAGGGCTGCCAACCCACTTTAGATGACTCATCCATGGGCGACGCTCGGCTGCGGTAAGGGCGGCGAGTATCAATACTTTGATAAGGAAGCGGAAATCGGTGCTGAATGGGGCCACAACCTTCCTCACTGGCGACAGGGTGGGGTTATCTACTTCGTCACGTTTCGCACAGCGGACTCCATGCCCAGTGAACGGATGGCTCAATGGAAGTCTGAGCGCGAAGTGTGGCTCGCAAATCATCCATCTCCCCGAAGCGCTGCCATGAAAGCGGAGTATCACCGCATCTTTACTCAGCGTTGGCACAAGTGGTTGGATGAAGCGCATGGTGCCTGTGTTTTGCGAGATCTGGCAAATAGGATTCTGGTTGAATCGACGCTCCTCAAACTCGATGGCTGAACCGATGGCTATGCATTGGACGAATTCGTCATCATGCCCAACCACGTTCATGTGCTGGTGTCGCCAGCACCGGGTCAATCACTTTCAAAAATCATTCGTGCCTGGAAGTGTGTTTCCGCGCACAATATCAACAAGGCACTCAACCGAAGCGGCCCCTTCTGGCAGGAAGAATCATGGGATCACATCGTGCGCAACCCGCTCCATCTCGAGAAATACCGGAAATACATTCGAGGAAATCCAGATGCGCTGCCAACCTACTATTCACTGGACTTCCAGCTTGATGTTGCACCAAGCACCTGCGGAGGGCTTCAACTCGGCGACCTGTTTTTCACCTTCCAGAAACACCACCCGTTTGTAATCCTTTTTGGGAATGCGGAGGGCGAGGAAGTTCTTCACGGTGTAAGTCGCGTCACTCTTGGCGTCGTTCATCCGGTAATGAATCATCAGCGTGTCGCCAGTCTCGGTGACCGTTGCGTCTGCAAAGGCCTTGTCCATATCCGTCGGAGCCGTCATGACCTTGGCTACGAGGATGATCTGCTCTTTGGCGTAAAGCTCCTTGTCAGGTGCGTAGAGTTTTTTGCCGTGCATCACTGCAGCGGCATGAAACACTGAGTTGTATTGCTCAGGCGACTTGATCAATGCGCACAGAACGGGATTCACTTTATCATCCCAATTGCCGATAAAGTTTTGATATTCGTGAACCGAAATCCGCTGATGCGGCACGGCCTTTTCACCCGGAGGCGGCTCTGTCGCCAGCGATCGGTAACAAAACAGTGTGACCGTGAGAAAAGCCGTCGCGAAAATTTTGAAGCGCATAGAGGTTTTCATGTTGAGCAGATGTATTTATTGGCTGGCCTCACTTGACCGCAGCCGCTCGTTCTGTGAAACGCGCCACCACCTTTTCTCCCTGAATAAGCTCAAGCTTGCCATCCGCGATGCGCCAGCCGTTAACGCCTTCGAGCATGGCCAAGTAATCCCGCTCCGCATCCATGGCGTCTGGCGGTCCGGCCATTCTTGTGCACATCATGGGGCCGAACTTCAGCTTGCTGTCATTCAGCTCATACTTGGCGCCGTAGTGGTTTACGAAGGAAACACCGCTTGCCTGCATCTTCGCCGCATCAAGCTTTAAGGTCGCGTCTTTCATTTCCCCTCCGGCCGGTGCTTCCACCGCCTTACCGTTGATCTCCACGAGCACCCATTCCACGTTCTCAGGCACAGGAGTGGCTGCGCGAATGCCGGTAATGCCAAGGCTAAGAAGGGCAAGCGTTCCGAGAAGCACATGACGACGTGACCAGTTGTATTTTGAATTCATGTTCATGTTGTGGATCTTTGTTTGTTTGAGGAAATGCAGGGAATCAGGGAATAAGACGATGGTGTCACTTATACTTCACGGTCCAGACCGGAAAATCTTGGGTTTTCTATTTTTGCGCCTTCAGATAATCGCAAAGATTGCACATCCAGGCCTTGCCGCCGGTGTGGGACTGCTTCGCGCGGGTCAGGAGGACGATGCGGTCTGCGCCGATGAGCGACTGGATTTTGCGCAGCTTGTCGAGATCACCGGTGGAAGGCGCCGTGGTGAGCTTGATCTCGATGAGTTCACGTTTGCCGCCGCTTTCGAGAACGAGGTCGCATTCCAAGCCATCGCTGGTGCGGAAATAGTGCGCTGCGGTGTCGATGCCGCGCGAGGAACGATCGGCAAGTATTTGTTCGATGATCCAGCCTTCCCAGCTCGCACCAACCCAGGGCTGCGCGATGAGATCATCTTTCGCGCCGAGGCCGAGCAGGTGATGGAGCACGCCGCTGTCGCGCCAGTAAATCTTCGGCGCTTTGATGAGACGCTTGGAGATATTGGCGTAATACGGCGGGAGGCGGCGGATGAGGAACGCGCCTTCGAGGTAATCGAGGTAGGACTGGATGGTGTGATACGAGAGGCCAAAATGCTGGCCGAGTTCCGTGGCGTTCTGATTGGAGCCGTGCGTGGCGGCGAGGAGGCGGAAGAGTTTTTCCGTGATCACGGGCTTGGACGGCAGGCCCCACATGGGCAAGTCACGACGGGAAAGGATTTTCAAATAACTCGACTGCCAGCGCGGATAGTCCGCCGCATGGATGAAGCCGCCTTCAGGAAAACCGCCGGTGCGCCAAAGGTGCTCATGCATGGCGGGTGCGGTTTCCGCCGCATGAAGGGGCGTGAGTTCCACGAGGCCGAGACGGCCCGCGAGAGACTGTCCCACCTGCGTCATCAACGTGGGAGAAATGGAACCGAGCAGGATGAAGCGGCCTTTCATGCGGCGACGGGAGTCAATGGCGCCACGAAGGCGCGAGAAAAGTTCCGGCCAGGTCTGCGCCTCATCGAAGACGGCGAGCTTGTCGCCGGAGATAATGTCGTCCCACATGACATCGAGGCGGGCGCGGTCGTCAGGCTGTTCGATGTCGAAATAAAGATCACCCAGCGCCCGGGCCAGCGTGGTCTTCCCGCACTGGCGCGGGCCGACGAGGCCCACCGCAGGGAACTGCGCGAGGTATTCGCGGACAAGGGGGGTGACGGAGCGCTGGATCACAAGGTAAACATGGCTACAAACTTCTGTTTTGCAAGGCTATTTCTTCTAATCTGTAAGCTTACAACTACTAATTTACAAGCTTACTATTTCTGTTTTGCAAGCTATCCACTTCTAATCTGCAAGACCCGCTTTGCTCCGCTTGTGAAATTTTTCACAAATCGCCCTTGCCCCTGCGCTTCCCGCTTCCATCTTGAAGGCGATGTCCGCTGAGCACGTCCAGTATCTTCCAGGCAAGCAGCCGCACGCACGTGAGCGGCGGCTGACCTTCCGCAATGTGGACCGGGCTGGTTTCGATCCGTCCATCGAGTGTTGCCTGCGCGACGGCGGTTACGAGCAGTTACGCAAGGCAGTGACGATGGATCGCCAGGCGATTATCAATGAAGTCAAAGCCAGCGGCCTGCGCGGACGCGGCGGCGCGGGTTTCCCTACCGGCGTGAAATGGGGCTTCATCCCGCCGACGAACACGAAGCCGGTCTATCTCATCTGCAACGCGGACGAATCCGAGCCGGGCACGTTCAAGGATCGATACATCATGCATCAGGACCCGCACCAGCTCATCGAAGGCATGGTGATCTCCTGCTTCGCGGTGAAAGCGTCGCTGGCCTACATCTATATTCGCGAGGAATTCCCCGAAGCGGCGAAGACTCTGGAGAAGGCGCTCGACGAGGCGCGTGCGAAAAATTTCCTCGGCAAAAATTTCCTCGGCACTGGCTACGATTTGGAAATCTACGTCCATCGCGGCGCAGGCGCTTACATCTGCGGCGAAGAGACGGGCTTGATCGAATCACTTGAAGGCAAGCGCCCCTATCCGCGCATCAAGCCGCCGTATTTCCCCGCAGCACTCGGCCTTTACATGTGCCCGACGATCGTGAACAACGTGGAGTCGCTCTGCCATGTGAAGCACATCATTGCCATGGGCGGCGCGGAATACGCCAAGCTCGGCACGCCCAACAACACCGGCACGCGCATCCTATGCGTGAGCGGCGATGTGCAGCGGCCCGGCTACTTCGAGGTCGAAGTCGGCAAGGTTACCATGGGGGAAGTCATCAATGATATGTGCGGTGGGATGAAACCCGGACGCACGCTGAAGGCCATTATCCCCGGCGGCAGTTCCGCAAAAGTCCTCCGCGCCGATGAAAAGTTTAAACTCAAGGACGGTCGCGAGCTGGGTATCATGGACATCCCGATGGACTTCGACACCATGGCCGCGTGCGGCAGCATGGCTGGTTCCGGTGGCGTGATCATCATGGACGACTCGCGCTCGATGTCCTGGGTGCTGAACAATCTCAACGCCTTCTACGCCCACGAATCGTGCGGCCAATGCACGCCTTGCCGGGAAGGTTCGCTGTGGATGAAAAAGATCAGCGATCGCATAGTTGCTGGCGAGGGATCACCATCCGACGTGGATGAACTGGAGCGCGTGGCCAACAACATCGAGGGCAAAACCATCTGCGCGTTCGGCGAAGCCTGCTCGTGGCCAACCCAAAGCTTCGTGAAAAAGTTCCGCGATGAGATGAAAGCGGGCACCAAGCTGGAGTTCGCCGACAAGATCGTTAATGACGAAACGGCGTTAGCTGCGGCTGGGTTGGAAGTGTGATTTAAAAATCACCACCGCCGCCGCCACCGGAGTCTCCTCCACCTCCACCTCCGTCGAATCCGCCTCCGCCGGAATCGCCGCCGCCTCCGCTATTGGAATCATCGTTGCCAAAACTTCCGCCGGAGCTGGAGTAGTCCGTATCTTGACCTGTGAATCCTGAATCGACGCCGTTGTTATTGTTGTCGAGACGGTTCTCTGGCTGTGCACCATAGGCGGAACTATGACCACCAGAAAACTGATCATAAAGCCACATGCCCGCTGCTGCGCCGAACATTCCGCCCATCATGGAGCGCATGAATCCGCCGCCGCCCGTCGAGGCTCCGGGAGTCATCGCATTTCCGCCAGTGGACATCCCGCCGCGAAAGAGCGCGCGGAACAAGGCGAGCCCCAGCCACACCACCACGCCGATGATCAGCAGGGTGGCCAGCCAGCTTCCGCCCGATGACGGCTCTTCGCGCACTTCGTTTCGATAGCGTGTCGCCGGTGCTGGCGCGGATGATGGTTGAGATGTTGAGTGTGTCGTCATATGACCGCGCATCGTCGCGGCCACATAGCTCATGCCTTCGCGCAAGGCCCCGTCATTGTCCTTGGCGCGAAGCTTTGAAAGCATGGTGCTCACCAGTCGGTCGCGGTCCGCCAGAGTGAATGCCTGCCGTTGCGTATCGTTGCCCACGGTCACTTGCAAGTGCGCCGGTTGCTTTACCAGCAACACATAGACCCCATTTACCATCAGTTCCTTCGCGCGTTTCGCAGCCCATTGGTCACAAACGCGATTCAATGCCGCCTTGTCTTGCAAGTTCACGCCTTGCCGCAATTCGGCTGGAATCTCTGAGAAAGTTTCCACGCAGACATCTTTTTTCAGCTTCCTTTGCACATCATTGATGTTTGAGGTCGCGTCTGCCTTGACGCCCTCGGAGAAGAAACCTGCGTTGTCATGAATGCCCGCCGTTCCAGCTCGTGCAGTCAAACCGGTGCCCAGCAGCGTGGCGAATGTGGCGAGGTATATCGGAAGCTTTAGGAGTTGGGTCATGGTAGTCAGGGTTTTACTGTCGATACCATTCGATGCTGGAGAGACGCAAGTGTTCAAAAGCAGAATGCCGATGCAAATGCGCCCGAACTGATTTCCTTTCAAGTTGTTGGCGATGGGAAAATGTTATTTCATTTCCAAGAATCCCGACGGAACATCGTATCGCACAGAGATATTTTAACCCGCACACATCCCAATATGAAGACGCCTACACATCGCTTGCTGCTAATCTGGATCCTCGCGCTCTTCGTTCTCTTGGGTCTGCATAGACCAGCGGGTGCGGAGTTTATGCAGCCGGAACTGGTGCCGGTGGAACGTCTCATTAAAAACGCGGAGGCCCGTCTCGCCAAAAATCCGGCGGACGCCAAGGCGCAATACACGCTGGCGCGCATTCATTACCTGGCTTTTCACATCCAGCATAATCAGGTGCCTGCATTCATGCGGGATGGCGACGGCGGCGAAACTGTGCCGCAATGGATGTTGGGGTGGGCGACCAATGAGAAAAACTTGAACGAGAAAGGAGCGGTCAAACTGAAGGATAAGGAAATGATCGATCATGCGCGGAAGGCGCTGCAGAGTTTCGACGCAGCCATAACGCTGGACTCAAAGAATGGACTTTTCGCTCTGGGCCGGGCATCTCTGTTGGAAGAATTTTCCACGTGGATGGATGCCACGAAACCAGCCGCAGTGCCAGATGAACTGAAAAACATCACGAATGCGTCTCTTCGGGATGCTTACGCAAAAGCGATGACGCTGTCACTGCCGGAAGATTTGAAAGAGAAGTATCAGCCCGCTTCTGGTATCCAGAGCCTGACTTCACACGAGGCTGCAACTGCTCTGGTGCGCCTGGCGGCCCAGAGTGACTTGGATGAGGCCGGTAAGCAGCAGGTGGAAGTAGCCAAGGATACTATCAAAAAACTAAAAACACTGCCCATGGGGCCGGTCACCCCCATCGTTTTTTCGTTGCAACGCGCCGCGCATCTGTCCGATCTGCTCGATCCGAATCACGCGGTGGACTTTGATCTGCGCGGCTACGGCTGGCATGAGCAATGGTCATGGGTGAAGCCGGAACTGGGCCTGCTGGTGTGGGATCCGGCGCACACGGGGCGTATCACTTCTGCGCGCCAATTGTTTGGCGGTTACACCTTTCAAATCTTTCGCAACACAGGCTATGACGCACTCGCGGCCCTAGACGATAACGGCGACGGCGTGCTCTCCGGTTCGGAGCTGGAAGGAATCAGTGTGTGGTTTGACCGTAATAGCGATGCCAAATCCTCTCCCGACGAAGTAACACCGCTGCGGCAGCTCGGTGTGGTTTCCATCTCTGTTAAGGCAGAATCCTTTGATGGCATTCATCCGATGAACGCGCGCGGGATTGCTTTCCAAGATGGCCGCATGCTGCCGACTTGGGACTGGATCGCTGAGCCCACGCGCCAAAAACCTGAACGGCTGGCCTCAGTGAAACGGTAACTTACTGAGGCTCGTGCAATTCGGCGACATGGAGTGACGACACTCATGTCGTCAACAACACGTTGAATTCAATGGACGGCAAGAGTGCCGTCCCTCCTTGTAGAGTGTCACTGTGTTATAACGAGCCTCAATAGATATGCGGAAAACAGCACCTGCGGACGGAGTGTCCAGGAAGGTTGACGGCGTGATTTTGCGTCGCTTGTGAAATTTTTCACAAATTCCCCTTGCCCCGACGCTTCCCGATTCCACTTTGAGGGCGTTTCACCCTCATGAGCAACACCGCAGCTGCACCCCTCGTCGTGGACATGGTCAATGTCCAGATCAACGGCGCGTGGCATCAGTTCCCCAAGGGCACGCGCATGATCGAGGCCTGCCGTCAGGCGGAGGCCATGGTGCCGCATTATTGCTATCACCCCAAGCTGTCCTCACCGGGCAACTGCCGCATGTGCCTCGTGGAAATGGGCATGCCGCCGCGCCCCGCACCGGGCATGGAGCCGGAGAAAGATGAACACGGTTTCGCGAAGATCGGCTGGATGCCGCGCCCGGTCATCGCCTGCGCGAACACGGTGGCCGAGGGCATGGGTATCCGCACGGAAGGAAAATTGTCCGAGGAATGCCGACGCGGCGTGATGGAGTTCTTGCTCATCAATCATCCGCTCGATTGCCCGATTTGCGATCAAGCGGGCGAATGCCGCCTGCAGGAATTTTCCGTGGAGCACGGCAACGGCCATAGCAGGTTCCGTGAGGAGAAGGTTAAGAAGCCGAAGAACGTGGACATCGGTCCGCGCATTCGTTTGGATGACGAGCGTTGCATCATGTGCTCGCGCTGCATTCGCTTCACGGCTGAGATCGTGGACGATCCAGTGCTGGGCTTCACCGAGCGCGGCAGCCACACCACGCTCACCGTGCATCCCGGCAAACGCCTGGAGAACAATTACTCGCTGAACACGGTGGACATTTGCCCCGTGGGTGCGCTGACCAGCAATGATTTCCGCTTCCAGCAGCGGGTGTGGTTTCTCAAGGAGACCAAGAGCATCTGCACCAAATGCGGACGCGGTTGCAACATGGAGATCAGCAGTCGCGAGAACCAGATATTCCGCCAGACACCGCGCGAGAACAACGATGTGAACTCCACCTGGATGTGCGATCAGGGCCGCTTGGATTTCCATTTTGTGAACAGCGAGTTCCGACTCACGCAGCCGCTCATCAAAGAGGGCGCGACGCACAAACCGGCGTCGTGGAAACAAGCGATCTCAAAAATCGCCGAGGCGCTCACGAGCGCGCAGCCGAACGAGATCGCTGTTATTGCCTCGGGTCGCATGACCAACGAGGAGCTTTATCTGGTGAAGTGCCTCACGCGGTTGCTGAAGATTGAGCAAGTCGATGTCGTGCCTCGCACCGGCGGCGGCGACAACTACTTGCGTGCAGATGATTTGAATCCGAATAGCAACGGTGTGCGCAGCATCCTCGGCATTGAGCCTGGATCGATGCTTCCGGAGATAATTGAGAAGGTGCAACGCGGCCTCGTAAAAGTGCTGCTGGTGTTCGGCGAGAATGTAATGAAGGCAGGTCTCGAGGCGCGCGACCTCCAAAAAGTGGGCTTCCTCGCTCAGAGTCACATCCTGACAAACTCCACCGCAGAACTCAGCCACGTGGTTCTGCCTTCCGCGAGCTATGCGGAAAAACGCGGCAGCATGATCAACGTCACGGGCCGTCTGCAAAAACTTAACAAGGCCATGGAGGCGCCCGGCGAAGCGCACGACGGCTGGGAAATTCTGCGCGATCTCATCCTCGCCGCGACCGGCTCCAATGGCTTGCATAGCGTTGACGATGTTTTTAAACAGATGGCAGGTGAATTTGACATCTTCCGCGGCCTCACCCTGCGCGGCATCAGCGATCTCGGCGTCCATGTGCTCGACACCAACGAACGCGTGCCGATCCTCGAACGCGAGGCGGAGCGCAAGCAGAAGGGAATCATCGTCGGCTGAATCATGGGCAACTTCCTCGACAGCATCAATCTCGCATTCATCATCGCCTCGGCGGTGAAGATTGTGTTTTTCTCGTTCATGGTCATCCTGCCCATGGTGGCCTACTCAGTGTATGCCGAGCGTCGCGTGAGCGCGATCATTCAGGATCGCGTTGGCCCGAATCGCACAGGCATTCCCCTTACGCTCTTCGGTTTCAAGCGCGACCTGCCATTCGCGGGACTGCTTCAGCCGATGGCGGATGGTTTGAAGTTCATCTTCAAGGAGGACTTCACGCCCGGTCACGTGAACAAATTTTACTATTGGCTCGCGCCTTGTCTCACGATGGTGCCCGCGCTATTGACTGCGGCAGTGGTGCCATTCGGAAGCGAACTGAATTTCGACTGGCTCGCGCGTTTGGGCATCAGCGGCGACTGGTTGCACAAGCCAATCAAGATGGTCATTGCGGACATCGGAGTAGGGCCGCTTTACACTTTCGCTATCGCCTCGCTCGGTGTGTATGGCATCGTGCTGGCGGGCTGGTCGTCGAACTCCAAATATCCTTTCCTCGGCGGCGTGCGCAGTTCCTCGCAGATGATTTCCTATGAGATCGCGCTGGGACTTTCGATTATTCCGGTGCTCATGATCTTTGGCGACCTCAACCTCTCGAAGATTGCACAGTATCAAGATGCGAACGGCTGGCTGCTGCTGCCTTTCTGGGGCAAGGGCCTCACTGTGGGCCGATGGGTGTTGCTGATCCCGATTTTCATCTCGTTTGTGATCTTTGTGATCTCGATGTTCGCCGAGACCAATCGCGCGCCATTTGATTTGCCGGAATGCGAAACCGAACTCGTCGCCGGTTATCACACCGAATACAGCTCGATGAAATTCGCCTTGTTCTTCCTCGGTGAATACGCCGCGATGATTGTCGGCTCCGGTCTGGTGGTGACGCTTTTCCTCGGCGGCTGGAGCATTCCGTTTGGCGGGCTGCTGGAAAAATGGACTGGTATCACGCTCACCTATCACGCAGGGGCCACGCCGTTCTGGCTCGGCCTCGTTCATATCGCGTGCTTCCTCACAAAAGTTGTAGGCTTTATTATTTTCTTCATCTGGGTGCGCTGGACGTTGCCGCGCTTCCGTTATGACCAGCTCATGAAACTGGGCTGGCTGGTGTTTTTTGAACTGGCGCTCGCCAACGTGATCCTCACGGCGGTGCTCATGATGTATTTTCCCCTCTAAAATAGCGCATGGCCACCATTGTTGTTCAACGCCCCAAACTGAAATGGCACGAGCGCTGGTTCATATCCACGCTCTACAACGGGCTGCGCATTACCCTCGGACACGCCATCAAGATGCTCCGCAGAAAGACGCATGTGACCATGCAGTATCCCGAGCAGAAATGGGACGCCAACCTGCCTGAGCATTATCGCGGCGCGCCCGCGCTGGTGACGGACGAGCACGACCGTGAGCGATGCGTAGCTTGTCAGCTTTGCGAATTCATCTGCCCGCCACGTGCGATTACAATCACGCCCGAGGAAATTCCCAGCAGCGACCCTTGGGCCAAGGTGGAGAAGCGACCGAAAGAGTTCAAGATCGACATGATCCGCTGCATCTACTGTGGCATGTGCGAGGAGGTCTGCCCCGAGCAGGCCATCTTCCTGCGAAAAGATTATGCCATCACGGGACTTAGCCGTGCCGAAATGGTTCACGACAAAAAGAAACTTTACGAGATCGGCGGCGTGCGCACCGGACTCGTCAACAAGTGGAACGAACTCAAATGAATTTCGGATTTCAGATTTCGGATTTCAGATTGGGCATACCGGTGCCGCCGGGTGTCGGCCTTGCTCTTTCTGCATTTCAATCGGCAATCCGCAATCCGCAATCCGCAATCGACTGATGCCCGCCGCGCTGTTCTACTTCTTTGCCGCCATCACGCTGATCTTCGGTGTGATGGTGGTGGTGTGTCGTAATCCGGTGGCCAGTGCGCTTTCACTGGTGGTGAGTTTCCTCGGGCTGGCGGCCTTATTCGTCAGCCTCGACGCCTACTTCATTGGCGTCATCCAGATTCTGGTCTATGCCGGTGCGGTGATGGTCTTGTTTCTTTTCATCATCATGCTGCTCGATATCAAGGCTGAGGAGCATCGCAAAATCAACACGCCCGCCGTCATCGGCGGCATCACGCTGGCGCTGATTTTCATCGTGCAGCTCGCGATCATCCTGGGCAAACACGAAGACGGCACCAAGACGCTCAAGGACGCGCCCGTGCAGTTCGCGGCGGCCGTGAAAAAACAGAAGGTCGAGACTATCAAGACCGATTTACAGAATGGCGAACTGCCAGACACCAAGCTGGTGGGCGTGACGCTGTTTCATCGCTATGGCTATCAAATTCAACTCATCGGCGCGCTGCTGCTGGTGGGGACCATCGGCGTGGTCATCTTGAGCAAACGGGAAGTGAACTGAGAACCACATGATCACCCTCAACCATTACCTCTTCGTCGCCGGGCTGCTTTTTGCCATCGGCCTTGCCGGTGTGGTTGTGCGGCGGAATATCATCACGATTTACATGTGTCTGGAGATGATGCTCAGCGCGGCCAATCTGACGCTCGTCGCCTTCTCGCGGTTTCACATCACTGACGGACTCCCAGACTATAACGCGCAGGCCCTGGTGTTCTTCACCATTACAGTCGCTGCCGCCGAGGTCGCGGTCGGGCTCGCGATCATCGTTGCCCTCTACCGCGCGAAACACAGCGTGAACGTCAGTGCCGTGGAGAAGATGAAAGGTTAACCCGTTGAATTTGATGAACCCGCTCACCCTCCCAGGAATCATGCTGCTGCTGCCGCTGGCATCGGCATTGGTGATCCTGTTGTTTCACGGGGCGCTGAAAAACATCGCGCATCTGTTGTCCACACTGGTGGCGATTACCATCTTCGGATGCAGCCTGATGCTGCTCGGGGCGAAGGACGCGGTGGAGCTGCCGCTCTTTTCCTTCTTCAGTGTGAAGACCGCCACCGGAGTGATCTCGGCCAACATCAGTTTCGTGATCGACCAACAAAGCAAGGGCATGATGTTCATTGTGACATTCGTCGGGATGCTGGTGCACATTTTCTCGCTCGGTTACATGAAGGATGACGATGCGAAAGCCCGCTACTTCGGCGCGCTGTCACTCTTCATGTTCTCCATGACCGGAATCGTGCTGGCGGACAATCTCCTGATGATGTTCATCTTCTGGGAGCTGGTGGGCTTGAGCTCCTATCTGCTCATCGGTCATTGGTTCAAAAAAGCATCGGCGTGTGAGGCCGCGAAAAAGGCCTTCATCACCAATCGCATCGGCGACTTCGGGTTCATGGCGGGCATCCTGATTCTGTTCGGAGTCTGCCAGAGCACGCGCTTTGCCGACATCGCTGCGAAAATTCCGTTCCTCATCGAGCACGCGCCCGCCTTGCTGACCATCGCCGCGCTCGGCATTTTCCTCGGCGCGATGGGCAAGAGCGCACAAGTCCCGCTGCATGTCTGGCTGCCGGATGCCATGGAAGGCCCCACGCCGGTCTCCGCGCTCATTCATGCCGCGACCATGGTGGCGGCCGGTGTTTATATGCTGGCCCGCACACATTTCCTTTTCATCGAGGGCGGCACTGCGGCCACGTTCATCGCCTGGACGGGCGGCATCACCGCGCTCATGGCGGCGCTGATGGCCGTGCAGCAGAACGACATCAAGAAAGTCCTCGCCTATTCCACGCTCTCGCAGCTCGGATACATGGTCATGGCCATGGGGCTCAGCGCGCCGCATGAAGGCATGTTCCATCTTTACACGCACGCCTTTTTCAAGGCGCTGCTTTTCCTTGGTGCAGGTGCGATAATTTATGCCTGCCATCACGAGCAGGATATGTGGAAGATGGGTGGCTTGCGAAAATCCATGCCCCTGACCTTCCTGACTTTTGCCGCCGGAACCGCCGCGCTCATGGGTGTGCCACTCACCAGCGGATTCTTCAGTAAAGAAGGGATTCTCGCAGCGGCTTACCACAGCCACAACACGTTGCTCTTTGGCATGGCCGTCTTCACTGCGGCGCTGACCGCGTTCTACATGACGCGGATGGTCATCGTTGTGTTCCTCGGCAAGCCGAGAGGCGAGGGGGCCGGACATGCGCACGAGGCGCCTCTGGTGATGCTGCTGCCCCTGCTGGTGCTGGCCGTTCCATCGCTTCTCTCTGCTTATGGATTTTTGGCGGGACCCTTGCAGGCGATGACACCGCATGGCGAACATGGCGCGGGACATTTTGTGATGATTTGCTCCATCATCGCCCTGCTCACCGGCTTGCTGACGGCAACGAAGCTCTATCTCGGCAAGGACAAGGATCCGCTCAACATTCCCGTGCTGGCCAACAAGTTTTACATTGATGAATTCTATGCGCTGCTCGTGAAAGTCTTCGTGGACATCGGCGCCTGGATCGTCACTGCGCTGGAGAAAATCTTCGTTGAAAGCCTGCTGATCCGCCTTCCAACCGCGCTCGCATCTGGTTTTGGGAAATGGTTCCGCCGCCTCCAAACCGGCAGTCTTCAGGGCTACACCTTCCTGCTCGGGCTGGGGCTGGTCGTGGCCGTTTACCTCGCCGTGTTCATGACGGCAAAACATTGATTCATCTTTTCCTCCGTGAGCCCCCTCGTCATCATCATCCTGCTCCCCATCCTCGCGGCACTTGCGATCTGGCTGGGCGCGCCCGCGCGGTTCACTGCGGTTGCGGCTGCGCTGGTTAATCTCGCGATCACCTTGGGCTTGATCGGTGGCTATGCTTCAGCAGGCGGGGCCATGATCTGGAAAAGCGCGCATCTGGTGCTCGATCATCCAGCCATTCATTTCGCAGTCGGTGCGGATGGCATCAGTCTCGCCATGACCCTGCTCACCATGCTGGTCACCACGGCGGCTCTATGGAGCATCGTGGACAAGGATCGCATTTATTATATCGCCTCTCTGCTCATCAGTGCGGGCGCGCTTGGCGCATTTCTCAGCACGGACATTTTCTTCATCTTCGCATTCCACGAACTCGCGCTGATCCCTACCTTTCTCATGATCGCGCTCCACGGTCATGGTGATCGCAAAGAGGCCGCGTGGAAAATTACGATCTATCTTGGAGTTGGCAGTCTCATCCTGCTTGTGGGCTTGCTTGGTGCAGTCTGGTTGTGCAGCCCGCAAGGAGAAATGACCTTTGAACTGACCAAGCTCCATCCATTTATTGGCAATGACAAAAACGGATGGTGGGGGACTTCTTGCTTCTTCACGCTGCTCATCGGATTCGGCACACTCGTCAGCCTCTTCCCCTTCCATGATTGGGCCGCACCGGCTTATGCGAGCGCGCCCACGCCGGTCGCCATGCTCCATGCCGGAGTGCTGAAAAAGTTCGGTCTCTACGGCCTCATCCGCATCGCGCTGCCACTCTTCCCTGGCGCCATCCAGACACCGTGGATTCAACATGCATTATTGCTCATGCTGCTGGGCAACATCCTCGTCGTTGGCTACGTCACATTGCATCAGCGTCGTCTTGATGAAATGCTGGCAAACTCCAGCGTGATGCACATGGGCTATATCTTCCTCGGCCTCGCCGCCGGTAATGCCCTTGGAGTCAACGGAGCGCTGGTGCTCATGTTTGCTCATGGCATTTCCATCGCGCTGCTCTTCATGCTCTGCGGCAAATTGCGCAATCATCTTAGCACGCTCGAAATGGACAAGCTCGGCGGGCTTGCGGCCAATGCACCCTTCCTCGGAGTCGTGTTCGGCATCGCCACCTTCGCCTCCATTGGTCTCCCGGGACTGGCGAATTTTGCCGGCGAAGTGCTCGTCTTCCTCGGCGCTTTCCAATCATTCGCGTGGGACAAGGGATTCACCATGCTACACATCACCACCATTCTCTCCCTGCTGGGCGTGATCATCAGCGCGGTTTACATGCTGCGGGCTTATCGGAAAATTTTCTTCGGCGAGGCCACGACGGGTTTGTTCATGAGTGATCCTGCGACCTCGCAGCGGGTGCCGATGTTCCTGCTGGCTGCCGTTCTGCTGGTGATCGGCTGTCATCCCGCCACGCTGCTCAACCTGATCCAGGATTCACTCGCGGCGCTGAACTTCAAATAACCGTTGGCAGCATGTCACCTCTTTCCATCGAACTTAGTCTCGGCGTTTCCGCACTTTTCCTGTTGCTGCTGGAATCGTTCAACATGGTGCCGCGCAAGAGCATCGCCCATGCCGTGATTGCCCTGCTCGTCGCCGCGCTGGCCGCATTGATCTTTTCGCCTCCGGCAGTGGTGCCCGCATCGATGGACGAGTTCTACCGGCTCGACAGTCTGGCTTATTTTTATAAAGGTCTGGCCTTGCTCAGCACGCTGGCGGTGACCGTGATCTCTCTCGAATACGCGCCGGTCATCAACCAGTTCGTCTCCGCAAATCCTGAACGCACGAAGGACGCTGGCCTGGGTGAGTTTTACACCCTGCCCCTGCTCGTCTGCCTGGGCATGATGGTCATGGCCTCGGCCAACGATCTTGTGACCATTTTCGTCTCGCTCGAACTGGTGACGGTGAGTTTCTATGTGCTCGTCGCTTTCATGCGGCGCAGCGCTGGTTCGCTGGAAGCGGGTGTGAAATATCTCATCCTCGGCGCGTTGAGCACCGGCCTTCTGGTCTATGGAATGGCCTGGCTCTACGGACTTACCGGGCGGATGACGCTCGCTGGCATTACTGATAAAATCACGCACTGGCAGGGCAGCAGTGTCCCGCTGCTCTTCGCCGCTGCGCTTATGATTGCCGGACTCGGCTTCAAAGTCGCCGCCGTGCCTTTTCAAATATGGGTCCCAGATGTTTATCAAGGCGCGCCAACACCCGTGACGGCGTTCCTCTCTGTTGGCTCCAAGGCCGCCGGCTTCATTGTGCTGACCCGCGTGGTGCAGACTTTTCTCGCCACCGATTCCGTGATTGCTCCGCAAGTCACGCAAATGCTGCTGGTGCTCGCGTGCGCCACCATTCTTTTCGGCAATCTCGCCGCTATCGCGCAGACTAATTTCAAACGCCTGCTGGCCTACTCCAGCATTTCTCATGCGGGCTATTTGCTGCTCGCGCTGGCCTGCCATGCGTCCGGCCTGGGCTTCACGCCTTCGGAAATTGTCGCCTTCTATTTGGCCACATATCTCCCCATGACCTTTATCTGCTTCCTGGTTCTCGCTGCCGGACGCGCCCAGGGAATCGGAGAAGACATCGCCTCGCTCCAAGGACTGGCGCGCACTTCGCCCAAGGTTGGATTTGCGCTCACGCTGGCCCTGGCCGCTCTCGCGGGTCTGCCGCTGACCGCCGGATTCATGGGCAAGCTCCTCGTGTTTTTTGCCGCCACGCTCGATGGCAATTATGCCTCACTGGTGATCGCCATCATCGGTGCCGCCGCCGGGTTTTACTACTATTTCAAAATCATTCTCACGCTGCATTCCGAGCCAGAGGCTGGAACACCCGCTATCGCGCTGAATTGGGGTTCGCAGATACTAATGACCTTGTTCGTGATCGCCATCATCGCGGTGGGTGTTTATCCCGACTTGATCGGACGACTGCTGCACGTGGTGCATTGAGCGCAGCGGTATGATTTGTCGGGATGGTTGCGCATGGCGCGCGTCGGGTGCAAGGTCGCATCCTTTCCCAAACCAATGAACCCGCGTTATCTTCAACCCGACTTCGATACCTTCCAAGCACGAGCCGCCTCCGGCAATCTCGTGCCGGTGTGGGTCGAACTCGCGGCGGACTTTGAAACGCCGCTCTCTGCCTTCCAACAAATCGATGACGGGCAATACAGTTTTCTCTTGGAGTCGGCCGAACTGACGCAGCACTCAGGTCGCTATTCTCTGCTTGGCAGCGAGCCGCGAATGATCTTCACCGCGCGGGGTAAGGAGATCGAAATCGACGAGCGCGGAGCAAAGCGCAAATTCACCGCAGAGGGCGATCCTTTGCATGAACTCGAAAAAATCATGGCTCCTTTCAAGCCCGCAGGCCCCGCGCCGCTGCCGGTGTTTCATGGCGGAGCGGTTGGCTATCTCGCCTATGACATGGTGCGTTACTTCGAGCCAACTTTGAGTGCGCCGCCGCCAGACACGCTCGGACTGCCGGACATGGTTTTCATGATCGCGGATACGGTGCTCATCTTTGATCACAAGCATCGCAAGCTCACCGTCGTCGCCAATATTTTCACGCCCGACTACGCTTCATTGCGTGAGGCTTATGACGCCGCACAGCAGCGCATCGCGCGCGTCATCGCAAAATTGGAAGCTCCGCTCAAGGTTAAAGCGCTGCAAGCCTTCGCACCCGAAGCGGCGACCGGCGCGCCCGCGCCGACGGGCAACACCACGCAGGCGGAATACGAGGCGATGGTTCTCGCGGGCAAGGAATACATCAAGGCGGGAGATGTATTTCAGTTCGTGCCCTCGCAGCGTTTTGAAACGGAATACCAAGGCAGCCCGCTCGATCTCTACCGCGCGCTGCGCCATGTGAATCCTTCGCCTTACATGTTTTGTCTGCGATTCCCTGACGGCTTCTCGCTCGTCGGCAGTTCGCCGGAAGTGCATGTGAAATGCCTCGATGGAAAAATTGAAATCCGTCCCATTGCAGGAACTCGCTGGAGGGGCAAAACGCCCGCGGAAGACGATGCGCTGGCGCAAGACCTGCTCGCTGATCCGAAGGAACGTGCGGAGCACATCATGCTCGTCGATCTCGCGCGCAACGATGTCGGGCGCGTGTCCGAATACGGGACGGTAAAAGTGAACGAATTGATGATCGTGGAGCGCTACTCGCACGTCATGCACATCGTCTCCAACGTCGAAGGCAAGCTGGCGCCGGAGCGCAACGCCTACGACGTCATGCGCGCCACATTCCCCGCGGGAACCGTGAGCGGTTCACCCAAGGTGCGCGCGATGGAGATCATCAACGAATTGGAAAAGAACAAACGCTGCGCCTATGCCGGAGCCGTCGGTTACTTTGGATTCGATGGCGCGCTGGACAGTTGCATCGCGTTGCGCACTTGCGTGCTCAAGGATGGAAAGGCGTTTGTCCAAGCTGGTGCCGGTGTCGTGGCGGACTCCGATCCCACATACGAATACAACGAGTGCATTAACAAAGCGCGCGGGATGATGCGCGCCATCCAACGGGCGAAGGAACTGGGCGCGTAGCCGCGCCGTTCACTTGCGATTAATTATCTTGTCCACGAAGTCCGCGAGCGCCTTCGTTGCTGGATCATCTGGAAGACCCAGGTCATTGTTCAGCTTCACATGATTCGAGTCCTTCGCGCCGAAGGTGGCAGTTGGCACACCAGCTTCTTTGAGGACGTTTGCCAGGCGAACCGCCTGCGCTGTTGTGTCGGGATGAGCAGCGACGTATAGGAGGAGGAACGGCGGGATGCCTTTGTCCTTCGCAACGTGAGTCACCGCGGAAAAATCTTTGTGCTTCGCCGGATCGTCTCCGAATCTCACGCGATGCCCGTTCTTGATCGGCGGCAGCCCGTGCACGCGCGCGCGTGTTTCAGCGACCTCAATCATCGCGGGCACGTCATAAGTGTCGCCATCGACCGGCACACAGCCTTTGAGCACCTCGAAGCCGACGCCCTGCTCCGTCAGATAACGAGCGTCCGTGCAGATCAGCGCCGCGAGTTGTGCGCCTGCAGAATGGCCGCCGACCAGCACGCGCTTGGGATCACCCCCATATTCAGCGATGTGTTTTTCCATCCAGCCAAAAGCTGCAGCCACGTCACGGGTAAGAGTGCCCATGTCCACCTCGGGGAGCAGGCGATAATTGGCCGAGACAAAGACGAAGCCCTTGTCCATGAACCACTGGGGTTTGAGTTTGACGTCGGATTTATCACCGGTAGTCCAGCCGCCGCCGTGAATCCAAAAAACAACCGGCGCGTTCTTGGCATCCGACGGTGCGTAGATGTCGAGCACATGTCGCTCATGGCCATCGTCAAGATAGCGGATGTTGGACTTCACATTCTGCGCGGACGCGAAGGAGGTGATGGCGAGACAGACGAGGGCTAGTATTTTCATGGTGTGCGGGTGTTAAAACAGAATGAGCGGATGATAAGTCACTTCCTGGGCGCGACATATTTCGCGAGATCGCGCATGGCGATCACTTTGCAGCCCTCGTCCTTGAGATGCTGCATGTAGCTCCCGAACTTCGCGGGATCGGTGGTCACCCAAGGATGCTTGATGTCCGGCACACCGTGAAAGGTCATCACCGCGATTTTCCCGTCGCGAGCTTGAGCGACTGCCGCTTTGAATTGTTCCAGTGTGCTGTCCGGCTTGCCATCGAAAGCTTGGGGCAGTGTCAATGGTTCGTCCGTCACAGGGTCAAACGCCTTTGTGCCACCTGCGCGGGCCAAAAGGTAACCGCGCTCGCGCAGCAACTTCACGGCGGCCTCACTTGTTTGATAAGCGGGATAACAAAAGCTTGCCGGCTTCGGGATGCCGAATTTGGCGCACTGCTTCTCGATGAACTCTACGTCGCTCGCGAGCTGCTCTGGTTTCTGTTTCGTCACGGCTTCATGTTTCCGCGTGTGATTTCCAATCTCGAAGCCCTGCTCGTGCAGTGTTTTGATCTGCTCCCACGTCATGTAGTGCTCCTTGTCCGTGAGAAACTCGAAGCCCTCGGTGATGAAAAACGTCGCTCCGAATCCAAGCTTCTTCAGCAGGGGAGCGACAAAAGTCGCGTGACTCGCCACCGAGTCATCGAAGGTTAGGACAACGAGCTTATTTGGCACGGGTTCCGCTGCGCGGAGTTGTGAAGTCATGCTGGCGGAAAGCAGCGCGATGAGCAGTAAGCAGAATTGTTTCATGGATGGAAAACAAATAAACTCATTCTCATTTCACCTGCACCGGCACATTCGCGGTCGCCGCATGACCTTTGCCGTCGGTGACGTAAACAAACACGCGGTAGGAGCCGGCTTTTTCAGGGGCTTTGATCGCGGCGCTCGGGCCTTCGGATTGAATCAGTCCATCCAACGGGGTTGGGGGTATTTCACTGCCCTTGGCGTCAAGGCGCTGGGTGTCGTTGATAATTTCCCAACGCACTTCCAGCTTGTCGCCATCAGGGTCAGAAGCCTCCACATTGGCGGTGAATGTTTCCGATGGATTGATCGTGGTGGTGCTGCACTTGAATGATTTCAATATCGGCGCCCTATTGTCGGGGGCCTTGCCGCTCCAGAGTTCCTGCATCAAGTCCGCGGTGGCGACGGTTTCGCCAGTCTTGAGGAACACGCCGAACCATGTCGCTGTTGCTTCCTGCTTTTCCCCCCAAAGGAAGATATAGCCGCCGGCGCATGGCCCGCCGGGCGTGATGGCTTTTTCATAGCAGTTGCGGATCATGGCGGCCTTCTGCGTGCTGGTGGGCTCGAGCGGCGCGTTCCATTTTGTTTTGGGTGATTCCCAGAAACCTTGGGGCCCGAATTCCGACAAGAACCAAGGCTTGGTCCAGCCGACTTTCTCGAGATGCTGACGCAGACTAAAGAGGCCGCCGTAAGTGTTGATGCCCACTATGTCAAGGTCGGGCGTGTGCTTGATCAGACCCGCGGCCTTGGGCGGGCTAAGACCGGCGACGGCCGTGAAAGTAGGATGGGCCGGATCCTCCTCATGAACCATTTGCGCGAGGCGGTTGAGTTGCTGCCACATCGCCTCGTCATTTCCATCGCCCTCAATTTCATTTCCCAGGCCCCAAAGCAGCAGGGCCGGATGATCGCGATGCTGCCGGATGGTTTTACGCACGCGTTCGAGCTGGCGCTCGCAGTGCTCTGGTTTGTGATAAGAGAACCAGTTGCACTCCTTCTCCAGCCAGATGCCGGCGCAGACGGTAAGACCGAGCTCGTTTGCATTATCCAGCTGGCCGGCCAGACCGCCCTCCGTCCAGGTGCGAAAGGAATTTCCTCCGCGCTTCACGAGTTCATCCAGATTATTTTCCCCTCCAGCTCCCTTGATGAAATAGGGCTTGCCACCGCGCAGCATACTGCCGTCAGGCGCGAAGCTGACTTTGACGGCTTCAGCGTGGCCCTGCACCGAGGCCATTACGAAGAAAAGAACAAAGACAATGCGCTTCATGCCTCACGCTGTGCATGAAGCCGGCGCGACTGGCAAGACTCTTTGTGCGATATTTAACTCTTGCGCCTCGCCGGGATTTTCCTAACTCGAGCTGGAACGGTCGGCTTTGCCAGCCAATCCGTGTCCACCTGCGCCGCCCGTTTTCGGCTGTCGGCGCTGGTTGGAGCGTTCGGCGGGTTTCCTCGACTGACGCGATCCCATGGTGCGGTGATCGGTAGTGCGGATGTCCTCACGGGTCGCCGACGGATGGGGATGCGTGACTTGGGATGAGGTGCGCTCATCGTTCTGGATTTTTCCAGCAACCTTCTTTGTTTTGGTGGATTTGGATTTGGCCATAGAGACATTAAACGTGGAATCAGGCCGAAAGCCAATGCCAAAATTGCGTTTGTCTTGGAGAACAGCACGCATGGATTGCGCTCCACCTTTTATCGCAACTCTCGCAAGGCCTCGCGAATAAGCTTGTCGGTGGTGATTCCATCCGGGGCACGCTTCGCAGCATCTTGCACGGCTTTATGGGCGTCGCCCTGTTTGAAACCAAGCGCGATCAGGGCCAGCACAGCGTCGGTTTGCGCGACTGCCGAAGGGTCGTTGGCATTGGCGCCGCCTTTCGCGGCCTGCCAGGTGTCCACGATGCCGACCTTGTCCTTAAGTTCGAGCACGATGCGCTCGGCAGTTTTTTTGCCGACGCCGCTGATCCGGGAAAGCGCGGCCACGTCACTGCGGATGACGTTGTCCTTGAAATCATTCACCGCCATGCCGCTGAGGACGGCGAGCGCGAGCTTGGGGCCGACGCCACTGACGCGATCCATCAGCAGCTTGAAGAGGTCGCGTTCATCACTGGTCGCGAATCCGAACAGCGTGTGATCGCGGTCGGTGATGTGCAGATGCGTCAGCAAGCGCACTTCGCCGGTGCTCCCTACGAGTTTGTCATAGGTGCTGAGCGGGACGAGGCATTTGTAGCCAACGCCGTGGACATCAACGGTGAGCTGGCCCGGCAGGGCATCCACAAGCTGTCCGCGCAGATAGGCAATCATTCCTGATGATGGCAGCGCCAGGGGCGACGGCAAACTAATTCACGTCTCGGCGGTTATGATTCACAACGCATGGCGCACCAGCCATTCCTGGATCCACGCATAGAATTCGTAGCGCATCAGGACGAGCAGGCGAACGGTATCGTCCTCTGCGGTCGCCTGTTCCTGAAAGGCGCTGGAAGCTGGATCATCCGGCGTGGCGTGAAGCTTGAATTTCAGATCAAGCAGCAGCCGCGCCTGATTCAAGGTGCTGAACCAGGCCATGCTGTGCTCCAGTGGAATGTCGAGGCGGTATTGCTGCGGACGTGTTTCATCACTGATGCGCCGCACGGGCTTGGCGTCATCGAGGTCGGAAAGAAACATGCCGACGTCTCCAGCGAATTTTATTTCCATCTCCGAGGTGACAAATTCTTTCCAGTCCTCGACCAGTTCCTCTTCTTCTTCCAAATCGTGTGATGAAACCGGTGGCGGATAGAGGCGCTCGCGCCCGCCGGGGCAGTCATTCATGCTGGCGTCTTCAGCGGCGAGGCGCAGGAATTCCAAATGTATCTCCTGCATCTCGGTGATGCGCCAGCGCGGTGGATTTTTTTGAAGGGAAAGCCGCATGTCAGTCTGTTTTTTCCAGCGTGGCCAGAAGCTGATGCCCTTGAAGCTCGCGGACGTAATGCTCCGCCCGTTCGCGCGCGCCCGTCCAGACAATGCTCCGGCCTTGCTGATGCACCTGAAGCATAAGCCGTTCGGCCTCCTTCTCCGCGTAGCCGAAGATTTTCCTGATAACGAACGAGACGTAGCTCATGAGGTTCACCGGGTCGTTGTGAATCACAACCTGCCAGGGCGTGTCCAGGCTGATGACCGGGCGCGTGATGGTCTCTGGCGTGATGATCGTAGGCATGGCCGTAACAAAATCTCACGCGGCGCGGTCAAAGGCAGACGCGACGCAGCAGTTCATCAAGTGGAAGCTGGATGCCGATGTAGAAATCGCCGAACTCAGCATATCTCGCGCTCACTTCGTCGAAGCGCATTTCATAGACGATGCCCTTCACGTGATAGACGTCGTTCGCCTGAAGGGTCACGCCCCATTCGTGGGAATCAAGTCCCGTGGAGCCAGTGATGAGCTGGCGGATTTTTCCGTGCCATTGACGGCCAATGCGCGCATGGCCCTGCATGAGCAGGCGGCGCGCTTCGTGATCGAGAGCATACCAGTTGTCCTTCTCGTCGCGGCGCTTGCTCATGGGATAAAAGCAGATCACGGGCCAGTCCGCCATGTTCGGATAAAGGCGGTCCTGATTGTATTTTTTCATGCGTTGCCGCCACTCGTTGAGGCGCAACTCAATGTCCTCGGTGGCCTCGATATCCGTGGGATTGAGCACCATCTCGCTCTCGTGACCCTGTTGCTGCTGCTGGAGTTCGGCGATGAGCTGCTTTTTGTATTCCTCTTCGCTCGTGGTGTATTCGCTCAGCTCCGTCATGGAATAGTAGCTGTAAGCTGGCTGTAAAATATCCGGGCCAAGGGCCAGCGTAAGCTGCTTTTCAAAGCGATTGGCATCATTCAAATCCGGCGTCAGAAGCATGAAGCCGATGTCAGCCTTTGGCGTGAGAACGCTGAACGTGAGCAGCTGGGTGCGGGGATGCGAGCGGATCGTCTGCACCAGCGTGGCGAAATGAGTCTTAGCCTCGCGCTGTTCCTCGGAGGAGAGCGAATCCCACAGACCGTGGTCAATGGTGTAGAACATGTGCAGCACATTCAGGCCCTCGACCGGGATGAGCGGCTTGGGGGCGTCGGTGCTGGTGGTAGGGAAGGGGGAGGTGGACATGAAAGATGACAAATTGGGGAGGCCGTGATAGCGCAACCGGACGGAGACATTGCATCCACTTGCGCCTGAAACAAGCCGCGTGATGAGAAAAAGCTGCGCTTCGCTGATTCAATTCCGGCGGGCGATTGGCAATCGCCCCCCCGTGCTGTAAAGACCGCAGGCCGTCCCGCGTCAAGGAGGTGGCGTGGTGTTTTCTTCCATCCACCAAACACCTTGCCATTATCTTCTGCCACCGCATACATAAGAGAAATAATTCATGAAGAGCCTTCATCGAACGCGGCATGAGAACCACTTCATACTTTAATCACTAGTGTAGTGCGCGTGAAATAGTATAACAAACTAGTTGCACTTGATGTGTCAAGGTGTGGGCATGCGTCATGCCGTATCCATTGAACTAAGTCCTGAGCAAAAAGATGAACTCTGCCTTGTGGTGCGCAGCGGCACCCGTTCGCAGCGG
>JAYVOH010000043.1:0-6492 GCA_043758025.1 Verrucomicrobiota bacterium
CCTCACGCTCGAAGACGTGCTCAACATCTACGAGCGCGAAAACCGCCACGACCAGGTGCTCGGCGTCATCGTCCAGTTCGGCGGCCAGACCCCGCTCAACCTCGCCAAAGGCCTCGAAGAAAACGGCGTCCGCATCATCGGCACCTCGCCGAAGAACATCGAACTCGCCGAAGACCGCAAGATGTTCGCCAAGCTGCTCGACGATCTCGGCTTGCACCAAGCCGAAAGCGGCACCGCCACCTCGCTGGAGGAGGCCCTCGCCATCACCGCCAAGATCGGCTACCCCAGCCTCGTGCGCCCCAGCTTCGTGCTCGGTGGCCGCGGCATGCAGATCGTTTATAACGATAACGAACTCATCAACTACGTCACGAAGGCGATTCAGGAAGGTGGTGCAACCGTCTCGGTTGCAAGCGGCCAAGCCAGCGGCTTGCCCCACTTTCAAGCCGCCCACCCCATCCTCATCGACCGCTTCCTCGAGGACGCCACCGAGGTCGATGTCGATTGCATCAGCGACGGCGAGACCACCGTCATCGGCGCCATCATGGAGCACATCGAAGAAGCCGGCATCCACTCCGGCGACAGCGCCTGCGTCATCCCGCCCTTCAGCCTCAGCGCCGCCATGCAGGACCGCATCCGCGACGCCGCGAAAAAACTCGCCAAAGCCCTCAACGTCCGCGGCCTCATGAACATGCAGCTCGCCGTCAAAGGCGACGACTTGTATGTCATCGAAGTCAACCCCCGCGCCAGCCGCACCGCGCCCTTCGTCAGCAAGGCCATCGGCGTCCCATTGCCCAAACTCGCCGCCAAGATCATGGTCGGCAAGACCTTGAAAGAACTCGGCTTCACCGAAGAAGTCATCCCCAAGCATCACAGCGTCAAAGAAGCCGTCTTCCCCTTCAGCAAGTTCACCGGCGTGGACATCATCCTCGGCCCCGAGATGAAAAGCACCGGCGAAGTCATGGGCATCGACTACGACCTCGGCATGGCCTTCGCCAAAAGCCAGATGGCCGCTGGCGGCACTTTGCCCACGAAAGGCAACGTCTTCATCAGCGTCAAGGAACACGATCGTCCCAACGTCGTGAGAATCGCCCAAGGCTACGCCGACCTCGGCTTCACCTTGTATGCCACCAGCGGCACCGGCCAAGTCATCAAGGATGCTGGCATCGAAGTGAACATCCTGCCGAAGCTGGCCAGCGGTCAACGCCCCAACGTTGTGGACATGATGAAGAACAAAGACATGGCCTTCGTCATCAACACCCCCAGCGGCAAGAACCCGCGCGAGGACGAAGTGAAAATCCGCACCGCCGCGATGCAGAACCGCATTCCCATCATGACCACGTTGCGTGGCGCGGATGCCGCGCTCAAGGGGATCAAAGCATTGCAAACCAGTGAGGTGCAGGTGCGGGCGTTGCAGGAGTATCATAAGTAGCAATCCCTCGGACAATCCAAACGCCTCATCCCATGCAAATCTCAATCGAACACGGCATCGCTCTCGCAATCGGTTTGATAGTCGGAGGGCTTGTCATTTGGCTGGTTCTCAAGGGAAAAATTGCGCTTGCTGAATCTCAAGGGTTAGCCTCGGGCGAGATCGAGCGAGTGACGCTATCCGAGCAACTCAAAGCCGTGAATCAAAGCGTGGGCGAATTGCGGGAGCGGTTAAATTCAGCCGAATTGGAATCGAGTGAACTCAACCGCAATGTCGATGATCTGGCTCAGCAGAGAGCTCAGCTTACAGAGCAGGTCAAGGCAGCCACCAGCGAGAACATTTCTTTGAGCCAACGTCTGGCAGACGAAGAAGCAGCTAAAACAAGCCTCCAATCCAAACTGGAAACAGTGAGCCAAGAGAGGGCGCAACTGCATGAACGATCAGAAAAGATACCGACCTTGGAAGCGGCACTGAACACCTCACAACTTGAACTGAACGCACTCAAGGACCAGCAGTCATCGCTTAAATCGGATATCGCCAAACTCAATACCACAATTGATGCGGAACGAACACAGGGCATCGAAAAGCTCAATCTGCTCAACGAGGCACGAGAAAACCTGAGCAACCAATTCAAGGCGCTGGCAAATGAGATTCTTGACGAAAAATCCAAGAAATTCACCGAACAAAATCAAGTCAATCTTGGACAACTGCTAACCCCATTAAAGCAGCAACTAACGGACTTCAAAACTAAGGTCGAAGAAGTTTATGTGAATGAGGGGAAGGATCGCAGCGCGTTGGCCGAGCAGGTTAAGCAGCTCATGCAACTGAACACCAATCTCAGCACGGAAGCTCACAACCTAACCCTCGCTTTGAAGGGTGATCAAAAAGCCCAAGGAAACTGGGGTGAAATCATTCTAGATGACGTTTTGGGCAAAGCTGGCTTGCAGGCCGGAGTTCACTACGAGCGCCAAGGCAGCGTCGTGACAGATGACGGTGCAGCTCGCGTCATTCCTGATGTTGTCATCCATTTGCCTGGCAGCAGAGAACTGATCGTGGATTCAAAGATGACTTTGCCGGACTACAGCATTTTCAGTTCAACGGATGATAAGGCGGAGCAGGCAGCGGCGCTCAAGAGGCATTTGGGATCGATCCGATCGCACATCAAAGGCCTTTCAGAGAAGAACTACCAGGCTCTTTACGGCATAAAGACTCTCGACTTCGTGATCATGTTCGTTCCCCTGGAGCCTGCATTCATGATGGCCGTCACTCATGATTCTGAATTGTTCCACCAGGCTTGGGAGAAGAATGTCCTGCTTGTGAGTCCTAGCACATTGCTGTTCGTGGTTCGCACGGTTGCGTATCTTTGGAGACAAGAGGATCAGAGCCGAAATGCTCAAGAGATTGCAAAGCGCGGTGCGGAACTTTACGACAAACTCTGCGGATTCGTTGCCGATCTCGATGATCTTGGAAAGCAGCTCGGCCAAGCGCAAAACAGTTTCGACAAAGCCAAAGGCAAACTGCACACCGGCAAGGGTAATGTCATTCGTCAGGCTGAGATGCTAAAAGAACTCGGAGTTAGACCGACCAAATCATTGGCTCAACAACTGACTGAATCCGCCGCAGCCGAAAGCGAACTGCTGTCTTGAACTTCATTAACGCTCAGAGGAACGGGTGCATTGGCCGCCTCCGGCGGCAGTGGGCAGCCCTCCGAGCTGACGAGATCCGCCCATCCATCAACTCCCCGCAAGGCAGAAGCAGCAGGGACACCCTCAGCAGGCCCAGGCTGAGGCCGTGGAGAGCTTGGGCTTCGCAGGCTTGCTCAGAAGTTCCCGGCGGACTTCATACTCCTCGTGGAGCGCAGGGTAAATGCGCTGATCCTCACGGACGCCTAATCTCTGGATCACCCTCGCGATGCAGATGTTGAAAATCGCTGAGATTGATCGTGTAGAGGATGTCCGCCTTGGTCTTCCTGGCGGCGACCAGATGCATGTAATCGTAAACGCCACCGCCACGGACGCCATGTTTCCTCGCCAGCCGGAGCGCAGCCAGGAGTTCCGCAAAGCCAAGTTCAATGACCTGAACTCGCGGCAGGACCGTTTCGCTCAGTAGCTGTGCGGCGAAATCAGCGTCCACTTTCACGCCAAGCCTGCCGCCGGTCAACGTGGAGAACGTTTCCAATAACGCATGGGCATAGACCACGTTACCGCTCTGCATGAGCAGAGCCAGACACTCCGCATGCCTGTCTTCATCGGGTGCGAGCGCAGCGACTAGGATAGAACTGTCGAGCAGCACACTCATCGACGCAGCGCTCGTTCAGCCTGCTCGTTACGGTCAGCACGGATGGCGGTTCCGGCGTCCATTTTGATGCCAAGCTTTGGCAGCACCAGAACGCCATTCTCTAGCACTCCCTCCGTGACCACCGGAATGTCCTTCACAATCTCGATGCGATCCGAAGTCACCTCGGCACGTAGGCGCACGCCAGGCTCCACGCCGAAGATACGCTTCAGGGCATCGGGCAGAATAATCTGTCCGGCATCGTCAATGGTAAACGTCGCAGTCATGGGCCTGATATTGCCATCCTCCGCCTCAAATCGCAAGCCCGCCTTCACAATCCCCGCAAGTCAGAAGCAGCAGAAACAAATCACATCACGTTTGTCATTGATAAAACTGCGCAGCGGAGCCATAGGCAAAACGCTGTGTAAAAATTTTGTAGTTAAAATAATTCAAAACATGAAAACTAAAATCCTGAAGTCATTCGCGCTGGCGTTACTGGCAGCTGTCACCTCTTGCTCAACCAGCCATACTGGTCTGGATCTTACGGTGAGCCAGAAGCCGACAAAGGCCGGTGAAATGGCGCAACCATCTTTCCACACGAAAGGCACACCCACGGGCAAACCGACAGGCCCGCTCAAGCCGGGCGAGTATTGGTGGAATCCGCAGCTCTCGCCCGCGGGTCCGGTGGTGGTGCTGGTGAGCCTGCCGCTACAAACGGTCAGCGTTTATCGCAACGGCATTCTGGTCGGTCGTTCTTCAGTCAGCACGGGCGCGAAGGGTCATGAAACACCGGCGGGTGTCTTCACGATCTTGGAAAAAAATCAGACGCATTACTCGAAAACTTACGATGACGCGCCGATGCCAAACATGCAGCGGCTGACATGGAATGGAGTCGCGATGCATTCGGGCAATCTTCCCGGCCATGCCGCCAGCCACGGCTGCATTCGCATGCCTTATGATTTCTCGACGTTGCTCTTCTCCATCACCACGCGGGGAGCCACGGTGGTCATCGGTGATGCTAGGAACACGCAGCCGCACTTCGCGGCGAATCCTGGCTTGATGCTGGCACCGAAAGATTTTAATCCCGCGATGCTCAAACCGATGGCCAAAGGCGAATACGACTGGCGTCCAGAACGCAGCAGCAAAGGCCCTGTCACCATCCTCGTCAGTTCGGCGGACGGTTTGATTTATGTTTATCGCAACGGGGAGCCGATCGGTCGTGCGTCCGTTTCGGTGAAGGGCAGACTCGGGGACCAAGTCTTCACGTTGCTTGATGGTGTAGGCAAAGGATCGAGCCCCTATGCACCAGGTCATGCCGCGCGGAGATGGATGAGTGTGAGCGGCGGCGGCAACTCGCCTCATGATCTGGCACCGAAGGTGAAGTTCTCTCCCGAATTCGCCCAAAAGCTCGATGACGTGCTGTCCTCGGGCGCGACCATTATCGTGACCGACAAGCCAGCGGCCCGCAAGTCATTGCGCGATATCAGTATTCTCACCAATTAAACAGATTGTCCGGGCACTTTTAGAGCATTTTGACATCTGCCGGTGAACGGCAAAACCAGACGGCGTTTGGCGTGTCCGAAAGCGCCGATGCGATGCCAGCCCTCGGTCGCCAGGTTCGTCGAAAGATCGCGTCCATCTCGACGTTGCTCTCAGCGAAGAATAGCAAAACTGCCACCGCATCAGCTTCCATCGTCTGCGCGGCGGCGTGCTTCAGCTCAATCTCGCGGCACTCCCCCTTAAATAACATCACTGTTCCCCATCATGAAAACTGCTTCCCTCGCCTTCGCGCTTTTGCTGTGTATCGCCTTTCCACTTTCTGCCGCCGACAAGCCCAACATCATCGTCATTCTTGTGGATGACATGGGCTTTTCCGATCTCGGCTGCTATGGCTCCGAGATTCCCACGCCGAACCTCGACGCGCTTGGAGCGAACGGGTTGCGCTTCACCCAGTTCTACAATACCGGCCGCTGCTGTCCCACTCGCGCTGCCTTGCTCACGGGTTTGTATTCCCATCAGACCGGCGTCGGGCACATGACCGAGGACAAGGGCCAGCCCGGATATCGGGGGCGGCTCAACGACTCATGTGTCACCATTGCGGAGGTGCTCAAACCCGCGGGCTATTTCACCGCGATGACCGGTAAATGGCACGTCGGGCAGAATTTTGGTGTCACTCCTACGACACGCGGATTCGAGCGCAGCCTCAATGCGGCGGCCGGGGGCTTCTACCTCCCGACGGGTCCGCGCGCCGAGCTGTTTTTGAACGGTGAAAAAATCGCGAACGACGACGCGCGGTTGCCGAAGGGATGGTATAGCACCGACCTCTGGACGACGTTCGGGTTGAAGTTCATCGACGAGGCGCTCGCGGAGAAGAAGCCGTTCTATCTCCATCTCTGCCACAACGCGCCGCACTTCCCGTTGCAGGCCCCGGCGGAGGAGATCGCCAAGTTCCGCGGCAAATACAAAGCCGGCTGGGGCGCGATTCGCGATGCGCGTTATGCGAAGCAGCTCGAGCTCGGCATCACCGACAAGGCCTGGGCCAAATCGCCGCGGCCGCAGGAAGTCCAGGGGTGGAAAGATGTCTCCGCCGTGGAGCAGGATCGTTTCGATCATTTAATGGCCACCTATGCTGCGGTTGTGCATCACATGGACAAGGCCGTGGGCGATCTCGTCGCCGGACTGAAGCAGCGCGGCGTGCTAGTGTAGTGCGCGTGAAATAGTATAACAAACTAGTTGCACTTGATGTGTTAAGGTGTGGGCATGCGTCATGCCGTATCCATTGAACTAAGTCC
>JAYVOH010000044.1:0-2197 GCA_043758025.1 Verrucomicrobiota bacterium
GCCCGCCATCGCGGGAGCCGGTGCTGCGCCTGCGGCCATGCTCGCGCCGGGTTTCATTTTGCCCATGCCCATCGCAGGGCTTGCGGCGGGAGCTGCGGCAGGCATTCCTGGCATTGCTGCGCCCGCTGCAGGCGCGGCCATCGCTGGCGCATTTTTCGCGAGCGCGGCTTCGAGTTGAGCGACCTTCGCCTGCAATTGTGAAAGCTTCTGCGCGAGTGCGGGTTCTCCCTTGCCCGCATCCTGTGCTGGCGCGTCTGCGGCCAAATGTGCCGCGTGGGTAGCGGGATCGACGGCGGGGGCCGCTGCGGGCGCAGCCGGCTTCGGAGTCTGCGCGTGCAAGCTAGTAGTGTTTATGAATGTGAGAAGCGTCCCGGCCAAGACAGTGGCAAGTAAAGGGCGAGAAGAAGGGAGGTATGTTTTCATGGATGGATTATTGATTTGTTGAAGTGTTTTCATGGATCGAGTTGTTGTTTTTGAGTCTGGCGTTTGTGCTGGAGGGCGGCAGTCCTTCCGCGAGGGATTTCTGTTCGTGCGGATGTTACCCGCAGCAACCGCCCGATTTTTTCTCGGGCTTTGCGTCGGCGGGCGTGGATAGAAACTTTTGTCGGCAGTAGGCGCTGCAAAAGTAGAACGTCTTTCCATCGCGCTCGGCGTGGAGTGCAGTGGCTTCATCCACGGTCATTCCGCAGATGGGGTCTTTTGTCGTTTCGGTGGTGTTGGTCATAAGTCAGTTCTTTCAGTTTATTTGTTCCCATTCATGGGATGGTCGCGGTGGTTCCCATCGCGATGGTCGGAGTCTTGGTTTTTGGAATCGTCGGATCTATTGCAACCGGTCACTACGAGGACGGCGGAGAGCGCCAGCGTCACCAGCGCCGGGCGCATCCATTTTGATGGCGTCCCCGCGGTGGCTTCGCACATGGGGTCTTCGGTTGCGGTTTTGGATTCTTGCATGGTCGTGATCTTTATTGGTGATGGTTGGCGGATGCCCGCGCTGGAGAGTCGCGTTTGTCCACGCGACTCCCCATTACGCGGCGCACTTCAGCGACCAGACATTTGCCGATCGGACATCATGGATGGGTTTTTGAGATTACCCATGTTGTGTGTTCCGCCGCCGGAGTTACCGCCGTTGCTTTCGCAGCCGGAGAAGGCGAACGCGAGGATGGCGAGGCTCAGCGCCGCGAGTGTAGATTTCAGTGTGGTTTTCATGTGTTTGGTTTTCTTGTTTTTGTTTTTGGTTTGTCCGTGAATCGTAGGGTTTGCCTACGGCTTTGGGGCTTCCTTTGGCGTGTGTTTCATAGGGGTGCCGTCCATGCCCATCATCTCGCCCTCCTTCATCTTCATCGTCTTGCCGTCTTTCATCGTCACAGTGCCATCGAGCGCGACTTTCGCACCATTAGTGAGGGCGATTTCCTTATCCGCTGCCATGCTCTTGCCGCCCATCACCATCGTGACTTTTCCGTCCTTGAACATGACGTGATCCTTCATGTCCTTGTGGTCATCGGCGGTGAGGCCGGTGCTCGCAAAGGCGAGGCTGAGGATGGCGACTGCGAGGGTTTTGATTATGTTTGTTTTCATGTGTTTAGTTTTTGTTTGTTTGTGAATCGTGGTGGTCGCCTACTTTTTCGGGGCGTCTTTTTTGTCGCAGCAGGGCGCGCATTTATCCTTGGTGCATTTGTCGCAGCAGTCGCCGCCTTGTTTGCAGCAGGTGCCGCAGTCTTTGGTGGCCTTCATTTTTGCAGGTGCTTCCTGTGCGAATGCGGGAAAAGCCGCGAAGGCCAAGGCGAGGAGTGTGAGTTTGAGTGTTTTCATGGATGTTGTTTGTTGTGTTGTTCACGACGGCGTGGTGCCGTTCGTGGGGTAACTTTCCCATTGCCCCGAAAATCGCGCTACGCATCCCTTCTGAAAGACTGCGCGTTTTCCCGGTGCTGCTCGCCCGCTGATTTGTGCGCGGCTGCGAACGTAGCGCGTGAGTCTCGCGGCGAATCGCCGGTGATATTTCTGAACGCGCGGTTGAACTGAGAGAGCGACTGGAAACCCACTTCAAACGCGACTTCGCTCACGCGTCGATCCGAATTGAGCAAGAGTGCGCGGGCTTTTTCAACCCGCGTGCGCGCCACGAAATCCACGAAGTTGATCCCGGTCGCCTCCTTGAATTTTCCGCTGAAGTATGTCGCGCTCATGTTCGCGACACGCGCGA
>JAYVOH010000045.1:0-6479 GCA_043758025.1 Verrucomicrobiota bacterium
AGCCGCCAAAATGAGGCAGGCAGTTTCGGTTTGGATTCGTTGACAAACCGGCAAACCGCTCCTTTATAGACATCCCTCCCAACCTTACACAAACCAGCACATGGACTTTATCGCAAAAAACGTCGCCGAACTCTCTCCCTCACTCACGCTCTCGATCACCAGCCAGGCGAAAGCATTGAAGAAACAGGGAGTGGACGTTCTCAATTTCGGCGCGGGCGAACCCGACTTCAATACGCCAGCCCACATCACCGCCGCTGCGATCAAGGCCCTGCACGATCACCAGACCCGCTACACCGAAAGCGCCGGTTTGCTCGAACTTCGTGAAGCCATCGCCGCCAAGTTCGAGGTGGACAACGGCCTCAAATACGACCCTTCGCAAATCAGCGTGAACTGCGGCGCGAAACACTCCTGCTACAACGCCATTCTCGCCGTGTGCAATCCCGGTGATGAAGTCATCATCCCGGCTCCTTATTGGACGAGCTATCCCGAGATGGTCAAGCTTGTCGGCGCCGTGCCGGTGATTGTGGAAACCACTGCTGCCAGCGGTTATAAAATCACGCCCGAGCAGTTTGAAGAGGCGATGTCGCCCATGACAAAGATGATCATCATCAATTCTCCCGGCAATCCCACTGGCGCGGTTTACACGAAGGAAGAAATGGAGAAACTCGCCGAGATCGCCATTGGCGAAGGCATCCTCATCCTGTCTGACGAGATTTATGAAAAGCTTGTCTATGGCGAAGCCAAGCACACCAGCATCGCCTCGCTCAGCAAGGAAGTTTACGACCACACGATCACGATCAATGGATTCAGCAAGGCCTACGCGATGACTGGCTGGCGTCTCGGCTACACCGCCGCGCCCAAGGAAATTGCCATCGCCATCGACACCATTCAAAGCCACACGACCAGCAACCCGACCACCTTCGCCCAGTTCGGTGGCATTGCCGCATTGAACGGCGACCAGCAGGTCGTGGCCGACATGCGCGAGGAGTTTAATGTGCGCCGCGAGTTCATGCTCGACCGTCTGAGCAAGATCAAGAAGGTCAAAGTTGTCGAGCCACAAGGCGCATTCTACTTCCTCGTGGACATCGAGCCGATTGGCATCAAGTCTGTGAACTTTGCGGAGAAACTTCTCAGCAAGCAAAAGGTCGCAGCCGTTCCCGGCATCGCCTTCGGAGCCGACTACACCATTCGTTTCAGCTACGCCACCAGCCTCGACATCATCAACAGCGGCATGGATCGCTTCGAGGAATTCTGCAACCAGCATTGAGGTTCCAATCGTGACACAGGCTTCCAGCCTGTGTGTGGACCGGGCATTCTGCCCGGTCACTCTACAACAATCTTCGCGATGCGCTCCGCAGCATCGTCACAGGACATCTTGCGCGCCGCTTTTCGCATCGCGTCGTGCTTCTTTTTGTTCCGCAAAATATCCCCAACCGTATCCGTCAGCACCTCGGGTGAAAGATCCGACTGCGGAATCATCACTGCTGCGCCGGCATTGCTGAAGATCTCCGCGTTCTTCGTCTGATGATCGTCGGCGGCAAACGGGAAGGGCACAAGAATGCTCGGCACTCCAAATAAGGCCAGTTCCGCCAGAGTCGAAGCCCCCGATCGCGCCAACGCGACATCGGCAATCTGATAAGCCAGTTCCATGCGATGACAGAACGCGGCCACGTGCGAGCGCAGCGCGATTTCCTTGCCCTGATAGGCATCTCGCACATCCTTGTAATCGGCAGGGCCAGTGATGTGGAGGATTTGCAAGCCGAGCGTGTCGAGTTGATTGAGCGATTGCATCACCACATTGTTCACGCCCCGCGCGCCCTGGCTGCCGCCGACGACGAGCAAGGTTTTGCGGTCAGGTTTGAGATTAAAAAAGACATGCGGATCGTCTTTGCCTACACGGGCCGCGTTCCGCAAAGCCGATCGCACCGGCGTGCCGGTCACGCGTGTTTCCTTCTTGGGAAAGAATGAGGCGCACTCGGCAAACCCGAGCAGCACCACATCCGCGAAGCGCGCAGTAAGTTTGTTGGCCTTCCCTGGAATGGCATTGGAGTCGTGAATGAACGTCCGGATCTTTTCCATTCTTCCCGCCATGACCGGAGTGGTGGAAGTGAAGCCGCCCATACCCAGCACGACATTGATTTTTCGGTCGCGGATCATCTTGCGGCACTGTTTCAATCCGCGCCAAGATCCGAGCAGAAACGAAATCATCTTGGGCGACCACGGCTTGGGCATCGCCAGAAACGGCATCTTCTCGAAGCTCATTCCCTCGTGTCCGCTGGCAGCGAGGCTGTCGATCTTCTTTTCGCTGATGAGCAGTGTCACTTCATGTCCGCGCGCCTGCAAAGCTTCGCCGACGGCGATGCCCGGAAATAAATGTCCGCCCGTGCCGCCGCAGGCGATGAGGATACGGGATTTTTCATGGGTTGAAGATTTGCTCGCAGCCATTGTCAGCCGCCAGTTTTACGCAGTGATGCGAGTGCGGCAACTGAATCTTCGGTTCGCCGGAAATCACAAGGCTCATATTTTGATTGTTTTTGAGCGGGCAACTCGTTGCTTAGTCTGATGAGAAACGCATTTTATTTGGTGATGGGATTCTGGTGCCTGACGGCGAAATCGCTTCCTTCAGCCGAGGCCTTTGAAGTTGGTTTCGGAATGGAAAGCGGTCTTCCGCAGGGAAAAGAAGCCGACGGCATCCGTGGCGACTTTGTTCTGCGGAACGAAAAGGTCGTCGCGCTCGTTTCTCAAGACGCGCATCTTCGCCGTCCGAACATGAGCACATTCTATGGCGCGGATGGCGTGACGCCGGGCTGCTTGTATGATCTCACTTTGCGTGACGGACAGAATGATCAGATCACCAGTTTCTGTCCAACGGGACAACGCGGGCAGGTTTCATGGGTGCGGGTGATGCCGGGCAGCAAGGAGAAAAAAGCCGCTGTGGAAACGGTTGTGACGGGCGCCAATCACAATGGCTTGTTCAAGCGCCACGAATATCGCATCCGCGATGGCGAGCAGGGCATCTGGATCATCACCACGGTGCGCAATGACGGCATCGAGAACATGAAGGTCAGCACCAAAGACGAGTGGACTCGATTCAACAACACGGGTGAGCGCGATGGGATTCGCTGGGCTGACTCGATTGATCCGGCGGACAAAGCGGGGTATGCAACCGGGGTGATTCCATTGATCGGTTCCAAGTCGGTGGATGACATGCTGGAATTGCCGCCGAAGAAGGAAGTGACCTGGTCGCGATTCCTTGCCGTGGGACGCTCGCCACTCGAAGCTTGGGGCGTTGTGCAATCGATGCGCGGAGAGAAGACGGGAACTTTGCAGATCAAAGTTGCGGACAGTGATGGCCAGCCCGTGTCCTCGGCGCGAGTGATGCTGGAGCATGGCAACAGCAAGATCCCCGGCTATCCCGATGCGAATGGCATGATGATACTTCAGATGCCGGGAGGTAAACACAGGTTTGCGATTACAGACTTGGGGCGTCCGGCTTGCATCGTTGAAGCCGAAGTGAAGGTTGATGAAAAATCGGAAGTCGCCGTGAAACTGGATTCCGCAACGCGACTTGATTTTGTCATCACCGGTGTGAACGGGCGAGCGATTCCATGCAAAGCTCAAATTCTGGCCACGGGTGAAACGCAACCTGTCGATCTCGGCCCGGCTATGCGGGCGCACGGTTGCCGTGACCAGTATCACAGCGAGAACGGTCACTTCACCGTTCAAGTTCCTCCGGGCAATTATCACATCATCGTCACCCACGGCATTGAATTTAGTCATCACGAGCAAGACGTGACGCTGGAGCAGGGGAACAAAGCGGAGATCAAAGCCAGTCTCAGACGCTTGGTGGATACCGCAGGGTGGATCAGCGCGGATTTTCACAATCATTCCACGCCCAGCGGCGACAATGTCTGCGGCACGCCGGATCGCATCAGCAACATCGCCGCTGAAAATATTGAATTCGCCCCGACCACGGAGCACAACCGCATTTATGACTGGCGTCCCGTGATCAAGCAGCTCGGTCTTCTTGACGAAATCCAAACGGTGACCGGCATGGAACTAACCGGAAACGCCGCACATTTGAATTGCTTTCCTCTTACGACGGAGCCGTTCATCCAAGATAATGGCGCGCCTGTTTGGAATGCGGACCCGCGAATCAGCGCACTCACGCTGCGTGGCTGGCAGGGGGAAAGCGAAGACCGATGGGTGCAGATCAATCATCCCGACCTGACATTTCTTTTTAATGATCGCAATCTGGACGGTCAGGCCGATAACGGGTTCAAAGGAATCGAGAGCATGGTGAATGGCATGGAGACGGAGAGCGGAGTTCTCGGTGGCGCGGGCAACATTCTGGCGGATTCGCCTTGGAAATTATCGAAAGCGAAAGGCGCTCTGGCCACGAAGGTTGAACAAGTGCGTCAGTTCATTTGGCTACAGTTACTCAATCTTGGCTATCGTATTACGCCGCTGGCCGTCGCGGATGCGCACAGTGTCTTCGGAAACGGCGTCGGAGGCTGGCGCATGTATCTGCCGAGCAAGACTGATGATCCTGCAAAAATCGACTGGAGCGGCGATCTGGTGCATCACGCCAAGGCGGGCCATGTTGTCCTGACCACCGGCCCTTTCCTTCAAGTTACCACAAGCGATGGCAAAATGCCCGGTGACGATGTGCTGGCTGCCAACGGGCGCGTGGAACTTCATGTGAAAGTGCAATGCACCGACTGGCAAGACATCGACCGTGTGCAGGTGCTGGTGAACGGTCGCCCCGAATCGTCGCTCAATTTCACGCGCGGGACCCATCCGGGAATGTTCGCCGATGGCGTGGTCAAGTTCGATCAAACCATTCCCGTCCCATTGAAATCGGATGCGCATCTCATCGTCGTGGTCACTCACGAAAGCATGACCCTGAAAACCGGATATGGCAGCAGCGACCAGTCAGGGCTGCATCCGCTGGCCTATCACGCACCGATCTATGTGGATGTGGATGGCAACGGATTTCAGGCCAATCATGATACCTTGGGCTATGAAATTCCCGTGGCGAAAATGACTCCGGACATGGTGCGCGAGAAACTTGGTAAGCCCGTGGAGTTAGAAACGAAGGATGAAGAACCCGCTCCTCCCCCAGCCAAGCCAAAAAAACCGCGCAAGAAAAAGGCCTGATTACTTCGTCAGCTCCGACAACCTTGACTGATAAACTTTTTCATCCGTGATCATTGCCGAACGAGGCAAGGGTCGGGCGACAATAATTCCAGCGTGATATTTGAAATTAGCCAGATAAGCGCTCAGCCGCTCGTCGAGTGTGACTTCATGATGGTTCTTTGATGCATGCAGGAAATGACGCGTGCCATCCTTGGTGACGTAGCACAGCCCCACATGCGAGCAGTGGCCGCCGGTCTGGTTGGTGACGATGCCGATGATGTCGCCGCTCTGGAGATTCTTCTCAATGCCCGCCACCTTGGTCTTCGGTATGTAATGAAAGGGCAGTGCGCTTTCCCGCGCCTCAATCCGGCCCATCTCCGGCAGCAATGACGGATCGTTTTTCAGGTAGCGGTAGCCCTTCCAGAGCACCGTCATTTCCTGGCACTTGCGGTCCACGAGCGGGATCGTTGTCCCCACTTTGCCCGTCATGTCGAGCACATTGCCGCGCGCTGAGTTGTCATACCACCACGACCCGAGGTAGTGGATGCGCTGGAGATATTTCCCCGTGCAAGCACCGCCGTAGTAGCGCGTCCATTCGATCTCCTTCAGAAGGTCGCCCGGCGCGTAGCTCTTCTTCGGCACGTCAATCATCCGCGCCAGCCCTAGTGCCGTCTCGAAAAACGTCCAGCAGTCCAGCCCGGTTAAATTCGCCGATGCAGACTCCACATGATCGTCGATCTCCAGCGTGTAGCCCTCATACTTCGTCCCACGCATCGCATAGCCGAACTTCGCCACGCGCTCGCCCATCGGCAGCGCGCGCCAGTTCTCCGACAACGCCCGTGCCACCAGCGCATCAAACGTCGCGCGGCCCTTGAACGTCGCGCTTTGCGGCAGGTTCTCGCTGGCGAGGAGGCAAACCGGAAACGCGAAAGCGAAAGCTATACTCAAGATGTGGAGTGTCATTTTAACTTAATTCTGACAGTTGGTGCTTCAAAATGGATCGAGGATCTCGCATTGACATGCCGCGCAACGATAAACACCACTTACTGTTCGTTTGGTTAGGCGATTTTTCTGTCCACAGTTTTTGCAAGTCACGATTTGATTCTCAATTTCTTGAGCCGTGTTTGAACGGAGTTTTTTTAACAATTCCGGCAGGTTGTTCGGTTCTTCCGGAAAGTTTGAGTCTCTCATGATGATATTGTAGCATGAGGCATGAGTCAAAGTTTGCTTTATCATGTGTCGCGGTGCGAGAAGGCTACGATTATGGCGCTTTGCTAGATTGGATGGGTAAAAGCTGATGGGACTTTGAGATTGAGACCACCCGCCATCCAATAGCAGAT
>JAYVOH010000046.1:0-6467 GCA_043758025.1 Verrucomicrobiota bacterium
GGCCAGCTTCGCGCCCATGGTCAAGGGCTTGCGGCCAAAAAGACGGTGATGAAAGCCCGGGAAGAATTTGGTGACATTATGCATCCAATATATTAACAAACATATCGGTTAACACCATCCCAAATATGCCTTATTTCAGTGCCATTCGGGTCATGGTTCAAAAGTTGACGGGCGCAATCATTGGGATCACCCCCCGATAAACAACAAATGACATTAAAGTTGTTCTACATTAGCCCTCTCCATGACCCCAACTGCCTCCGAACCGCCAAAACCCTCCACGACCGTCCTGCCCGATCCGGCTCCGGTATCAGCTGGGGATTTGCGCGAGGAAGAGCGCTTTATCAACTGTGAGGCGGATCGTGCCCTGCTCAGCGGGCCGAACTCGCGTCTGCGCGATCTCAAGCTGCTGCTCGGCACCATCGCGGATTTCATACGGGGATTTCGCGCGCTGCATTTCGTCGGGCCTTGCATCACGGTCTTCGGCTCCGCCCGGATCAAGGAGGATCATCCCCACTATTTGCTGGCGCGGCGCATGGGCGCGGCCATCGCTCGGCTCGGATTCACCGTGATGACCGGAGGCGGCCCCGGCATGATGGAGGCGGCCAATCGTGGCGCGAAAGATGCGGGAGGACGCTCCGTGGGCTGTAACATCCAGCTTTCCCATGAGCAGGTGCCCAACCCGTGGCTCGACCGCTGGGTGAAGATTAATCATTTCTTCGTGCGCAAGACGCTGCTGATGAAATACAGCTACGGCTTTGTCATCATGCCGGGCGGCGTGGGCACGCTGGATGAGATGTTCGAGGCGCTGACGCTGATCCAGACCGGGAAAATTCGGAACTTCCCCATCGTGCTCATGGGCCTCGATTACTGGCAGCCGCTGACCCTGCTGTTGAAGCAAATGGCGCAGGCCGGCACGATTGCCGAAGACGATCTAAAGCTCATTCACATGACCGACTCCGTGGATGAGGCCACCGCGCACTTGAGCGAGTTCGCCATCAAGCAATTCGGTCTGCGCCGCGTCAAGGCCCCCGTGAAACACTGGCCGTGGCTTTTCGAGCGCGGCGTCTGATGTTTTTCCACCAATCTCATTTTCATGTCCGACCACACATTCAAACTCTCGACTGGGCGCGTCCTCGGCTACGCGGAGTATGGCGATCCCCAAGGCCAGCCCCTGTTTTATTTTCATGGATGGCCCAGTTCACGTTTGCAGGGTGAACTCATGGAAGATGTCGGAAAGAAGCGAGGCCTGCGCATCATCGCGCCTGATCGTCCGGGCATCGGTCTCTCTGAATTTCAACCGGAACGCAGGCTATCCGACTGGCCCCCACTCATGCGCGAGCTCGCGGCTCACGTGGGCGCGGAAAAATTTTATGTGCTCGGTGTATCCGGCGGCGGCGCTTACGCCCTCGCCTGTGCCCACGCGATGCCGGAACGGCTCCTCGGTGCCAGTGTGGTCTGCGGTGCGCCACCGCTGCGCGAGGTCGGAACCGACGGACTCTTCTGGGCTTATAAGCTCGCCAAATGGGCGCAAAAGTGTCTGCCGTTTACCGTCAAACCCGGCCTGCGCGTCGCCGGCTGGATTGCCGGAAAAAAACTCACGCAATGGCCGCAAAACTGGCTCGCCAAATTTTATGCAGCCGAAGACCGGCGCGCGCTGCAAGATGAGCGACTTCATCGCATTATGATGTTCAGCGGGCGCGAGGCCTTGATGGGCAATGTCGCCGCCGTGCGTCACGACGGGACGATCTATCAATCCGATTGGGGTTTCAAACTTGCCGACATCCAATACCCCGTCCAGTTCTGGCACGGCGATGAAGACTGGAACATCCCGGTGGGACTCGCGCAAAAAGCCGCCGCACAAATGCCAGGCGCGACCTTCAAAGTGACACCCAAAGACGGGCACTACTCGTTGCCGCTGCTGCGCGCCGATGAGATCGTGGAGGCGATGCTGAAAAATATTTAGCTCGCGCCACGGATTGACAGGGAACGACGACACTCTTGTCGTCGCGAGTAGTTGATCCCAATGGACGGCAGGAGTGCCGTTCCTCCTTGAAAACTCAGCCCTCTGAGAAAGACCTCGATGCCATGAGCCACGACGAGAATAACATTGGTTCCAGTCCCCGCTGGCCTTTGATCGTCGGAGTCTGCCTGGCCGCCTATCTGTAAGCCCGCCCATTGTGCTCTGGGTTCTGTCTAAATTATATTCGCACATCTCAAAGGTGCCCGAATGGCTCTTCCATGGCCTGGCTTATTTTTATGCGCCGGTCTTTTGGTTGGGTCAACACGTCAAGATCGTCGGGGATTTTTATTCGGCTTATATCTATGCGATAGTCAATCCTTGGTTCACCATGATGAAGTAACAGCCTCAATCTCGAAGTGACATATGCCTCGCGCAGTGCTTTCATTTAAACCATTCAACTTCTCAACCCTATCAACTCCGCATTCCCCATGAGCACCATCTCCGCCCGCATCGTCGAAGACATGAAAACCGCCATGAGGGCGAAGGACACCGTTGCGCTCAATGTGGTGCGGGCGTTGAAGTCGGCCATCAAATACGCCGCGATTGAAAAGCATGGAGCGGACGCAGACCTGGATGACCAGGACGCCATCTTGGTGGTGCGCCGCGAGATCAAGAAGCGCCAGGATTCCGTCGCCTCCTATGAAAGCGCCAACCGTCAGGACTTGGCGGACACGGAGAAAGCGGAAATCGCGGTGCTGGAAAAGTATTTGCCCGTCGCGATGAATGCGGATGATTTGATCAAGCTCGTCGAAACCGTCATCGCGGAAACCGGTGCGACCTCGAAGAAAGACATGGGCAAGGTGATGAAAATTCTTCAGGAGCGCACGGCTGGCGCGGCGGACAACAAGACGCTGAGCATGGAAGTCTCCAAACGCCTGCCATAACGCAGCATGACCACGGCCATCATCGTCGCCGCAGGGAGCAGCAAGCGCATGGGCTTCGACAAGCTCACCGCGCCGCTGCTGGGCAAGCCGGTGCTGCGCTGGACGGTAGAGGCATTCGACGCGTGCGATGCCGTGCAGGAAATCATTATCGTCGCCGGCGATGCATTGCGCTCGCTGGTGCAGTCGTGGATTGACGCGGGAGCATTCCGCAAGCCGGTGATGCTGGTCAATGGCGGAGCGGAACGGCATTTCAGCGTCAGTGAGGGGTTGAAAAAATTAGCACCCGACACGGATATCGTCGCTGTGCATGATGGCGCGCGCCCTCTCATCACGCCCGAACAAATCGCGCGCTGCATCGCCAAGGCGGACGAGTGCGGCGCGGTGGCCTGCGCCCGGCCCGTGACGGAAACATTGAAGCGCGTTGATTCCCACCACATCATCACCGGCAGCCTGGAGCGCAATGGCGCGTGGATCATGGAGACGCCGCAGGTGTTCGATCGCGCGTTGCTTTGCGAGGCTTATGAAGCGGTGCAACGTGATGGCTTGACCGTGACCGATGAAGTTTCCGCCGTGCAGCACATCGGGGCCAAGGTCGCGGTGGTCGACAATCACTCACCCAATCCCAAGATCACCCACCCGGCCGATCTCGCGCTCGCGGAGCGTTTGCTGCGCGGCGTGGTCTAAACCGCGTCCGCCTTCCGTGGGGGAAGATTCCGATTTACGGGCTTTTTTAAAAAAATCTTGCTCACCCGCCCTCCCTGTGCCAATCTCCCGGCCCTCCGCGCCCGTGCGGAGCAAGAACAACGAACGCATTCCAGGCATATGTCATACGCAGTCATCAAATCCGGCGGCAAACAGCACCGCATCACCGTGGGCGCAACGCTCGACGTGGAGAAGCTCGAAGGCAACGAGGGCGACATCGTCACCTTCGCAGAAGTGATTGCAGCCGGCGAGGGCGAAAGCCTCCGCACCGGATCGCCTTTCCTCAGCGGCGCGACCGTGGCCGCCAAAGTCGTAAAACAATTCCGCGGCGAGAAAGTCATCGCCTTCAAATTCAAACGCCGCAAAGGCTACCACCGCAAACGCGGCCACCGTCAATCACTCACCAAAGTCGAGATCACTTCGATCAACGCTTAAACTCATTCACCCCTAAACAGGAGATTCGTCATGGCCCATAAGAAAGGACAAGGCAGTGTTAAAAACGGACGCGACAGCAAGGGCAAGCGTCTCGGCATCAAAAAATTTGGCTGCGAAGTTGTCATCCCCGGCAACATCATCGCCCGTCAGCGCGGCCAGAAATGGCGCCCAGGCAAAAATGTCGGCATGGGCCGCGACCACACCATCTTCTCCTTGATCGAAGGCCGCGTGCGCTTTGATCAGGAAGGTCGTCGCATCAATGTGGATCCCGTCGCCGTCAGCGCGTAAACGGAGCCGCAGAAAATCTTTCACGAAATCCCCACCGCCTCAGGGTTGCGGGGTTTTTTTATGCACGGTTCGTGGTGCGCGCTTCAGCGCCCGGTCATCAGCCTTTCGTCCAATGACCACCGGGTGAAACCACCACTCTGAGCGGGTCAGAATAGTCCGTCTTTCCGTAGGCGCCGATCATCGGGACGCCGGTGGCGCGACGCCAGGCGCGGCTCATGCTTTCGCCCGTGTGGCAGCCCCAGCTTTTGCAGAAGGCGTCACGCGTAAAAATGCCGCTGTGAATTTTACCGAGTTCTTTTTCATGGAGGCAGGACTCGGAGGCTCCATAAACGGCGTTGCTGTAGTCAAACATGAAACAGTATTTGTTGCTGTGGCCGAAGAATTCAAAATCACGGATCGGCACCTGATTGCGCGGCAACCCATTGTTGAGGTAGGCGATCACGTCGTCGCCGGAATTAAACCAGACCAGCCGGACGCGATACTTGTCACGCACACTGGTGACGAGCTCGGTAAGCGAGCGTTTGTCCTCGCTGCCCCTGGTGGCAAAGGCTTTGCGATACACCAGCCAGGTGACAAGTGCACCCGGATCGTTTTGTTTAATTTCCTCGATCCTCATGCGCGCGGGCCGGATGAAATTTCCCCACCAGCGGTCGTGCTGCTCGCCGGGTCGGCGGAGATTTTCCCATTTGCGCAGCGCTGGTCCGCCGCTGACGATGACATATTCCGCGCGGGACTCGGCGCGGGCTTCCTGGCTAACGCCAAAAAAAAGGCAAATAATGGCCAAGGCGAGAAGCGGGGTTGAAGGACTAAATCTCATAGGCATAAAGATTCAAGCTGGTAGCTTGGGTAAGGAGGAGTTGCAAGGACGTTGGGCATGGTTACTTGAAGGATTGCCATCAGCGGTGACTGGAAAAAAGCCGCAGAGTTTCCCCTGCGGCTTTGACATGATGATCGGTGAGTTATTCCACCAGCGAGGCTTCCTTCTTTTTCTTGCGGCCGCGTTTGCCACCGGCATTGCGCATGGCTTTCGGAATCGGGTCTTCTTTTTTCTGCAAGGCGCGGCGCAGTTTGCGCAAGGCGATATTTTGCAGCTGGCGGATACGCTCGCGGGTGACGCCGAATTCCTGGCCGACTTCTTCCAACGTGCGGGCCTTCTGGCCGTTGAGGCCAAAGCGGGCGTCGATGATCTTGCGTTCGCGTTCGTCAAGCACGGTCAGCAAGCCGTCGAGCTGGCTGTGCATGTTCTTGTGCGAGAGCAGGTCGAAAGGAGTCTGGGCATTTTCGTCGCCGACGATTTCGCCGAACTCGGTGCTGTCGTCGTCGCTGATCGGCGCATCAAGGGACGCCGGGCGCATGGACGCGGTCTTGAGCTGGCTGAGCTTGCCGCGGTCAATGCCGATTTCTTCCGAAAGCTCGTCGTCGGTAGGCTCGCGTCCGAGTTCCTCGGACATAGCCATGGCCACGCGGCGCATCTTGGAAATTTTATCCACCATGTGGACGGGCAGACGGATCGTCTTTGATTGATTCGCAAGCGCGCGTTTGATGGATTGTTTGATCCACCAAGCGGCGTAGGTGGAAAGTTTGCCGCCCTTGTTGGGGTCGAAGCGCTCGACGGCCTTCATCAGACCGATGTTGCCTTCAGAGATTAAGTCGAGCAAAGGCAGGCCGTAGTTGGCGTAATCCTGGGCGATCTTCACGACGAGGCGGAGATTCGCGCGGATCATGTGACTGCGCGCCTCGGGGTCGCCTTTTTTGATGCGGTCGGCAAGTTCGACCTCCTGCGCGGGAGTAAGCAAGTCTGTCTTGCCGATCTCGCGAAGGTAGATTTTAATGCCTCCGTCTAGTTCCATGCTGGCCATAAAGTGGTGATTGGGTAAATTTGAAAATGAGGGTTGTCAGTATAACAGCGTTTCAGCCGATTTCTTCCATTATTTTTAAGCAGCTTTCCTGCCAAGTCGCTTGCATGCGGGAATGGCTGTAAATACAAGGGTTGGGGGCGTCTGGGCGGGACATAAAAAAATTAACTACCTACTGTTGAACCCGAAATCTTGAGAAGCGTCAATCCTAATTTTCAGGCATATTAAAGGTTTTCAGACTTTTGCCTGTGTGGCCTAGCTTGTCTGCCAAGTTTTATCTGT
>JAYVOH010000047.1:0-6457 GCA_043758025.1 Verrucomicrobiota bacterium
CCGCCGGCATCGTCATCGGCGATCAGCCGCTGGACACTTTCATACCCTTGACACGAGGAAACGCGGAAGAAGTCGTGAGCCAGTTCGCCATGGAGCCTCTCACCGAGTTGGGCATGTTGAAGATGGACTTCCTCGGTTTGAAGACGCTTACCGTCATCAAGGACGCGGTGGACTCGGTCAGGCTGCGGGTGCCGGATTTTGACCTTGAGAAGGTGCCGCTGGATGACAAGAAGACTTACGACATCGTGAAGCGTGGAGAAACGGCCGCAGTGTTCCAAATCGAATCCGGCGGGATGATCAACGCTTGCAAGCAGCTAGAGCCGGACCGCATTGAGGAGATCATCGCCTTGATCGCGCTCTACCGTCCGGGGCCGATGGATCTGATCCCCGATTTCGTAGCCCGCAAAAAAGGCACGCAAAAGGTTACCTATCTGCATCCCCTGCTTGAAGAAGTAAGCAAAGAGACGTTCGGCATTCTTATCTACCAGGAACAAGTGCAGAAAGCCGCGAACCTGCTTGCCGGTTACACGCTCGGCGCTGCGGACGAGTTGCGCCGCGCGATGGGAAAAAAATTGGTCGAGGAAATGACCGTGCAGCGTTCCATCTTCGTGAAAGGCTGCAAGGACACGAACGACATCTCGGAGAAACGCGCGAATGACATCTTCGACTTGTTGGAAAAGTTCGCCGGCTACGGCTTCAACAAATCGCACTCCGCAGCCTACGGCATCGTCACCTATCGCACAGCCTATTTGAAGGCGAACTACCCGGTCGAGTTCATGGCTGCGGTGTTGTCTTATGAAATCAACAACACCGACAAGATTGCGGGCTTCGTCAGCGAATGCCAGCGCATGGGCATTCAGATTCTACCGCCCGATGTGAACAAGAGTTCGCTCAAGTTCGCGCCGGAAACCACCGGCGACTCTGCAACACCGAACACGATTCGCTACGGTCTGGCAGCCATCAAGAACGTCGGCGAGAAAGCAATGGAAGCGGCCATCGCGGAACGAAACGTCAACGGGCCGTTCACGGACGCGGATGATTTTGTATCGCGACTCGAATCCACTTTGCTCAACAAGCGAATGCTGGAAGCGCTCATCAAGGTCGGTGCGTTGGACTTCGGCGGCGAGCACCGCGCCTCATTGTTCAATCGCATGGACCAGATGCTGGGCGACGCGTCGTCCCAGCAAAAGCAGCAGCGCAGCGGACAGATCAGTCTTTTCGGTGACGCCGAGATGACCGCCACGCGCAGCACTTCGCGTGTGCGCGAAGACGTGCCAGCCTGGAGCAAAGAGGAAGTTATGGTCTTCGAGAAAGAACTGCTCGGCTTCTATGTGTCCGGTCATCCTCTCGACAATTATCGTGGCGTATTCGACAGCGACAAGATCACGAAACTGTCTGATCTCGCGGAAGTCCCTGAAAAGAACGGCAGCGTGCACTGCGCCGGCTTCATCCAGAAGATGGACGTCAAGTTTACGAAGAAGGACAACCGCGCGTTTGCCACCTTTACGCTGGAGGATTTCTCCGGCACCGCCGAGGTCATCGCATGGAACGAACAGTTTGAGAAGTTCAAGGATCTGATCAAGGATGGTGCGGTGATCGGCGTGAAAGCGCGCTGCAAAAAAGATGACCGGACCGAGGCTATCGTGCTTACCGCGCAGGAGATCAGACCGCTGAAACCCAAGGCCGCCAAAACCAATGGCAGTCAGGCAAACGGCAATCATGCACCCATTGTCATCACGCTCGATGGAAGACGGCATAGTGCGAACGACCTGGAATCCATCGGCCAAATGCTCGCGGCGCATCCAGGTGATGTTGCTGTTCACTTCAACATCCGCGCCGCATCCGGCAGGTCCTGTAAGCTCGCGGCCGCAAAGGATTGGAACGTCGAGGACTGCGAATCATTGCGCGATGAACTGAAAACGTGGTTGGCGTGACGACCGCTTATTTATTCGGAACAGGCGCGATGGCCTCGAAGTAAACATCCTCCATGGCCGCGATCTGCGTCTCGTTCCCAAAGTTGGCACGCACGGAGGCGGCGGCGTTTTCTGAGCAACGCGAGAACAGCGTTGCATCCGTCATCATACGCATGATGGCGCTCGCAAGTTCGTCCGGTGAGCTCTCTGGCACGAGGAGGCCGTCATGCCCGTTTGTCACTGCCTCGGGAATGCCGCCGTGCAGCGTTGCGACGACGGGGAGGCCAGTGGCCATGGCCTCGAGCATCGAATTTGGAATGCCTTCCTGGTCATCGGCATTTGTCTTCTCGCTCGGATGAAGAAAGAGATGGGCGCGCTGATATTCCGCGATGAGTTGCTCCTGAGTGAGCCAACCACATAGCTCGACATTTTCCTGCAATCCAAGATGCTGCGCGGTGTCGCTGATTTTTTGCTTCAACGGCCCTTCGCCGCAGATGAGATACCGAAAGTTTGGCTGCGACTGCTTGATGATCGCGAGCGCCTTCAGCGTCGTCAAAATGCCTTTCTTCTCGATCAAACGACACGCCTGCACAAAGCGCCACCGTCCGTCTGCGGGCGATGTGCGCACTGCGGTGCTGAGATGCTCCAGCGGAATCGGCGTGCGGTTGAGCCGCAACTTCTCACGTTGGCAGCCGAGTGATTCGAGTTTCACCAGAAGCGACTCACTGCGCGCCATCACCATCTTCGCCTCGGCAAAAACAATCTTCAGCTTTTCCGCGTAGCCTTCCTCATCGAGGAACTTTGAGACATCAACGCCATGAAACGAAACCACCCATGGCCCACCCCACGCCTGGAGCATTTCGAGGAAATGCACCGCCTTGTGCCCGTAATAGACATGGACAAGTGCGGGCTTATCACGAGCAAGCATTTCCACAAGATCATACGAGTAATAGGGCTTCACCTCCTTGTTGATCGGAAATGGCGGAGGCCATTGCTTGATGATGTATTTGAACCAGAATCGCAGGATGAAATTCCCGCGCAATCGCGGACGCACGAGCTTGGTCATCGTGACGACCGGCTCAAAGAGAAACATCCCGGCATTCTCGCGCGACTGCGTGTAAACCTTGGTGCGCACCCGCTTCAAACCTGTCACCTGCCGGTAAATGCTCAGCATCTCCGGCTTCAAAAAAGTGCCGCAGAGCGAGATGACGAGCGGGCGGGTATCGGCGTCAGGCATGATGTTCCTATGGTCTAGCCTACGGAGGGGCGCGCGCAAGCGTGGAAAGCACAGGCAGCGAGAAAGAATTGCTGCATGACCGGAGTAACGGTAATCACCATTACCGAGCCTTCGCTCGGAAATCGCCGTGAAGAAGAAAGCAGCCACTCCCTGATGCTGCATGGCGGAAACAACATCAAGCGAGAGACTTGATGGCCCGCGCTTCGTCGTAAGCGGCCTCCAGATTCGCGATCTGTGCTGAGGATTCAAACTTGTCGCGCACCTCGCAGGCTGCGGACAGGCTCACGCGGGACCGGCAGCCTTCGTCTGTCGCCAGCGTAATCATCGCGTCCAGCAGTGCCGCGCGGTCACGCTCCGTAACCAGAATACCGCTCACTCCATCGCACACGGCTTCAGGAATGCCGCCGTGCAATGTGGCGATCACCGGCAACCCCGTGGCCATGGCTTCGAGCATGGAGTTGGGCACTCCCTCCTGATTATGATCCGCAGTCATGCGGCTGGGATGAATGAACATGTGGGCGCGATGATACAGCTCGCGCAACTCAGTGCCTTTAAGGAAACCGGCGAAGGTCACCCTGTCATGCAGGTCGAGTTCTTGCGTCAGCTTTTCCAGCTCGCCGCGCAACGGACCGTCACCGGCGATGGTGAAATGCCCCTTGGGAAATTTTGCAGTGAACTTAGCAAAAGCATGGAGCGCATCATCAATGCCTTTCTTCTCGATCAAGCGGCAGGCCTGCACGAAATGCCACGCGCCATCGCGAGGGGATTTGCGTTCGACATACGGAAACTGATCCAGCGGAATGCCGGTGCGATTCATCCGCAGTTTGCTTTCAGGACAACCGAGTTCACTCAATCGCGCAAGCAACGAATCGGAGCGCGCCAGCACCAGCGTGGCGGCTTGCAACAGTTCGCGCAGCCTGGATTCATAGTTCGCATCATGCGCCCGCGTCTGGATGTCCATGCCGTGAAAGGAGACGATCACAGCCTTCGGCCATCTCTGGATGAACGGCAGCAGATGCACGCCGGTGTGTCCGAAATAGACATGCATCAAGTCCGCATGCCTCCGCTCCAGCAATCTAGCGAGCACACCGTATTCGCCGCGATACACGATGGGCGGCTCGCGCCGGATGTATTTCAGCCAGAAGCGTCGGATGAAATTGCTGCGCACGCCGGGCGCGAGTTCGATGCCGCCCTCCGGCATCGGATACATTTCCGCGCTCTGCCGTTCTTTGCAGACGACAAAAGTTTCATGGCGGCGCAGCCCCGTAATCTGCCGGTAGATGTGCAGCATCTCCGGTTTGAGAAATGTGGTGCAATAACTGGCGACCGTCGGCATGACTCACAACACTTTGTGACCAGTGGTCTTATCAAGATGGGCGATGAGCTTGTCCATGCCGATGCCCTCGTTCGCAGAGATCGGAAGCACCTTGATCCGCTTGAACCGTTCCTTGAGGCGCGGGATGTTTTCCTCGGCTTCAGGCAAATCCATTTTGTTGGCAATAATGCACCAGGGGCGCTTGGCCAGCTCATCGGAGTAGAGGGAGATTTCCTTGCGCAAAGTAGCGAGATCTTCCACAGGATCGCGCGCCTCGCTTCCGGCAGCGTCCACGACGAACAACAGCAAACGGCAGCGCATGATGTGCCGCAGGAAATCATGACCGAGGCCGACATTCTCGTGCGCGCCCTCGATCAATCCGGGGATATCCGCAACAGTGGCGCGGCGCGAAGGGCTGAATACCAGAACGCCGACATGCGGCTCCAGCGTGGTGAAAGGATAGTTCGCGATCTTGGGCCGCGCGGCGGAGAGCTTCGTCAGCAACGTGGATTTGCCCGCGTTCGGAAAGCCGACCAGGCCGGCATCCGCGATGGAGCGCAACTCGAACATGAAGTATCCCTCTTCAGCAGGCGTGCCCGGCGTGCATTCGCGCGGAGCCTGATTGATGGGAGATTTGAAATGGTCGTTCCCCTTCCCGCCACGTCCGCCTTTGCAGAGAACGAAGGTATCTCCGACATTGGTAAGATCGATCACATGCTCCTGCACAGTCTCGCCATCTTCATTTTCGATAAGCTTGCTGATGACCAGACCGGGCGGCACGCGAAAGATGCCGTGCTTGCCCGCCCTGCCGGTGCAGAGCTTGCCCTGACCCGCGTGACCGGCCTCGGCGACGAGTTTGCTGTTGAAGAAAAAAGCGCGCAAGCTGTCGGTGCTGTTATCCACCACGAGCACGACGTCGCCGCCATTGCCTCCGTCGCCGCCATCAGGTCCGCCCTTGGGCCGGAACTTGCCGCGATGAAAATGAACGACGCCATCGCCGCCCTTCCCGGCGCGCGCAAAAACTTTGATATGATCTACAAACACGCGCCCAGTATCGGGAGGATGGGCGGGGCGTCAATGCGCATTGGCCTCGCGAATGAACCGATAAACTTGGCGAATGGAGGCCGCATTTTGCTGTTGCTTTGCAATCGAACCTTGTGAATCTTTAGTTCATGATATCTTGTTATTCACGCAAGCTTGTGGCACTTGGATTTGCCTTTCTTATCTTGATTTGGCAATTTCACCCCGCTTTTGGAGCCGGACTCCTGATCATCAAGGGTGAAAATGCGGCCCCTGAGTTTGCCAAAGTAGTTCCTTTCACTAAATGTGAACGGTTTGCCGTGAGCTACAAAGTAACGCCACAGGGCGGTGGTGAACGAATTTTTCAGGCAAACGAAGTTTTCGCCGTTCTGGAATACGAGCCGACACTTCTGAATGCAGACATGATTGGTTCAGGTGATTTCCTTTGGATTGAGGATGTCGTCCGTCAATCGTCTACTCTTTCTGAAAAGTTCCCGTCGCTTAGAAGAATGCTTTCGCAATTCATAAAACCCTTGACGGATATTCTCAGTCATCGTGACAATGGCGACGTGCAGTTTCGTGGAAATTGGGTGAGCCGCGCAAACTATGACAATCTGCTGAAAGCAGAAGCGCAGCGAATCAAAGATGCGGAAATGGCGAGGGTGCAAGCTGCCGAACAACAGAGACTCTCGGAACAACGCCGATTAGAAGATCAGAGGATGGCCGTGAACAAGGCGGAGGCGGAGATGAAGGCGTCGGAGGAAAAGAAACAGAAAGAGGCTGCAGCCGAGGCCGAGAAAATCGCCGAGCAAAGACGGGTAGAGGCGGCCGACTTGGCTCGCCGGGAGGAAAATTTCAAAAAACAGGCGAGGAGCCTAGTGTAGTGCGCGTTAAATAGTATAACAAACTAGTTGCACTTGATGTGTTAAGGTGTGGGCATGCGTCATGCCGTATCCATTGAACTAAGTCCTG
>JAYVOH010000048.1:0-17237 GCA_043758025.1 Verrucomicrobiota bacterium
CAGCGCCTCATCCAGCGCTTTGTCTTCCTTCGTCTTGGTTATTCTCATGTCTTCTTCTCCTCGGGTTTGCCCCTCCACACAAACTTTCAGACAGGCTCCCATACGCAGCTATGAACCGCAACGATATGGCAGCATTTCAATCAAGAAAAGGGAAAGCGCAAGCGCCAGTCCAGCCGTGCCATCCACCAACGATTCCGACACCACGACACAGCAGCCATTTAATCCTGGCTCGGCACCGGCTTCACAGGCACAAGTGCAAAAGCCTTTGACAAAACCCGCAGATCCTTTGCCAATTCCCACTGCTGTGCGCGAGTGGAAAAATGCGAACGGACGTCCGCTGAAAGCATCGCTGGAAAAATTCACTTCGGCGGAGTTCGACACCGCCGAGTTCAAGCGCGAGGACGGTCAGGTATTTCAAATCGGCGTGAACAAGTTTTCACTGGAAGACCAGTTGTTCATCAAGAAACTCGCGGAGCAAGCCAGGGGATTTGGGCAGAACTAATGAAGTCTGTCACGACTTTTCGAGAACTTCCCACGCACGGAAACACTCGATGAATCCGGTGGCGAAGTCCTGCGGTCTGGAGGCGATCCATGCGGCGATTTGATCCGGCTTGAAGAACGCTCCACACGCGATTTCGTCGGGCGCAAAATTCATGGGGCCGTTGTGCTGCGCGTGATGCAGTTCGACGAACTCCCATCCGGTTTCCCACGTGGCAGGAATTTTTGCGATACATTGCGTCTCCGCCTCGATGCCGAGTTCCTCTTTCAATTCCCGCACGGCGGCTATCGCGTAATCTTCACCTGCATCCAGATGACCTGCCGCGCTGGAGTCCCAAGCCTGCGGATGCACGTCCTTCAAATGGGAACGCTGTTGCAACCAGAGTTCGCCATGTTTGTTGAAGACAAAAATATGCACGGCGCGGTGCAGGATTTTTTTAGCATGGACTTCTCCGCGTGGTGCCTGGCCGGTGACTTCATTGCGTTCGTTCACGACATCAAACATCTCGCCGGCCTTCTGTCCGCGATCTTCGTCATGCCTTCCCTCATAGTGTCGCGTGAGCTGCACCCACTCGGCCAGCGACAGTTCCTCGGCGCGCAGCATGATTGATTTGCCAAGCACAGCGATCAACGGCTCCCATCCGCCGGGCGGTGGAGTCAGGACGTTTTTCAATTGCTTGCGCCTTTGGGAAAATGCCATCCGCACCAGACGGTCGAAGAGCTTGCGATCGAACACCGGCAGCGAACCCGCCGGGCGTGGCGTGAGGCGCACCACGGCGGAATCAACACGGGGCCTCGGCTTGAAAGCCTCCGGCGGCACGATGCGCAACACTTCGACATTCCAATGCTGCTGCACCAGCAAGCTGAGCGCCCCGTAGCCTTCCTGCCCGCACTGCGCGGCGAGCCGGTCGCAGACTTCTTTTTGCAACATGAACACCGCTTCGTTCACCGGCGTGGGCGAGGCCAGAAAGCGGCGCAAGATGGGCTGCCCCATCGAGTAGGGAAGATTGCCGATGACCTTCAGTCCTCCATAACTGAAGAGCGGGCGCAGATCATAACCGGTGGCGTCACCATGCCAGACCTCCACATCGGCGCGTCTGGTAAACTGAACTCGCAAGTTGTCGGCGAGAAAATTATCCTTCTCGATGAGCAGCAGCTTCGCGCAACGGCCCACGAGATATTTCGTCAAAGCCCCCTGCCCCGGGCCGATCTCGATGACCAGAGGCGCACCATCTGGGCGGATTTGATCGGCAATCCAGCGCGAGATGCTTTCATCGAGCAGGAAATTCTGGCCGAGGCTTTTCTTGGGAACAAATGACATCGCGGAGACTCGCGCAGGGAATGCCGTGAATCAACAAGTCGGCATGATCTGGGAATCGCAAAAAAACCGCGTCAGCAACAAGGTGCTGACGCGGTTGGAGTAGCTGGATGATATTTAATGACTCATAGCAAGGGCGAGATGCCTTTGTTACAAAAGAACCGTTACAATTCAGGGGCGGGAGTCGGCGCAGGCGCGGGAGCTGGCTCGACTGGTGGAGGTGTTGGAGCTGCGTCGAGCTTTTTCACAGTATCTTCGGCAGCTTTGGTGGCATCTTTGAGTGCTTCTTTGCCGGCCTCAACCGCTTTAGCTGCCGCTTCCTTGGTTTTCTCAGCTGCTTTGGCCGCCTCTTCCTTCACGACTTCGGCAGATTTTTTGGCGGCCTCGCCAGTGGCAGCAGCAGCTTCTTTGACTTTGTCCACGGCATTGGCAGCAGCTTTTTTGGCCTCATCCTTGGCCTTACTGGCCTCAGCGTTGGCCTTGTCGGCAGCTTCTTTAATTTTTGGTTTGGGCTTGTCGCAAGCGGTGAGGCCGACGGCAAGAAACGCGATCATTAGGATGGATTTGTGTTTCATGAACCTCATGATGGAGGATATTTTTAAAATACACAAGCCAGAAAATTGATGGGGCTCATTCCGGTTTTATCTCCCGGTCTGGAAGCTCCGAAGCCGAAGGGCGTTCATCAGGACGCTCACTGACGACAACGCCATGGCCGCGCTGGCGATCATGGGATTGAGCAGCCAGCCGGTGAAAGGGTAGAGCGCTCCGGCGGCGACGGGAATGCTGAGCACATTGTAAAAGAAGGCGAAGAAAAGATTCTGCCGGATGTTCCGCACGGTGGCGCGGGAAAGCTCGATGGCGGTGGCGACACCCTGGAGATCGCCGCTGATGAGCACGATGCCGGCGGCATTCATGGCGATGTCGGTGCCGCGCCCCATGGCGATGCCGACATCGGCCTCGGCGAGAGCGGGCGCGTCGTTGATGCCGTCGCCGACCATGCAGACCACTCCCCCACCCTTTTTCATTCCAGCGATCATCTCGCTTTTGGCATCGGGAAGCACTTCCGCAACCACGGACTGGATGCCGATCTGCGAGGCGACACTGTGCGCGGTGGCGTGGTTGTCCCCGGTGAGCATGGTCACATGCAGACCGAGACCCAACAGACGCTCCACGGTGTCGGCTGCGCCTGGCTTGATAGGATCGGTCAATCCCAGCAGACCGACGACCTCGCCGTCCAAGGCGACAAAGACCGGCGTGGCGCCGCGTGCCGACCATTCGCCGTGTGACAATTCATCAATGCTCAACCCGTTCTCGCGCATCAGACGCTCGTTGCCGACGGTGATGCGCTTGCCTCCCACGGTGGCGACGACTCCGTGACCGCTCACGGAATGAAATTCCGAGGGCCGCACCAGCTGGAGACTGCGCGCCTCGGCTTCGCGGAGAATCGCTCCGGCGAGACGGTGCTCGCTGCCGAACTCTGCGCTGGCCGCGAGCCCCAGCATCTCGTTTTCCGAAATCATTTGGGCATGGATTTGCGTCACGCGGGGATGACCTTCAGTAAGCGTCCCGGTTTTGTCGAAGACCACACTGGTGAGGTTGTGCGCGGTTTCCAAGGCCTGCGCGCTGCGATAGAGAATGCCGAGTTGAGCACCGCGCGCGGTGCCGACCATGATTGCCGTGGGAGTTGCCAGACCGAGGGCGCAAGGACAGGCGATGATCAGCACCGAGACTGCGGTGGTGAGGGCGATGGTCAGGCGATTGGGATCGTGCGAGAAAAAATTCCAGCCGCAAAATGTCACGATGGCAATGATCAGCACCACGGGCACGAACCATGATGCGACCTGGTCCGCGAGCCGTTGTATGGGCGCCTTCCCCGCCTGCGCTTCCTGCACAATGCGCATGATTTGCCGCAGCGCGGTGTCCTTGCCGACCTTTGTGACTCGGAAGCGAAATGCGCCGGTGAGATTCACCGTGCCGCCGATGACCGGATCGCCCACGGTCTTGAACACCGGGAAAGACTCGCCGGTCAACATGCTCTCATCCACCGTGGATTTACCCTCCGCGACCTCGCCGTCCACGGGAACTTTTTCACCGGGCCGCACCCACACCATGTCGCCCACGACAAGCTGACCAATGGGCACGTCTGATTCCTTGCCGTCCTTCTCCACGCGGGCGTTGCGCGGCTGCAATTCCGCAAGCGCATGAATGGCACCACCTGCTTTGCGTCGGACCCTGGCCTCCAGCACACGGCCCGCGAGGATGAGCGTGATGATGGCCGCCGCGGCCTCAAAGTAAACCATCGGCGCGTGATGGCCTGCATGCGATCCGCCATGAGCGACGCCAAACAAATCAGGAATAAGAGTGACAGCGACGCTGTAACTCCACGCGGCGAAAGTGCCCAGCGCGACCAGGGTGTTCATGTCCGCACGAAAACGCTTGGCTGCCGTCCACGCTCCGGTAAAAAATTCACGGCCTGCGCTCGTGAGCACCAGCGTGGTCAGAACAAGTTCGATCCATTTGCGCAGAGAAAAATCCAGATACGGCGACAGAGCGGGAATGAGATGCCCGCCCATGGCCAGCAGCACCACGGGCGCAGTCAGGATTGCCGCCAGCAAGAACCTTCCTCTCAACCGTTTTTCCTCATCCACCTGCGCCTGTAGTTCTGCGCTTTCCAAAGCTTCGCTGTCGGAGCCATCGTCTGGCGCGAGCGAGTCATAACCTTCACGCCGGATGACCTCGCGCAAATTTTCCACGCCGGTCTGGTGCGGATCATAGACGACCGCCGCACGCTTCGTGGCAAAATTCGCGTCCGCCCGGCTCACACCCGGCGCAGCAGCGAGTGCCTTTTCCACCGTGCCTGCGCAGCCAGCGCAATGCAGCCCGAGCAAGGAAAGCTCCGCGCGTTGCAAGTCCAAATTGTTGAGCTCATTCATGCAGGGCGGAGGTAACTATATGGTCACCATCCCAGATTTATCCCTTGTTACAACACGGGGTTTCTCTCGTGCTCAGCGCAAACACTTGACCGGGTGCGGATTGTTCCAGATACTTTGGTATGCTTTCAAACTTCAAGGTGCTGGTGTTCGCCGCGTGCTGCGCGCTTTGTTTAACTTCGCAAGCCGAGCCGCCGTCACCTCAAAGGCTGCTTTACGTCGCAGTCCCTGGCATCCGCGACGAACTGAAATACGGCGGTCACGGAGTGCTGGTGTTCGACATGGATCATGGGCATAAATTCGTGCGGCGCATTGCAGCAGCTGGGATCAACAAGGATGGAAAGCCAATGAACGTAAAGGGTGTCTGCGCCAGCGCGATGACGCAGAGGCTTTATGTCAGCACCATCGATACGATGGAGTGTTTTGATTTGCAGAGCGACAAGCTTTTATGGGAGAAGCATTATGAACGTGGCTGCGACCGGATGTCCATCACGCCCGATGGAAACAAACTTTTCACGCCGAGCTTTGAAAAGAATTTTTGGCATGTGATCGACTCCATGAGTGGCGATGTCATCGCGCGCATTCCCTCGGAGAAGCAGGCGCATAACACCATCGCAGGCCTGGATGGCAGGGAGGTATATCTGGCGGATCGCGGAAGCCGCATGGTCGAGGTGGTGGATGCGACGACCAACGAAGTTGTCCGCAAGCTGGGGCCTTTTGGCAACGTGGTGCGTCCTTTTACAGTGAACGGCGCAGGCACGATCGCTTATATGAACGTGGATGACCTGCTCGGTTTCGAGATCGCGGACTTGCAGAGCGGGAAAGTTTTGCATCGCGTCGTAGTCACGGGATTCGAGAAAGGAAAGGTTGTCAGGCACGGCTGCCCGTCACATGGCATTGGGCTTACGCCGGATGAAAAGGAAGTCTGGGTTACGGATGCGCATAACAAACACCTCCACATCTTCGACAACAGTGTCATGCCGCCGAAGCAAGTGAGGAGCATCGCGCTGCGAGATGAACCGGGCTGGATCACCTTCTCACTGGATGGAAAGCTGGCCTACCCGTCCACCGGCGAAGTGATCGACACCGCCTCACGCAAAATCATTGCGCAACTGAAGGATGAAAATGGTGCCGAGGTGCAAAGCGAAAAGATGGTGGAAATCCAGTTCGACGGCAAAGGCAAGGCTGTGGCCACAGGCGATCAGTTCGGCTTGGGACGCGTCAGGTGAAAAACTCACCCCATGATCTCCACCTTGCCCGCTGTCGTTTTGCTGAAGGCGTGGATCTGTTTCCGGTTGGCGTCGAGATGGCGGGTGATGATGCGGTCTTTGCCGACTTCCAGGTGAGTAAAGCCATAGACGGTTTTCAGGAACGGGCCGTGTTTGAGCACGCCGCCCGTCGCTTCCGCACCTTCGCCCACGCGCACACGGGCACCACCACCGCCGGAGATGACAAAGCTGGTGGGATGTTTTTCAAATTCCATGTGTTGCATGTCATGGTCGTGGCCGGAGAAATAGAAGTCCACCTTGTGCTGTTTGAAGAGCGGCTCCCAGTCGGCGATGAGATAAGGGCTGTCGCCGTGCGTGCCGTTGGAATAAAGCGGGTGGTGCCCCATGACGATGAGCCAGGGAGCGGTGCGCGGCCGGGCGATCTCCGTTTTGAGCCAGGCGTTCTGCTCGGCTTTCTCGGATTCAGTCAGCGAGATGACACGGGTTTTGTAGTTGCTGTCGAGCACGATGAATTTGATGAGCGGTTTCTCCTTGGGGAAATCAAAGGCATACCACTTCGCGGGCATGGTCCAGCGGGTGCCGGGATGATCTTTCGGATAGGCGAGTTCGGCGGTGAGCTTGTCCTTGGGCTCGTCATCGTAGTCGTGATTACCGAGCATGGCGTAGCAGGGACCGGGGAAAACGTCAGCGGGATACATGTTCTCGAACTGAGTCTTCCAACGGGGGCAGGCGGTGCCGCCATTAAACGCGCCGTAAAAGTTGTCACCGAGCAGCAACATGGCGTCGGGTTTGATTCTGGCTTCCTGAACGTAGCGTTTCATGCCCCCGGCAACCGCTTCCTGCGGTTTCATTTCTTTTTCCACCGCGCCCCAGTCGCCGAACATTAAAAGATGATGGTCTGCGGGGCTGATGTCGGCTGCCAGGACACGTCTGCGTGACCCGAGGGTCATGGCGGCGCTGAAGGCGAAAGTCTGCTTGAGCAGACGGCGGCGGGTGAGATTAGCTGCGTTCATATTGTGACAGGGTTAATGCTGAAAAACACCGATGTCTTGTGGCAAAATCGACATACACCCGCCGTTCTGATGACACGCTTTTCGCAAATATTGCATTGACGGCCGGACTCCGCGCAGCCGATTCTTCCAGATGAAGGCCTTACTCAAGATCATTTCATTCGCCGTGCTCGTCTGTCATTTTGCCAGCGCACAAAGCGCCGGTGAAAAGAAGAAGACGCTGACCATGACCAAGGCCCTGAAGCTGGGGGTGGAAGACCTCACGCAATACACCGATCAAAGCGAAGCGGGTCAGGACAACGCCGCGCACCTTTATGCCACAGCCAGGCGCATTGAAACAGAATACGCACTGGCGCAGCGGGATATCAGACTGGTGACCGAGCTGGTCTCTTGGAGAACAGTGCTGATCAAGTGCCGCGACGGAAGTTGCAACGCAGCCTCCATCGTCAATGGGGGTGGCACGATGTATTCCCATGCGGCCAACCGCAATGGCGCTGCCTTGGAAGATTATCTGGCCGATCTCGCCAAGCGCCTGCCACTTAGTAAAGGCAAGGGCGATCCCATGGCGGAGAAAGAAATCAACGAGAACATCGCCTTCCTCAAGAAGCTTAAGTCCTACAACAGTGGCGATGCGGAATCGGACAAGAGCGCCACCGCTGCCCTGGCCGCAAAGGTCATGGAACTGGAGGAAGCCTGGGCAGATCTCAAGGCCATGATACAAGAGGTGTCCGCAGATGAAGCCAGAAAAATCGTGGCCATGGCCTCTGACTCCATGAACTGGTTGAAAGAAGATGGGGGCCGGTGAATATCGCAAAAATTACCGGGCGCGACAACCGCCCACCGCTCACTGGCGTAGTTCATTGAAATGGAGCCATGCGACGAGAACGCCCAAACAATCACCATCCCGGCGGAGATGCCGATGATCGTGCTTCCGGACGTGCACTTGTTGCCCGGCTGCATGTTGCCGCTTTGTATTTTTGAAAAGCGCTACCGGTTGATGCTCGCTCATGCCCTCGAGTCCAACCGCATGTTCTGCGTGGGCAATCGCGAAGGTGTGGATCCCGATGGCAGCGACAGGATCAGCCCGCACTCCACGGCGGGGTTGGTTCGCTGCTGCATCCAACAGGAAGACGGCACCTCACAGCTCCTTCTCCTGGGAATCAAGCGCATCCGCATCACCGGCTGGGCGCAGGTCAAGCCCTTCCGCATCGCGCGCGTTCAGGAAATTCCCACCGTCGTGGAGAGCATGGAAGAGGCGCGCCGGCTCCAAAAAGAAGCACTCCTCATCTTCAAGGTCGAGGGTGATGAGGAGGCCAGGGAAATGCGCGACATGCTGGAACAAAACGATGACCCGGAGATGACTTGTGATGTGCTCTGCTATCACTTCACCCACTGCCCGAAACTCCAGCAAAAACTGCTGGGCGAACCCTTGCTGGAGGAACGCTGGCGGCTTCTGATTGCCGCGCTTAAGAAAATGCGGCGGGGCCGTGATGGAGATAAAATAAAATAAGCTTGAATAGAGCGATGAATTTTCAGGAGAACTGAGGCAACAGACTTATTGAGTCGCACGCAATGCGATGACGTGCAGCCCGGGAGACGGCACACTCTTGTGCCGTCTCCTTGATATCTGCACATGCGGAGCCTAACAAGATAACGGCAAGTTGGGCTGAACGACAGATTCTCAATTCTCAATCTTTCATCATTCATCCCTCATCCTCCATCCCTCCCCATGCACTTTCTTCTGACCAACGATGATGGCATTCATGCGCCCGGTCTTGCTGCGCTGGAGGCGGCGGTGCGGATGCTGCCGGATGCTACCGTGACCGTCGTCGCGCCGGAGGAGGAGCGTTCCATGTGCGGACATCGGGTGACGACCCGCGAGCAACTGCTGGTCGAGCAGATTGGCGAGGGACGCTATGGCGTGTCGGGCACACCGGCCGATTGCGTGCGCGTGGCCTTGTTCGGTCTGCACCTCCAGCCGGATTTCGTGCTCAGCGGAGTGAACGCCGGGGGCAACATGGGGCAGGACTTGCCCGTGTCCGGCACCGTCGCCGCCGCGCGGGAGGCGGCCTATCATGGACTCCCCGCAGCCGCGCTTTCCCACTATCTGATCAAAGACCTCGCCGTGGACTGGACGCGCCTGGCGCACTGGACGCGGGAAATGATTGCCGAACTTCTGTTGGAGCTGCCCGGCGACGGACAATTCTGGAACGTGAACTTCCCGCATCATCCAGCGGGAGCCTTGCCACTACCGATAAGGGAGCGGGTCCAGCCCAGCCGCGCACCGCTCCGAGTAAGTTTTGCCCGCGAAAGCGTCGATGTGGCCGGCCGGCTGATTCTGCAATACGATGCCCAATACAAAGACCGGCCCGCACCGGAAGGAACCGATGTGGCCGTGTGTTTCGGCGGGAAGGTCGCAGTTACCTTGCTCAGTGTTTAATCTTAGAGGAGTGATGAATTTTCACAGGTGTAACTCAGCCATCCTGACTGAGTGTGTGACGGCCTCCGGCCTGTCGTCCTCCTGACGTTGACTGCTACTTCTTCACCTGCCAGTGTTCATCGAAGAAATCAGCGGCAACGACCCTGCCTGCGGATTCATCATTCGGCGGCTGGGTGATATCGAGTATGGCCCAGTCGGGGAGCTTGGGATTTTGTAATGAGTTTGTCTTGTCGTGCGCTTCGCGGAAGGTGAGGCCAGAGTTGAGCACAACATAATGCCGTGGGCTCAGGGGGTTGATGTAACAGAGCACAGGCACGTGCGTTGCGGCATCGAAACTCTGCGTTCCGACGCCGATCTTCCCGCCGCCCCATTGCACCGGAAGCTTTGGTAGAATTCTGGCAATAAGACTGTTCGACTTTTCATCGCCCCAGAGAATGAGGTTCCGGTGGCTGATGTCGTCTGCCGTGACTTCCGATGCTTTTTTGACTGGCGCATCTCCGCGCATAAGGCCGCGCCAGCGCTTGAGGCTTCTGACGGACTCGGACTCCACCCATGCTTGAACTTGCGGGGACGCTGCCTTGCCATCAGGCAGCACCACCAAAAAACTGCTCATGAACGCATCATCGATCGGGCCTTGGAGTCCGGGTGATTTTTTAAGCGCATTAACCAGCGTCATCGGGGAAGCTTTCCGCCAGGATTCATTGATCTGGGTGCCATGCCATGCTGCTCCGGTATTTGTTTTTTCCGGTGCGCCGAGATTCACGCCATCCACGATCAATTCTGTGGCATCGGGTGCGGCGATGATCGTGAACGAGGAAATGTTCTTTGTCACCGCCTTCACGTTATGGGAGCTTTTATCCATCACGGCATCAATCCTGGAGTCTTCCCAGTGCTTTTCCAATCCTTCGGCCTGCACCCATTTCATATGCGAATAACGCAGGGTGCGGGTCTGCAAGGAAACCTTCTCGGCTGCCGGTGCCCTGCCTTTCGTGACTTCGGCCTGCACAAGTTTCTGCACATCTTTGATCACCTCCGGGTGATATTTGTGCGGCATCCCTGGACCGATGAGATGGGGCCGGGTGATGCCTTCTTTGGCGAGAACTTCCGTCATGTATTCTGCGCTGTCCCGCTGGGCGTCGATCTCACCGCTGTAACTGATGAGCGGGACATTGAGGAAGTTTCGCGCATAATTCGGCACGTCATAGACGCCCCAGAGTTTCTGCTCATAGATCGGCGGATATTTGTCAGGCGTGAGTTTTTGATAACGCTTCACATCCACAAAACCCGCGCCGGTGTGAACGCAGGCCCACTGGTCGGCGTAGTGCGCGCCGAGATGCCATGCACCCGCGCCGCCCATGCTGAATCCGGCGAGTGCAGTCCGGTTGATGTCCACGTTGAAACGCGCCGTGGCATCAGCTTTACACTCGAGAACGTCAATCTCGCCGGCGGATTTCCAGCCGTTGCAGTAGCGGCCAAACGGATGGACGACGATGGTTCCGGCGGGCTTGAACGGACCACCCTTGCCCTTCATCTGTCCTTCTATGAAAGGCAAATCCGTCGCTGTATCTCCCCGGCCATGAAGCCATATCCACATGGGCACGGTTTTCTTGCCTGCGCCCCATGCCAGGCCATCGGGAATCTCGACCCCATAAGGCTGCGGTGAGTCGTCGATCTTGGAATAATAGCCGAGCACTTTGTGCCCGGTTCCATTCATCCACGGTGTTTGATTTTTCTTTAGCGCCTCGATACGCTTTTCGGCCTCGGCCAGCAGGGCGCGGGCTTTTTTCAAGCTGTCATCAGGCTTCTTGTCATACCATTCGTGGAACTCGATGGCATAGCGGACGGCCTTGATAAAAATGTCGGCATCCGCAGCGCGCTCGTGATTCTTAACCACCTGAAAAGCCTGTGTCACATCAGCGAGTTCTTTCTCCAGTGCGGCTTGCTGTGCTGGGGAAATGTCTGCGGCGGGCTTGGGCGGCAGCGCGCCTTTGATGGATGTCGTGGCTGCGCCGGAAACGGTCTGCGCCAGCGACAGGAACTGGAAGCAAAAGAAGTTGAGAATGAAAAAGGATTTTTTCATGAGGCGCGCGGGATCATTTTCCGACGCAGTAAAGCTTATCCTGCACGCGGATGAAGAGACAGCCGCGGGCGATGGAGATGCTGTTGCGCACGCTGCCGTCGGTGCCTTGTGCTTTGGAGCCGTTGCCCATGTCGGCGGTGTGGAGCAATGTGAATTTTTCCGGGTCGGCTTTCACAACGAAGACTTCGCCCCAGAAATTGGTCATGTAGATTTTTCCATCGGCTCCCGTAGGCGATGCTTCCACTTTGGCCACGCTGCCAAGGTCTCCTGTCCAACGAACAATTCCGGTCTTCGGCTCCACGCAGCTCAGCGTTTTGCGATTGCTGTCGAGCAGATAAAAATGGCCATCATAGAACAGCGGGGTGGAGACATCGGTGGTAGCCACTTTGGGATCGGAAGTCCAGGCCAGGTCACTGTCTCCGAGCTTGCCACTGCCGCCGAGCTTTACTCCGAATGCGGGGCGATTCTTCGGCGCGCAGACTACGACCACGCCGTCGCCAGCAACGGGCGATGGCACGAGCCGCAGGGCTTTGTTCTGATCATCGTTCCAATGCCCCCAGCGCCACAATTCCTTGCCAGTCTCAGGATCGTGTCCGGTAATGCAGTCACCGCCGGAAATGAGCATCTGCCGCTGGCCGTTGACCGTGGTGAAGACGGGCGTGGAGTAGGCTTCGCGCGACTCTTTCTCAGCATCACTGGGCCGGACGTGTTTCCACAAATCCTTGCCCGTCGCGGGGTCAATCGCGAGGATATAGGAGTCGTTCGAGGTGCCTTCGACACCTTTTTTCACGCCTTGAAACGTGAAGGCTTCATCGCGCTGAAGCACCTGGATGTAGAGCTTGCCTCCATCAAGAACGGGGCTGGAAGAGTATGTCCATTGCATGGCGAAGTTGCCGTGATCTTTCGCGATTTGTCGCTTCCACAACTCTTTACCTTCGAAATCGAAGCAGGCCATATCGCCTGTGGCGAAGAAGAATATGACACGTGTGCCATCAGTGGCCGGTGAGAGCGAGGCCAGATTGCTGGCCTTATCCCAGCGTGTGCCATCAGCCAGAATTTTCCGCCAGCGCTCTTTGCCAGTCACCGCATCCAGACATATCGCGGCGTATTTTTGTTCCGCCTCAATGGGTGCCGTGATGAACACACTGTCTCCCCAGACGACCGGAACGGAGGCTGACAATCCCGGAAGTTCCTCCGCCCATTTGACGCTTTCCGACTTGGAGAATTTTTCTGGCAATCCCGTCTCCAGGCTGGAGCCATCGTGATTCGGACCACGGAATCCGGGCCAGTTCGCGGCGATGACGCTGCCGGCAGCAATGGTGAAAATGATCAGGAACAGTGCGGTGTATTTCATGGGTGAGTTACTTCAAACGCAACGGAACAAACTTCTGCCATCTTTCGGCTCAACTTGAATGTCGGAGAATTACTCGGGTTTAATCGGCGGGCGTTTGACATAAATGCCATCAACCCAGGCCCGGTTCATGAACGATCTGGGGTATTCAATTTCCACCAGAACCGCGCGACCCAGGCGTTGGAATTGAACGTGGGTTTTCTGGGCTGAATCCTTCACCTCTTCATTTTTATCATTAAACTCCGCCGTCGCTTCTTTTCCGCCATCAATCTCCTTCACGAGATTGGCAGGGCATTTGCCGGCGTAGTAACCCTCCTCGGAGTCGGCCTCCCGAGTGCAGCGGAAACTGAATTCAAGCTCTCCGCTTTTTTGCAGCTTCAAGGTCAGGCTGCCGCCGAACCCATCGTCGTATTCACCGTCCCATCCGGCGGCAACTCCAGAGGGCAATTTCTGGCCGATGAACGCCATGCCCGCAGCGCTGGCTTCGGCAAGGGCCATCCAATGAGCCGTGGTTTTCTCAGCATGAGCAGGCTTGCTCTGACCGAGTTGCGCTTTGGCGATGACCGCAGGGTTCATTGCATTCAAATCGGGCTTAACTTTTCGCGACGATAATTTTATCCGCAGGTCCGGCCAGCGACGTTTCCACTCGGCCAACGCGGGCTTATCGACAACAGCGGCGTTTTTTGCCGCCAATTTCAGCGCTTCATCCATCTTTTTGTCTGACGCCTCCGAGTCCTTCCTGGCAAAAGCAGTAATTTTTTCATCGGATACACGATGATAAACTCCGACCAGTTCCCCTTCCTGCGGCTTGCCTTTAACAGCGTTGATTTTCACGGTGACTTTGGACTGACTGATACTGGCCAGATATTCCAAGCCCTTCTCCTCACCGTCCTCCACCAACTTGGAAAAGACGATCCCTTTATCGCTTTGCCGCCCCTCACCGTTCCATGTGCCGTATGAACCTGGACTCCATGAACTGCGCACGGTGAACAAGACTTTGCCGAAGTCCTTTCGCTCGACGGTCAGAAACCGCGTGCTGGCATCATTGACATAAGTCGCCGGAGGTTGGGCCGTGGAACTGCGTTTGGCATCCGGCGATGAGGAGGAAGCAGCACCGATGTCTGCCACCAGAATCAGGGCATTAATCAAGACTAAGTAAGCACAGCCACGCATAATCCGGATGCTAGCGTCAGAATCGCCCGTGTCACGCTCAAAGCCGGATTTTGGTGTGAGATTTCACCTGTCCGGCAAAGCAGAAACCATGGGATGCGTGCGCTGCTTCTGCGCAACTTCTTGCACAGCCAGCATTTTCATTTATTGCTCACGCTCCATGCATTCCTTCCGTTACATCCAGAACCGTCTCCATTGTGAGAATGTCGATCTCGAAACGCTCGCCGAAAAACACGGCACGCCCCTCTATGTCTATAGCAAGGAGACGATCACCGATCACTTCCAGCGCCTAGACCGTGGCATGGAAAAACTCGACCACCTCGTCTGCTATGCGGTGAAGGCGAACTCCAATCTCGCCATCCTGCACACCATCGCAGAACTCGGCGGCGGCTTCGACATCGTGTCCGGCGGCGAGCTTTTCCGCGTCCTCAAGGCAGGCGGCAAGGCGGGCAAATGCACCTTTGCGGGAGTGGGCAAAACGCGGGCCGAAATCGAATACGCGCTTCGCGAAGGCATCTACTCGTTCAATGCCGAATCCGAATCCGAGCTGCGCCTGATCAATGAGGTAGCCGGTGAAATGGGCAGGAAGGCACCCGTCGCGTTGCGCGTGAATCCGAACGTGGACGCGAAGACCCACAAATACATTTCCACCGGCAAAAGCGAGAACAAATTCGGCGTGGACTTCGACCGGGTGCTGGATGCGTATGCCGCCGCAGCGAAGGATTGTCCGCACTTGGAAATTCGCGGACTGCAAATGCACATCGGCTCCCAGCTCACGAGCATAGATCCTTTTATTGAAGCCGCGAACAAGGTCACGCCACTGGTGGAGGAACTGAAACGGCGGCATCACATCCAGTTCTTCAGCATCGGCGGTGGTATCGGCATCGTCTATCGCGAGAGCCTGGACAGCGGCGCTCGGACTTGGTGGGGCGAGCAGTCGGAGTCCGAACGACCGCTTACCCTTGCTGCGTATGCCAACGCACTGGTTCCGATCCTCGAACCGCTGAAGCTGCGCATTCTGCTGGAGCCGGGCCGGCTGATTGTCGGCAATGCGGGCGCGCTGCTCACCAAGGTGCTGCACCTGAAGCAGGGCAACACCAAGAAATTTGTCATCGTCGATGCCGGCATGAACGACCTGATCCGTCCCGCATTATATGAAGGCTGGCATCAGATCGCCCCCTTGAAAATGCCCCAGGACACCACGCTGGAGAAAGTGGATGTCGTCGGCCCCATCTGCGAGTCCGGCGATTTCATCGCCCAAGATCGCGAGCTTCCTCCCGTCGAACAAGACGATGCCCTCGCCGTCCTCAGTGCCGGTGCCTACGGATTCACCATGGCGTCGAATTACAATTCTCGTCCGCTCGCTGCGGAAGTTCTCGTGGATGGAGCCAACGCACATCTCGTGCGCGAGCGCCAGACTTTGCAAGACCTGACCCGCGGCGAGCATGTGCCGCATGACGGCCCTCATCCAGCGGACTAAATTCAAGCCAAGGGGGGTGAATAAACAGACAGTGACCAGGCCGTTCATGGGCATCCGCCGGAGCCAGTCGCGGAGTTGGGTGAGTTCTTCACTTCATCCTTCATCCTTCATCCTTCATCCTTCATCCTTCATCCTTCATCCTTCATCCTTCATAATTTCCTCTTGCCCCTGCGCCCATATTCCCATATTTATGTGTCATGAAGACCACCGTTGAATTGCCCGACGACCTCTTTCACAAAGCCAAGCTGCTGGCCGCTGAGCGCCGCACTACCTTGAAGGAGATCATGGTTCAGGCCCTCCAGATGTTCACCACCTCCCCTGCCGGGGACGATGATAAGAAGCGCAAAGCCACTTTGAAGCGCCTTCTCAAAGCCATGCAGGCATCCAACACCGCGCCCATGGTCCCTCTGAAGCGGGAGGCTATCTATGACCGCTGAGTGCTTTCTGGATGCCAACATCCTCCTCTACGCCTGCTCCAAGGCTCCCCGGGATGGCGACAAGAACCAGCGGGCCAGGCATCTCCTGCTGTCCGCTCCCTTCGCCCTCTCGGCTCAGGTCCTCCAGGAGTTCATTGCCAACGCCCTGCGTAAGAAAGCCCTCGGCATCAGCGAGGCCAACATCGACGCCACGCTCGAGTTGGCCAGTCATGGACGCGTCCTGCCCATCACCCACGAACTGATCCTCATCGCTGTCGCCATTCGCCGCCGATTCCAAGTCTCCCACTGGGACTCCACCATCATTGCCGCCGCCAAGGAACTGGGCTGCAGGACGCTCTACTCAGAGGACCTCAGCCACGGCCAGGACTACGACGGCGTCACTGTGATCAACCCCTTCCTTTGATCCTGGATTCCGAAGTTGCAGGCCAACGGCCTGAAATATACCAGCCCAGGGCAACGCCCTGAGTGGGCGTAAAGAAGGTGTTCAGCCCTGAAAGGGCGCTCCAATTGGCCGCCCCATTTTATGCCGCCCCTTCAGGGCTGACGATCCCTTACATTCTATACCCAGGGCTTTGCCCTAGGCTGGCATATCTCGCCCCCATGGGGCTTCGGAATCCAGGTTGAATCAACCGACGGTGACCTGGCCGTTCATCAGCATCGGAAGGAGCCAGTCACGGAGCGGTGAGTTCATCCATGAAACGATTTTTGTGTGCTCTTGTGGGAAAAATGCGAAACACGCCCTTCTCTTTCCTGATCTCGTTCTCATGGAGAACGATCTGGTCATGTCCAAAGTGTTTGAACTTGAACATCTCAAGCGAGGGCACGACCCTTTCACCGTAGTAGCGCTTGTGAAAGACACAGAACGCTAACACAAAGACAGGATACGTTTCATCAAGGGACTGCATTCCGTGGTCGCCGCTTTCATCGACGTAAACAATGTATTTCCCAAAGTTTCCGCCTTCGTTTTCGCTGCTTACCTTTAGAGTTACCTGAGGTTTGGCGCTTGCGGCCGCACCTAACCCTGCAAAGAGGGGGAGGTCTTGATTGTCTTCTGCTTTCATGATGCTGTCCCACCATTCTCCAGGGTGTCAATGCTTCGTGAAGACCCCACCGTCACCTGGCCGTTCATCAGCAGCGGGAGGAGCCAGTCGCGGAGTTGGGTGAGTTCTTGGTTTTGTTCTCCTTTCGGATGCTGGAGTGAGATGCCACGGATATTTGGACCAAAAGAGATTTAGTTAGCGAGGGCGAGATCGGCCTCGAAGTGGTTGGGGGTTTTGTAGTTGAGGGAGGAGTG
>JAYVOH010000049.1:0-17223 GCA_043758025.1 Verrucomicrobiota bacterium
AAAATCGGCCTGCTCATAAGCTGCGGCGATGTTTGACTCATCAATTTTATCAGTGGTTTTATCATCCCGCTCAATCGTGGCATTATCAGGTTTCGCCACGTTCGGAGCAGTGCGAGCCTCAGCTAGCTTAACTTTGGCCCGCTCCAAAGCTTCACCCACTTTACGCAGTTGTTCACCAGGACGTTGGAACCAATCCGTGCTCCAAATGCGGTGGAGAATCCAGCCATGATCTTCGAGCACAGCCTGCCGGAGCCGATCGCGATCCCTTGCAGATCGAGATGAATGATAAGTGGCACCATCGCACTCGATGCCCAAAAGATAGCGACCAGGCTTTACTGGATCTATCACGCCGAGGTCAATAAAGAATCCCGCCACACCGACTTGTGGGTGCACCTCGTAACCTAAACTTTCCACAACCCGCCGGACAGATTCCTCGAACGGAGACTGTTCTTCTCCGAGTGTTCGCTCACCAAGTGACAATCGGCCTGTTTCAGCAAAATAGAGAAAGGTCTTGAATGCTTTCACGCCGCGACCTGAGGCACGTGCCAAATCAATATCTTCGGCTTTGATTGAAGAAAAAACCTCGCAACGATGCTTGGAACGCGAGATAAGCACGTTCAAACGTCGCTCGCCTCCTTCACTACTTAGGGGACCGAAGCGCATGGCCAGAAAGCCATCGTTGTTCTTGCCATATCCGACAGAAATGAAAATTACGTCGCGCTCATCCCCTTGCACATTCTCCAAGTTTTTCACAAAGAACGGTTCGTGTGAATGCGCATTAAAAAATGTTTCTGTATCTGGGTTCTCGCGACGCAACCGTTCCAACTCATCGAGAATTGCCTGTTGCTGGCGAACGGAGAAGGCTGCAACACCTAGGCTTTCTTCAGGATGATTTCTCGCGTGCTCCAAAATGGCATGGCAAACACGGGTGGCTTCGATCCGATTCGTCCCCGAAGCACCGGCATCAAACCGACCATCTGACACATAATTGAACTTTAGCCCGAGGCCCGACGCCACAAGATGGGGGCTTGGCACGATGAAGAGCTGACTGTCATAGAACTCGTGATTCGAAACGGCAATAAGCGAGTGATGTCGGCTGCGGTAGTGCCAGCGCAACATCGTTTGCTGGAGCCCTCGCGCGCTACAGAGGCCAAGAATACTTTCAACGTCACGGGCGTGAGCAACATCCAGCGTGTCTTCATCTTCACTAGCGGCGTCGTCACTACTGGTCAGCCTTGCAAAAAATCGCGTGGGAGGAAGCTGCTTGCTGTCCCCTACGACGACAATTTGTTTTGTCCGAGCCATGGCACCGAACGCATCAACCGGTTGAACCTGGCTGGCTTCATCAATCACGAGCAGATCGAATTCAACTGAGCCCGGCGCAAGAAACTGCGCGACTGAGAGCGGACTCATCATAAACACTGGTTTGATAGCCTGCACCACGCTGCCCGCATCAGCGAGAAGCTTGCGCACAGGGCGATGTCCACGCTTTCGTTCCAGTTCACTCAGCACGATGCCGGTGGCGCCGACGCCGCTTGCTTTTGACGGCAAAGACTCATAATGCTTTGCCAGGGCGCGATAGCGGGCCAACGCAAGTCGGCCTCGATCAAGCTCACGAAAAGCATCGACAAGGCGGTTGTGCTGCCCGCCATCGAACTGCGTTAATCCGGGCTGCTGTCGCGCCAATTCGCGCAAGAGTTGAGTGGACAGGGCACGGTCAAAAGCATCACGCAGAGTGCTAGCCTCAAGCAAGCCCTGTTCAAGCGCATCCATCAGCGGATCAAGATCAATCTGACGCGCTCGCTGTGCCGCCACTTCGTAGGCGCACCACCGCGAGAGTTCTTCTAAGTGGTCAATCCATTGTTGTGTGCGTGTCTGTAGAAAATCAGGCGATACGTGATCCAAAGACTCCGCGCCGAAGGCACGGCTAACATTCAGAATCAAATCATGACGCACATCAGATGCGGCTGACCATGCTGAATCAAGCGCGGAACTCAATGCATTGGCATCCCGCTGCGCATCCTTGTTGCCCTCCATTCGTTCAAGCATTCCTCTCACGCCGGGATCGATTCCAACTTTGCTTTCCTCGCGCACCCAATCTATAATTGAGACAATCTGGTTCCAGTCTGACCTCTCACGACACCACACAGTTCCAAGTGCTTTTTGGGCGATTTCATCCCCAGCACGCAATGAGCGCAACGCCATTTGGCCTGCGATCAATTCATCCAAAAGAGTGAGCTGATCCGTTATTGTTGAAGGATGTTTTGCGCCGGTTAAATCACCAAGTGCTGACAGTGAACGGTGATATTCCGGGAAAACAAGGCTCCAAAATGCGCCCCCATACCACGCTAACGTAGTCCTCAATGCTGTAGAATCTTGTTCCCAGGCTTCCTCCGTTACTTTACCTTCCAGCGTAGCACGAGCCTTCGCATACCGACGGCCTTGCACCACGAGATTTTCAATTTCAGAAATGTCACCGTGCCACACACTATGGCAAATAGCCTCGCGGTCGAGTGGGGGAGCGGATGCAAGGTGTAGAATGGTGCGTCGAACAAGCTCAATGTGCGAAAAATCCTTGGGATCCGGCACTTGCAACGTAGCGACAACTTTCAACATCGCTGGCTGGAGAATCGCAAGCCGTTCGGACAGGAGGCGCAGTTGCTTTCCCAGTGGCGGCAGATCAATTGCGAGCACTGCAACGCGTTCAACACCTCGCCATGGATTAGAGCTTGGCGGGCCCATCTCTGTCACACGTTCTGCAATTTCAATGACAAGGCTTTCCCGCTGACGAATGCCCTCGGCAGTCCACTGCTCGGCTCCCGCAAGTGCGAAGGTGCCTGCCTCGACGCACCTCGTGCCCAAGGCGGTCAGACGTCCAATAATTTGATAAGGTGTCCAGCCTGACGGTTGCAGCGGAGTGTGAAGTGTTTCGGAATGAAGATTGAGCTTCGAGCGAGTCTCCTCAAGTCTACGAACCAACTCTTCAAGCCCCACATTACGCGGTTTTCCTAGCATCCATGTGCCTCTTATCTGTTCCAAGACAGCGCGCTTGTGCGCCTTATGACTGTGCAACTCTAAACAAATCGCACCCAAGCCCGCCTTCTCCAAGCGTCGCTTCACGACCTCAAGAGCGGCGAGTTTTTCCGCCACAAAGAGCACCCTCTTCCCATCAAGCACGGCAGCTCCGATTATGTTGCTAATAGACTGGCTCTTGCCAGTCCCCGGTGGCCCCTGAATCACAAGATTCTCGCCAAGTCGCACTCTTTCGATAGCAACGGTTTGTGAACTATCCGCATCCACGACATGATCGAGTCGTTCAACAGGAATCAAATGGTCTAGATGCTGATGCTCGGGAAAGGGGCGGTCTGGTGCGGAAAAGCCATCACGCAACAGCGCAACCAAAGATGGATGCTGATTCAGCTTCTTCCCCTCAGGCCAATTGTCCGGGTCGAGGTCGCGATACATTAAGAACTTGGCGAATGAGAAAAAGCCGAGTGCGATGGCATTCGGTTGGACCTCCCAGCCTGTCCTGCCTTCCACTGCCCTAGCCACCTCGTTCGCATAGATACTGGGCACGAGGTCTTCTTCTGTTGGGAATTTCGGCAGTTGGATTCCGAAATCGGACAATAGCTTCTTTTCGAGTGATAGGTTCTCTTGCGGTTCATCCTCACGCCAACGGAGTGTAAAGCGATCACGCGCGCTTTGCCGTTTTAACTCTACAGGAATTAGAATTAATGGAGCAAAGCGCTGCGTGTCGCTTTGATCCGCTTCGTTCCATTTCAGCTGGCCCAAGGCAAAGTAGAGAATATTCACCCCCTGCTCTTCCTCAATTGTCCGTGCATCACGAAAAAGCGTCAGCAAGCGGCGATGCAGCACCTCCTGACTCAGCGCCGTTTGCAAGCGCGTGTCGACATGGCTACCAGCTTTGCCTGTTGCGGCATCAATAGTGTCATTTTCACCAGCTTCGTCGAGCCAGGTGAAATCTTCAGCTTCTTCATCTTCTGTTCTCTTCAGATCACCAGTTTTCTTCTCACCGCGCTTTTCGGGCGAAGAAAGGAAGGCCATCGTCTTTTTTTCACGGACAAGCAAACGAAAGACTTCGTCGCTCTCTTCATCCCTGACATGCACCATGCGCGCGGATTTTGACTCCACCGGCATGGAAAGCAGGCGGTTACGAGTTGAGAGGTCAAGCAATTCGCGGCGACTCTCGTTAAGGAGTTGCTCGATAGTAGGCATGATAATTTTTCGACGCACTCTGACTATGGGCTTGCCAGGCAATGTGGCAACCGTTGGTTTTTTGAAAACATCATTTGTTGAATCGTTGACCCTGCTTCTGTGCTTTTGATCGCGCAGCATCGCGACGAAAGAATCCTGCTCCTGATCCACTTTTCATTCATGAAGGTATCCGGTGTGGGGTTTCGGTGCCGCGACGCGACACGGGAGAGCATGGCACGTCGGATCCGTGGTTTAACCCCACGGCTAAACTCCTAAATTGCTACGCGGTTGGGTTACTTAACTCAAGATGAAAATGACTATGGACAGTGGCATTTTGCCGCATTTTGCTTGCCTCCATGGAAGACGTAAAATTCGCGCAAGCGCTAGAAATTGATTGGCCCTACTTTTCAAAAGTCCTAAACATGAACAAGGAGTGCATCCAGTCGGTTGCCGATGTATATTCAAAAAACATGCTTCTCGTGAGAAGCATAATCGAACTACTACCCGCATTCTCGGGAATCGTAACGAGATACGCCGGAGCTGCACAAAGCCTGACTCATGATGTAGCCGATAATATATTTTCAACTGAAGACCTTGAGACCAAGAAGAGAGCGGAGTTCCATGCCAAAGTCGAAGAAATCACTAATGCAGAAGAGGCGACTCTTAAGCGCGATCTTGATTTGGCAATGAAACATGACCAAATGCAGATTAGGAACGTTGTGTATTTCCTCCAGCTATATCAAGGTGATCCGCTTGAATCCGGTGTTAGAGCCTTGCTTCAATCATCAATCAAAGATGCATGGACGGCCATAGAGGTTCTGGCGGAGGACTTGCTTACAACTGTGATGCTGAATTTTCCTTCATGCTTTCACAAGGTCATTTGGGATAAGGATAGGGGCGAGCCAAGGTTTCGCAGTCGATCGGGAATCAAGGTGGCATATCAAAAAGCTTTCCCTGTGGATGATGAAAAAATTAAGGAGGCACTTCAATCAGACGGAATAGATGCCCTTGCACTGCTGCGAAACGTCCTAGTGCACAAAGGAGGCTTGGCGGACGACGACTTCAAAGATGGCGCTAAGGACAATCCTCTACTGGTGGCATTACGTGCTTTCGACGACAGGCAACCCCTTAAAATCGACGGGGAAATCATCAAGGCCGTGATCGAACCCGCAGCAAGGGCTGGATGCGATTTACTTCTGGCAGTGGACACCTGGATCACGATGGCAAAGCCATATTGAGATGAAAACAAAACGGGCAGACCTTCCGGCCTGCCCGCTTCAGATTTGTGGATGTAAATGACCTGCGGGCTTACGCCTGCTCTGCGCCATTCGTTTCCTTGAGCACGGCTTTGCGGCTCATCTTTACGCGGCCTTTGTCATCGACTCCGATGCATTTGGCGGTGATGACGTCGCCGGTCTTGACCACGTCTTCCACGACGTTCACGCGGAATTCCGCGAGTTCGCTGATGTGGATGAGGCCGTCTTTCTTGCCGCCGAGGGACATGAATGCGCCGAAGTTCGTCGTGCTGACGATGCGTCCGGTGTAGTTCTTGCCGACTTCGACTTCGCCGACGGTGTTGTTGACGAGTTCGAGGGCGCGTTGCAGCGCTTCGTTGGAGCTGGCGTAGATGAGGACAGTGCCGTCATCCTGAATGCTGATGTCCGCGCCGGATTCGGCCTGGATGGCTTTGATGTTCTTGCCGCCAGGTCCGATGAGTTCGCCAATCTTGTCAGGATTGATCTTGGTCTTCTCAATGCGGGGGGCGAACTGGCTGAGCGGTTTCGGCGCGGAGATGGCGGCGTTCATCACTTTGAGGATGTCCGTGCGACCGATTTTGGCTTTGGCAATGGCTTCGTTGAGGAGGCTGAGGGGGATGCCGGGGAGCTTGAGGTCAAGCTGATAGCCGGTAACGCCGAGGTCGGTGCCGCAGAGTTTGAAGTCCATGTCGCCGAAGTGGTCTTCGCTGCCGAGGATGTCGAGCATGGTGAGATAGCGGCTCATCTTGTCATTGGAATCGAACTCGGAGACGAGGCCGACGCTGATGCCTGCGACGGGGCGCTTGAGCGGCACGCCGGCATCGAGCAAGGCCATGACGCCGGAGCAAACGGAGGCCATGGAGGTGGAGCCGTTGGATTCCATGACTTCGCTGCTGACGCGGATGGCGTAAGGGAAATCTTCTGCGGATGGGATGACTGGCTCGACGGAACGCTCGGCCAATGCCCCGTGTCCGATCTCGCGACGGTTCTGTCCACCGAAGCGGCCGGTTTCGCCGACGCTGAAGGGAGGGAAGTTGTAATGCAGGATGAAACGCTTGGTGTCGGTGCCGCCAGCGTAAGTGTCCATGTCCTGGGCTTCGTCGAGCGGGGCGAGGGTGGCGAGCGCCACGGCCTGCGTTTCACCGCGGGAGAAAAGCGCCGAGCCATGCGCGCGGGGCAGCAAGGCGATTTCGCCAGTAAGCTCGCGGAGATCGTCAAGGCCGCGACCGTCGCAGCGATGCTTTTTGTCGAGGATGCTGATGCGGAAAACTTTCTTTTGCATGTAGTCGAAGGCCTGGCTGACTTCGAAGTTGCCGGCTTCAGGGAACTTGGCTTTGATGGCGGTTTCGACTTCATCGCGCAGAGCTCCGACGGCTTTGCCACGAGCGACTTTGCTGGGCTGGTAGAGCGCGCCTTCGATGCGGCTGCCGGCGACTTCGTAGGCGACCTCGAGCAGCTCATCTTTGACGAGCATCAGAGGGACGACACGCTTGGGCTTGGCGGCCAGCGCGGCGAGTTTTTCCTGGGCGGCAACGAGCACCTGAACTTGTTCTTGGGCGAAGGCGAGCGCGTTGATGAAATCAGCTTCAGGCAATTCTTTGGCGGCACCTTCGATCATGATGACGTCGGTTTTGTTGCCGACATAGACGAGGTCGAGGTCGCTCTTCTCGCGCTGGGCGTGGGTGGGATTGACGATGAACTGGCCGTTGACGCGACCGACGCGAACCGCGCCGATAGGGCCGGCGAAGGGAATGTCGGAGACGCAAAGCGCGGCGGAAGCGCCGTTCATGGCGAGGATGTCGGAATCATTATCGCCGTCGGCACTCATCAAGAGGGCGACGATTTGAGTATCGAAAAGATAACCCTTCGGGAACAGCGGGCGCAATGGACGGTCAGTCATGCGGCAGGTTAGGATTTCTTTTTCCGTGGGGCGACCTTCGCGTTTGAAGTAACCACCGGGGAACTTGCCAGCGGCAGCGGCCTTTTCTTTATATTCGACGGAGAGAGGGAACCAGTCCTGGCCTTCCTTGATCTTGGTCGCGGAAACGGCAGTGACGATGACGATGGTGTCGCCGAGGCGGACGGTGACGGCGCCGTCAGCGAGTTTCGCGAGTTTGCCGGTTTCGATGGTGATGTCTCCGTTCGGGAGAGCTGCGGTGATAGTGTGAATGGACATGATATTGAGATTTTGAGTTGGTTGGTATTGTAATGACCGCCTCGGCGCGCGCCTTTATTGATGGCGCAGATGAGAGGACGGGGTTCGCCACGAAGGGCGGGATGCTGAGTCTGACGGGGGAGACAATCCGGGGCAGATCGTGTCTGCGGGACGTCGCGAAAAGCACTGGCGTTATGCCCGTGCCTTCTTGTGCAAAAGGCGGAAACTCGTGCGAGTCCCGCCTTTCCCGGCAAATTTAGCGGCGCAGTTTAAGCCCTTTAAGCAGGCCTTGATAGCGCGGCTCCTCTGTGTCTTTCAAGTAGTCGAGGAGCTTCCGGCGGCGCGCGACCATCTTGATGAGGCCGCGGCGCGAGTGGTTGTCTTTCAGGTTCTTCTCCAGATGGCCGGAGAGATGGTTGATGCGGTTGGTCAGGCGCACGACTTGCACGTCGGCACTGCCTGTGTCCTTCTCATGAATTTGGAAGGATTTCGGGTCTGTGATTGCGGTTTCGCTCATGGTTCGTTCTGTCTTTTGCCGCCTCCCTGGCGGCGAGGTTTTCCTGTTTTGGAGAGGGAAAGAAAGCACGGTTCCGAATTGTGGCAAGAAAACTTTTGCGGGTATTCGGGGCTTTTTTGCGAACCCGGCATCCAACCGGCTTTGCAGTGTGTTGCCACAAAGCAAAACGTTTATATTTTGACAGTCGGACAGATTATCAGAAATGCTGACGATTTTTCTGTGCACGACACTGCCCTTTCAATTCCGATGTTACCGCGATTTTCCCCTCTTTGGCCGCCGCACTGTTGACGCTGGTCCTCAACTCCTGCCGTGACGGTGGCGCATCCGACGCGGGAGAAAATCGTGGAATGGGACGAATTTACGGGCCGACTTGATGCGGTGAAGACGGTGAACCTCTACTCTCAGGTTACCGGCTATCTCAAGAAAGTGAACTTCAAGGACGGTGCCGAGGTCACGGAAGATCAGGTGCTGTTTGAGATCGATGCCCGGCCTTTCGAGGCGGTGCGCGACCAGGTTCTTGCCCAGGAAGTGCGCACCAAGGTGCAGCTAGCCCTGTCGAAAAGCGAGTTTGAACGCGCCGACATGCTGCGCGTCACGAATGCGATTTCTGCGGAGGAATTCGACAAGAAAAACCAAGCCATGCGCGAGGCCGAGGCTGCGCTCCGGCTCGCGGGCGCGACGCTGGAAGCCGCGAAGCGGAACGCGGAGTTCACCAAAGTCACTGCGCCGATCACAGGACGGATGGGCCGCCGCTTGATGGACGAGGGTGGTCTCGTTGTTGGCGGACCGATGGGTGCCACCCTGCTGGCGACGATTGTTTCTCAGGATCCGATTTACTGCTACGTGGATGCCGACGAGCTGAGTTCCCTGAAATACCGCCGCCTCAATCGTGAAGGCAAATTCGGGGACGCTCAAGAGGACACTGTCCCGTGTGAAGTGGGTATGGCCAGCGAGGAAGGCTGGCCGCGCCATCCTCATTGTGGAGTTTGCCAAGCAATTACAGGATCAGGGCAAATCGCGCACTGAAGCCGCCATCGAGGCCGCGCGGCTTCGTTTGCGTCCGATCTTGATGACCAGTTTCGCGTTCATTCTCGGCGTGATGCCGCTCGTCTTCGCGGAAGGCGCGGGCGCGGAAATGCGGCAGGCTCTGGGGACGGCCGTCTTCTCTGGAATGCCCGGTGTCACGTTCTTCGGCCTGCTGCTCACGCCCGTATTTTATGTGGTCATCCGCCGGTTCACGGAAAAGAAACAGAATGCACTGCCGTCCGTTGATGCTGGCACGGCAGAAGCTGTTCAAGCTCCCGACGCCGCCTGATTTCCTGTGCATGTCCTTTTTCGTTTTCGGTTGAAGACCGCCGCCAACTCTCGAACACTTCCACTTCCTATGAATTTCCGCTCCATCGCGACCCTTTGCCTTCTTTGTCTGCTGACCGCCTGCAACGTCGGCCCGAAATACAAGAAGCCGGAAACCACGGTGGATAAGAAATTCAGCGGACAGAAGCAGGGTGGTTATGCCAGCGATGCAGCAGTGGCTGAGTGGTGGAACAAATTCCATGACTCACAGTTGAACAATTTCATCCAGCGCGCGCTCGCCGGGAACAAGGATTTGCAGATCGCCGCTGCCCGTGTGCAGGAAGCAAAGGCCTTGAGAAATTCCGTGCGCCTCGACTATTTCCCGACCGTCACCTCTGCTGCGAGTTACAACAACCAGCAACGCAGTCTCGCGCAAACCGGCGGCTTGGCACTTGGCCCGCGCAGCTCCGAGATTTATAGCGCAGGATTTGAAGCCGCGTGGGAACTGGACATCTGGGGCCGCGTGCGAAAGCTTAACAAAGCCGCCAAAGCGGATGTCGCCACCGCCGAGGCCTTGCGTCACGACACGATGGTCATCCTCACGGCTCAGGTCGCCAGTTCATATCTCGAATTGCGCGGTTTACAGAATCAACTGGCCGTGGCGCAAAGAAACGTCACGAACCAGCGCGAAACCTTAAAAATTGAAGATGACAAGTTCAAGGCCGGCACCACCTCTGCGCTTCCCTCGCTGCGCGCCAGCGCCCAACTCAACACGACGCTGGCCGCGATGCCGCTCATCGAAGGCACCATCAGCAAGGATATTCATCGCATCAGCGTGCTCATCGGCGAGCAACCCGCCACGCTTGAACGTGAATTGAAAAAGGCGCGGCCAATGCCGACGTTGCCCTCTCTCGTTCATATCGGAAAGCCCGCCGAACTTCTTCGCCGCCGTCCCGACATTGAAGCCGCTGAGAAATCACTCGAAGCCGCCACCGAGCGCGTCGGCGTCGCCGTGGCTGACTTGTTCCCGAAAGTCACCTTCAACGGCACCGTGGCCATTCAGGCCAATTCCCTCGGCGGAACTGGATCGGGCGCGAGGAGCTTCGGGCCGAATATTTCCTGGGCCGCGTTCAATCTCGGTCGAGTGCAGGCGCAGATCGACGCTGCTGGCGCCCGGGCGAAAGCGCAGCTCGCCAGCTATCAAAAAACTGTGCTTCTCGCTCTCGAGGAAACCGAGGATGCCCTTGTGGATTACGGTCGTCAACAAGCGCGGCGCGAATTCCTCCGACAGGCCGCGAAAGACGCCGAAGCGGCCGCAAAGATCGCCCATGAAGGCGTTGGTGCTCTCGATCCTCTCAATATCACGGAAGCCGACCGCGCAATGCTTCTCGCCCAGATCGAACTCGCAAGCAGCGAAACCAACACCGCGACCGCGCTCGTTTCCATCTACAAGGCACTGGGCGGCGGGTGGGAAGGACGTTGAGCAATTGAGGCTGGCTACACTCACGCGGCCTTGCCTCGAGTCAGATTTGATATATTTTCCGCCGCCATGATTCATCACTCGATTTGCAAAATGTCACTGCTCGCGGCCGTCCTGCTCACCGGCTTGATGTCCGTCTCCTGTTCCAGTGACAAGGCGGAAATGGAAAAAAAGTTGGAGCATCGCAACAGCGACTACTCCAGCTATCAGGATCGTCGCGCGATGCGCGCCAAAGCCCGGCAGGAGCGCACCGACCGCTGGTTTGACCGGACCATGGGCAAGCCGCCCCGGAGTGAAACTGGCCTAAAGTTGCCTGATTGAGCGCAAGCCATTTCGCAACGCCGCGTTCCTTCGCGTCGGTAGCGGAAATACAAGACAAACGAAATCCCGCCGCTTAGTTTGGGAAGCGCATGTCCGAAGCTCTTCCAGCAAGAACCGTGCAGTTTGCCGATGCGGCCCGTCGGGTCATCCGTCGGCTTTGGTTGCGCAAATCGTTGCAAGCAATGACCCGGACTGTGCCGTTCATTGCCGGTCTGCTGGCCATACTGATCGCGCTTCGCGTCATGGGTTTCACTTGGAGCAGCGCGCGGCTGGCCGCGACATTCATTCTGTTCTGGGTCGTGGGCGCATTCGTCAGCGCCTGGTGGCGCAAGCCGCAACCGTATGCCGCGCTCGCATTCTGGGATGCACAGACGAAACGTGGCGATGCCTTTGCCAACGCCTGGTGGTTTGAATCGCAGCCGCAGCGCAATCGAGGTCAGGAGCATCATCTCGCGGCACAATGTGGAGAGCTGCCAGTCGCGCTGCTTTCGCTGAGACGCGACATTGCCTTGCCAGATTTGCGCTGGCTCGCCGCATTGCCGGTGCTTCTTCTCACGCTAATCATGCTGCCCGGCGGTAATGACCTCTCGCTGCCCGGTGCAAAGCTCACTGATGAAGGACGACGAGTTGCCACGCGCGAAGGAAAGAAACTCGCGGAGAAAAAACTTGATGCGGAAAAGATGAAGGCCTTGAGCGCAGACGAGAAAAAGGAATTCGAGAATCTACAGCGGAATATCGCAGGGACCGCGAAAGCATTGGAGCAGCAGAAATCGGAGACGGTGCGTGGTGTTTTGTCTGAACTCGAAAAGCGCGCGCGCGATGCCGAAAAGCTCGCGGAAAAACTTGGCGCGGGGAATTTATTGTGGGCTTCCGACCCGATGATTGCGGAAATGCGCCGGCACGCAGATACCGCGGAACTCGGAGATGCGGTGGCAAACAAATCGACCGATAACACCGCGAAAGAAGCGCAGAAACTCTCCGGCATGCTCCGTGATGAAAAGCTCGCCACTGAAACATGCGATCGCCTGAGAGAGATGCTGCGTGAGATCGGGCGGCAATCACAACCTGAGGACAGTGAGCGCATCGTTGGGCAGCATGTGCTCACTGCGGACAAAGATATCGCGCAATCTTTGCCTCAAGAAGCCGGCAAGGAATTTCAATTGCTTGCCGACAAGATGCGCACCATGGCCGCGCGGGATAAGGCGCGTGAGGAACTTGAAAAACTCGCCCAGCAACTGCGTGACGCGGGCAGCAACGCTGCCGGGCAGGGAACGAAAGGCATGTCACAACTGTCCGGCAACCAAGGTCAGGACGGGGGTCAGCAACCGATGATGATGATGCCCAACGCACCGCAGATGCAGTCCCTTCAGCCACCTGGAATGTCGAACACGTCGCAGGGACAGCGCGGGCAAGGTCAGGGACAAAAAGCTCCCATGCTCACGCCCGCGCCCGGTGCGGGAAAGGATGACAAGAATCTCTCGCAATCTCCACAAAATTACCGGCAAGGAAAGGGCAAGGAAAACAAGCCCATGCTCTTCGCTCCCGTTCCCAAGGCGCCACCGTCAGATCAGAAGCCGGATACTCCGATGCTGGTCGCGATTCCTGGTTCCAATCCCGGTGGTCTTCCGCCCGGCAATGGCGCGGCACCAATGAACGGCCAGCCCACAGAAAAATCGAAGCCGGGGCAGCAGTCGGTCGTCAATGCCCAACGCAACGCCGACGGCGAATCCTCTGTCCGTTCAGTCGAAGGCCAGGCTCACAACGAAGTCGCAACACGGAGGGCGCAAGCCACGGCATTGGATGCCATCGCCTCCGAGGAGATCGCGCTTGATGATGCCGCGCTTCCTCCTGCGCGACGCGAACAGGTGCGGCGATATTTTACCGAACTGCGCAAACGCTTGGAAAAAGAAAACTGATCTCACACTCATTAACATCCATCCCATGCCCGAACAGCCCGCGCTTAAACTTGAAGTAGCTTTGCCAAAGTTTCGCGACCTTTTCACGAAGCTGAAAGCCGAGATACAAAAAGCCATCGTCGGATATGACGACCTGCTCACCGATGCGCTTGTAAGCATTTTCAGTGGCGGCCATGTGCTGCTCGAAGGCGTGCCGGGACTCGGCAAAACCTATCTTGTGCGCGTGTTGTCCCAAGTCGTCGGTCTTGAGCCCGGCCGTGTGCAATGCACGCCCGATCTCATGCCGGCGGATATTCTAGGCACTCACATCGTTAACGAAGACGCGCATGGGCGGCGCGTGCTGCACTTCGAGCGCGGCCCAGTTTTTAAGAACTTGCTCCTCGTGGACGAAATCAACCGCGCCACGCCCAAGACGCAGGCCGCGCTGCTGGAAGTTATGCAAGAACACGCCGTCACTACCGGGGGCGATCGCCATCCGCTGCCGGAACCGTTCTTCGTGCTCGCAACCCAGAATCCAATGGAAATGGAGGGCACCTATCCACTGCCCGAGGCGCAGCTTGATCGCTTCATGTTCAAGATCAAAGTGCCGTTCCCCACGTTGGAGAACCTCGTGGAAATCTCCCGTCGCACCACGGGCTTCGACGAGCCGGAACTGAAACCGGTTCTCAGCGGCGCGGAGCTGATGCAATTGCAGCACGCGCTCGCCGCGCTTCCGGTGGCCGATCCAGTCGCATCTTACGCCGCATCGCTTGTGCTCGGCACCCATCCCGATCAAGCCGGCGTGCTTCCCGCAGTGAAGCGCTATGTTTCTTACGGCAGCAGCCCGCGCGGTTTGCAGGCGCTGGTTCGTGGCGCGCGCATCTGGTGCGCGGTGCGCGGCGGCACCGCCGTCAGCACCGAGGACATCCAGCGTGTCGCCCATGCCGCACTGCGCCACCGTATCATCCTGAACTTTGAAGGCGAGGCGCAGCAGATCAAAGTGGACGGCTTGATTGATGATCTGCTCAAGCAAGTGCAGACGCCCGCGCAGTCTGCCGCCTGAATCAACGCCCTTACGTCGCCAGATGACACACCAAGACCTCTTCGACGCGCAGTTCCTTGACCGGCTGCGCACGCTGGCCTTGCGTTTGCGCAAGCGGAAGGTGCTGATGCGTCGTGGCCAGCAGAGCACTCCCGCGACCGGCTACACGCGGGAGTTCAAGGACTACCGGCACTACACGGCGCGCGATGATTACCGGGCGATTGACTGGCGGCTTTATGCGCGGTTGGAAAAACTTTTTGTCCGTCTCTATGAGGAGACTCAGGAACTCCATGTTCACATCGTCATGGATACCAGCGGTTCCATGGCGTTACCCTTCGAGCAGAAGCGCCATCAGGCACTGCGCTTCGCCGTGGCGCTGGCCTATCTCGGACTGGCGGGTCAGCATCGCGTCAGCTTGTATTCCATGAACGACACTACACGGCAGGAGTTGCCGCCGCTGCGTGGGCAGGGCAACATTGAGAAGATCATCTCTGCGGTGACGCATCTGAAGTTCGAAGGGTTCACCGATCTGGAGAAAGCATTCGCTGACTTTCATCCCACACGGCAGCGCTACGGCGCAATCTTTGTGATCTCAGATTTTTTTGGGCGCGACATCGACAGCGCGGTCGAGGCCGTGAACCGCGCCGCGAGCTGGCCGGGCGAAACCCATTTTGTGCAAATCGTGCATCCGCAGGAGATCAAGCCGGATCTCGATGGCGAGTTTGAACTGGCCGATGTGGAAACAGGCGAGTGCCGCCGTTTCTGGATCACGAAGCGCGAGGTGAAGCAATACACCGAGCTTTTTGACGCGTTCAGCGAGAACCTCAGTCATGCCTGCGCCAGCCGCCACATCGATTTCTTTCGTTGTGCGAGCGACGAGCCGTTCGAGGATAGATTTTTGGACTTGTTGACGAGAGGGAGCGCGCTGGCGAGCGCATAAAGTGGACACATGAAATTTCTCCATCCCGCCAATCTTCACTGGCTCTGGCTCGCGCTCATTCCGATCACGCTCTGGTTGTTCCGGCGCAAGGTGAAGCGGGTGCCGGTTTCGACGCTGCTCTTTTTTCGCTCGCTGGCGCGCGAGCATCAGGAATCCGCATGGCTGCGGAGATTGAAGCACCTATTGTCGCTGCTGCTTTCATTGCTCTTGATCGTGCTCGCAACACTCGCGCTGGCGCGACCCTTTGGCGAAGGTGGTGGCGCGACCCCTAAAAGCCTCGTCATCATGCTCGATCGCTCTGCGTCCATGACGGCGAAAGATGGCAAAGGACGCTCCCGACTCGCCGAAGCGAAGTCGTTGCTGAAGGAGCGGCTCAATTCATTGCCGGGAAATGTCATCACTTCGCTTGTGATCTTCGATGCAAAGCCTGAAGTCGCCCAGTCACGCAGCACGAACCGTCGCGAGTTGTTGCGTCTGATTGATCAAACTGAAGCCGTGCCCTTGGAAGACCACCCGGAAGCTGCGTTGGAAGTTGCGCAACGTTTGGCTGCGCTCGATGCCCCGGCGGAGATATGGCATGCGAGCGACAGAGTTCCAAATCCGGAAAACGGAAAACGGAAAACGGAAAATGAGAGCCGAATGCGCTTCATCAACGTCGCCATGGAACATTCGAGCAACATCGGCATCACGGCATTCCAGATTCGCCCTGCACCGCTCGCGAGGAATCGGTTTGAAGCGTTTGTTGAAGTTAGCGCGTCTTTGGCAAATGAAAAAAAGGTTGAGGCCACACTCGAGGTTCGACTCGATGGACGTCCGGTGCAGTTGCGTCAACTCGAGTTGAAGCCCGGTGTGAGCACGCGGCTCATCCTGCCGATTGAAGGAGGCAAGGGGCAGCGGCTCGAAGTTGAAACGCGCTGTGACGGCGACTGCTTCGGCTGGGACAACGCGGCCATTGCGCTGCTCCCGGAGATGAAGCCTCTCGTTGTCGCTTGGTTCACGGACACGCCCGATCCTTTTGTCGAACTCGCGCTGACTTCAATGCTGGCGGAGGATCGCATTCAGGTGCTCAAGGGCGGGCCTAATGATTTTCCACCCAAGGAAAAGCCCGACGTTTATGTGTTTGAAAACTGGCTGCCGAAGGATTGGCCCACCGATCGTCCCGCGCTCGTCTTGAATCCACCAACAAGCAGCGGCCCGATCCGCGCGCAAAAGTTGGAACGTGCAGTGCCATACGACGTGTTGCGTGCCTTGCAGCCGGATCATCCAGTGCTTTATCGCGTCACGAGCGGTCGCGTCGCCGTCACGCAGACGACCACATTGAGCGTGGGCGAAACGCTGGAAACCTTATGGATGGCCGGGCAGGAGCCGGTGCTCGCTGCGGGCGAAGCTAATGGCCAGCGCATCGTCGTCACGGCATTCGTGCCGGGCAAGAGCGAGCAACTCGCCCTTATGTCCGCATTCCCTTTGCTCATCGGCAACGCGCTTTACTGGTGCACTGAGAACAACGACGCCGTGGCCTCACTCAAACCAAAACGCCCTGGCGATCTGGTGCCGCTGGGTGATCCCACTGGGAGCGCCGACGCCTCGTCGGCATCTTCACTCGTGAAATGGCACTCGTGGAACGGCACGAGATTCACAGATGTGAATGATGAAGCAAAAAACGGCTGGCTGGAGTTGCGGCGCATCGGTCTCTACGCGCCGATGAATGGGAAAGCACAGTCGTGCTTGCTCTTGAGCACCCATGAAACGGACGTGCCCGCAAAGCCTGCCGCGACATCAATTCAAACAGTTTCTGAAAATACTCTGCAGTGCTGGACAACCGGTGGCGGAATGTGGGCCAAGCTTGTCTGGCTCGCTCTTGGGCTGTTGTTGTTGGAAAGCTGGCTGTTTCACCGCCAGGCGGTGTATTGATCTTCGGATGCCCAAGTGCTTTGGATTCCAAGGCATCTATAAAATAGGCTGGAGGAGTTTATAAATCTTTAGCCGCGCGTTTTGGTGCGTCGTTTTTAAACGGCGCTTCGCTGTTCTGAATGGGTAGAAAAGCCATTCCGAGCAGATCGTTCAGCGTGAGGGATCTACTGCCCGCCAAGACTGATTGCTCCGCACCAT
>JAYVOH010000050.1:0-2175 GCA_043758025.1 Verrucomicrobiota bacterium
GTCTCCTTGCCGGCCAAATTCTATCACTCTGGAGAGAGGGCGGAATTTACTATTATGTCGCACCCGACAAATAGCGCATTCCGGTTACACTGGATGCCGCCAAGGATGATCAGGGCCGTCAGCGAGCCTCCAGAATCAGCGATGCCAAGCCGCTTCTCGGTGAAGACGGGCAGCCCGTTTTAATCACCGCTTCCGATCTGGATGCGTCGGAAACCGACTCAATTTTGCGGACGGCCATAAAAGACGTAACTGACACCGCCGCTCTTACCGACCCCGATCCGAGACTGCGGCTGAAAGCAGTGCAGGGGGCATCCATGGAACAGAACCTGGAAAAAATTCCCTCGCTCGAAGCGCACCTCAAAATTGAATCCGACGCGGATGTGCAGCGTGCATTGCAGGAAGCCATTGCCCTCACCAGCCTTAAGAGCAGCGACTTAAAAATACAGATCAAAGCATGTGCTGAACTTGGCGAACTGACATCCATCCCCAGTCAGGATGCGCTCAAAACACTTTCGGCTGAAGCGACCAAGGAAGGGAAGGCTGATCTCGCTGCGGCAGCCACTGCGGCCCTGAAGAAAATCGCAAGCCATGTCACCTCCGTGAACGCCATCGGAACCGTCTTCCGGGGACTTTCGCTTGGTTCCATCCTGCTCGTTGTGGCCATCGGACTGGCGATCACCTTTGGCTTGATGGGCGTGATCAACATGGCCCATGGTGAACTGCTCGTGGTGGGGGCTTACACAACTTATGTGGTGCAGTGTATCTTCGGCCCCGGACTGGCCATCTCTCCCTTCGGTTTCAGTTTTTCGATTCCCGGTTTTCATGCAACCGGGTCCGCTTACAGCAGCTATTTTATTTTTGCCCTTCCGTTGAGCTTCCTGATGGCCGCACTGGTCGGAATAGCTCTGGAACGCTCCGTCATCCGATTCCTTTACAAGCGGCCTTTGGAATCCCTGCTGGCGACTTGGGGCGTCTCCATGGTCATGCAACAGCTCTTCCGCCTGACTTTCGGCGCCAATAACGTTCAGGTGGACAGTCCTACATGGCTCTCAGGCAACTGGACTGTCAACGACATCATCTTCGGATGGAACCGGGTCTTTGTCATCTGTTTCGCAGTCTTGATCATTGTTCTGACACGGGTCGTTCTGAACAAGACTCCGCTGGGCCTTCTCATTCGCTCTGTCATGCAAAATCGAGAAATGGCGGCCTGCATGGGAGTTCGCACTGAGAGAGTCAACATGCTGACCTTTGGCTTTGGCAGCGGTCTGGCTGGACTTGCAGGGGCCTTCCTCTCGCAGATTGGCAATGTCGGACCCGGCATGGGTCAGGACCGCATTGTTGACGCCTTCATGACGGTGGTGGTTGGCGGGGTGGGCAACATCATCGGAACGGTCGTGAGCGCCCTTGGCATTGGCGTTGTTGACCAGTCGCTGCAACAGATTCTGGGCAATCCGGTGCTCGGAAAAATCCTCGTTCTTGCGGCCATCATTCTGTTCCTGCAATGGAGGCCCCAAGGCCTTTTTGTAACCAAGAGCCGGAGCCTCGAATCCTGATGAACAAGTCTCTTTACCGACGAGAAACCCTCTGGTTCACCGCCGCCGCATTTTTGTTGCTGGTGCTCATCCCTCTGGCCGACGCCTCTGGCTGGATCGACCATTTTACATTGAACACCTGGGGCAAGTATCTCTGCTATGCTGTTCTTGCCATCTCCGTGGATTTGCTGTGGGGATACACGGGACTGCTGAGCCTCGGACAGGCCCTATTCTTCAGCCTCGGCGGATACATGCTGGGCATGTATCTCCTGCTCATGATAGGCAAACTCGGCCAATATAAGAGTGACTTGCCGGACTTCATGGTTTTCCTGGGCCACACACAACTGCCAAGCTTCTGGGAGCCATTCTACTCTTTCCCATTCGCGACGCTGATGGTCATCTTACTTCCGGGGTTGCTGGCCTCGATCTTCGGTTTTCTGGCATTCCGTTCGCGTATCAAAGGAGTCTATTTCTCCATTCTCACTCAAGCCCTCACTTACGGAGCCGCCCTCATGTTCTTCCGCAATGATATGACGATGGGCGGCAACAACGGCTTCACTGACTTCCGTTTTATTCTTGGTTGCGATGTCAGGAGTCCGGGCACCAAGCGCGGATTGTTCGTGGCCACCGCTCTCCTGCTTCT
>JAYVOH010000051.1:0-6432 GCA_043758025.1 Verrucomicrobiota bacterium
GTATGCAGCAGCAGTGCGTAATCGACCCCGTGCGTGCTGTTGAGCCAGAATCCAAAGAAGGTCGTGATGATGACCAGCGCACTAAGACGAAACTTGGTCAGCGCCAGCAAGTCCGCGCGTGTAACCCCGGCGGGGGGATCAGCCTTGAGGGATTCTTCTGCGCTCACACTCTTCATCAGTCAACGATGCTAACGCAAGTTGGCTGCCGCGCCAACCTCCCCTTTCACTATCTCCCGGCCAGTTCCCAGCAGCCAGAGGAAAAGGCCGCTGACCAGAAGCGAGGACAGGCCGATATGAAGGATTTGCGCCACTCGCACGATGCCCGCCTGGGACAACACCAAACCGAGCAACATCTGGGAAATCACCAGCATGACAATGGCCGTTTCCAGCCACAGCAGCAGCCCGCGCGTGCGCTTGATTTTCAAAGCCAGCCAGAGAGTTGAACCGAAGATGAGCCAGGAAAAACTGCGATGCACCAGATAAACTACGCTCTGCTCCAGTTCCAGCGTCCAAGATTGACGCGAAGCATTGCTGTGCAACATGGCCAGGCGATCAGTAAGCTCGCGCACTTGGGATCCCATGACACCCTCGATCACCACCAGAATGAACAACACCATGCCCACGCGGCGGAACAAAATGCCGGAGCCTGAACTGAGCGGCGTCCGCCATGGCGCATCAGTCCCGCGCCAAGTGATGAACACGAGCACGCACTGAAGAACAATGGCCAGAGCCATGTGAACGGTGATGATTCCAGGTTTCAACGCGCTGATTACCACACGCGCACCTAGCCAGGCATTCACAAATACCAGCAACAGTGCCAGAACAGATGTCCAAAACACAGAGGGTCGCCTCGCCCGTAACTGCGCGAAGGATGCGCCAAACAGAACGAGCACAATCAATCCCACGGGCACGCTGATCAGGCGGTTGATATATTCAACCCAGGTGGCGACGGGATCAAAACTGGCGCGCAATGACTCCGGCGTTATCGTCGCCGGGTCACGCCCCATGCGGGCGGCCTTGGCGCGAAATTTTTCGAGATTAATCTTGGTGAAATCAATGTCTTTGGCCTTAGAGGGTGGCACCCAGCATCCGTAACAAAACGGCCAGTCGGGACAACCCAACCCCGATCCGGTGGCGCGAACCACCGCACCGGCAAAGATCAGCATCTCCACCGCGACAAACGCGGTCAACGCGAGACGCTGGAAGCGCGTCCAGTTCACTTGACGGGAGCTGTCGCGTCATGCGCAGCGGTTGGAACAACATCGGCTTGAGACTTCTTCAATGACTCTTCGCCATTCTCCTTCATGAATGCCTCAAAATCCTTCTCCGAGACCACGATGAGCCTGGCCTTCATCTGGCTGTGACCGGGCCCGCAAAGCTGACCGCAAATGATGTCCCATTCTCCGACTTTGGTCGGCTTGAACCAGATATGTGCGCGCACGCCGGGTGTGGCATCCTGGGCCATGCGCATGGAAACCAGAGCCAGATTATGGATTACATCCTTGCTGGTGACGTCGATGATGACGGGACGATCAACAGGAATGGTCAGGGCGCTACCCTTGATGAAATCATCTTTGCCATTGGGGTCCTTCATGTCACGACCAATGACGTTGCCATTGGCGGCATCCACTTTTTTAAGTTCAATGTTCCCCAGCACACCGTCCAAGCCTGGATATTGGAAGTTCCAGTTAAACTTCTCAGCCACGGCTCGCAATTTGAGCACGTTGGCTCCAGTCGGATACTGGTCCGAGCGCTCGCCCCACAGAGGAAACGCGAATCCGAGCAAAAGAATGGCCTCGACAATAACCACGCCGATCTCGATGTGCGTTGTGGCGTGACCGCGAACGCCAGTATAATCAGCCTTGGACTGGCGTTTCTGCCTGAATTTGGTGAAAACTATTACGAGGAAAACCGACCAGCCCATGCCAAGGGCCAGCATGAACCAATGCACCACCTCGAGCATGTGATCCACCATTTCTCCGTGTTCGGAGGCTAGTGCAGGAATGCCAAGAAATTTGTTTATGGAAAAAAGGGCGAGCAGAGGGGTCACGTTCATGACGGGGTCACGGAAGGGTGTTGGTGTATTGGCGCTGTTTGCGTGCGAAATTGAAGATGATTTTGATCAGCAGACCGAGCATCAGCATGACCACGACCACCATGAAAAGAATGGCCATGTTGGCGGCGCGGGCCACATCGGTTCCCTGATCGGGCAGACAGGTGGCGCAGGCGATGATGGAGGCGGGCAAGTTCATGTCAGACGATGATGGTTTTGCTTTTTATGACAACAAACCAAGAGCCATATGCCAGCAGGGCCAGGGCCAGAGAACCGCTGAGATTTCCCAAGGTGGTGGCACCGAGGCGTTGAGCGCTCTCCACATCCCAAATTGACCATGCCCAAAATCCACCGGCACACAGGAACGCCAGCGTGATAAAGAGGATATGGAAACCCTTGAGGGACATGAGCGGGATTAGAAAAGGTAATCCTTAAGAGGATCCGACCAATGAAGATATGTCAGAAAGAACAGACCAATGACGAATACCAAAGTGAAAAGAAGAAATTTATAGATAATGCCCTTCTCATTCTTCAAGTGCATGAAGATCAATGCTACCAAGCTCGCCTTGAAGGCGGCAATCAGAAGACCAATGGTGATGTTACGTGCGTGGCTGCCGAAATCCACATATTGGAGCCAGACGGTAAGAACGGTAAAGACAATGAGCAACCCTCCAATTTTCCAGACCATGGCGGACTGTTTGGCAAAGTATTCGGGACTGTCGTGGTCGTGATGATCGTGGGACATGGTGGATAAAAATACTGACTTACATGAGGTAAAGAAGCGGGAAGAGGAAAATCCAGACAAGATCGACAAAGTGCCAGAAGAGGCCTCCGGTCTCGACGCGGTTGGCCAGACGCTCGGGATCTTCCTTGAACATTTTTTTGCCGAAGATCAGGAAGTATGACAGAACAATGGCACCACCGATGACGTGCAAACCGTGCAGACCGGTCAGCGCAAAATAGATGGCGAAAAAGTTGTTATACTTGGGAGTGAAGTTGGAATAGAAATGGATGTCGTTCTTCTCAATCGCGATCTCCGGATGATCGTGATGTCCGCCAGCTTCAGCCGTGTGAACAGGTTCGCCGTGTCCAACACTTTCCGCCGCTTTGTGAGTATCCTTCGCATTGCCTTCAGTCTTAACTTGATGCTCAGGCGCGCTTAACTCATGAAGACTGATCTCCATGGTGAATGCCTCGCGCACAAAGTCACCGTTTTTTAGCGGATCCTGGGATTTGTGTTTCTCCCCAAACTCCCGCGACTGCTCTTGGTTGTGTTTCAAGTATTTCTCTTTCCATTCTGAACCGAGAACCTTCCATGCATCCGCCTTTGATACATCTGCCACTGCATTTTTTAATTTTGTTTCGTTGCCTGGGATAAGGCGACGGAGGTCTACCTTGTCCACCAGAAGACGCATGGTGTCGTCTTCCAGCTTGCCTGCGATTTCCGTCCCATCACGGAAAGTTGCCTTGCCTTGGTCATAAGTAGCCAGGCGCGCAGGCTCGATATTAAACTTCAAAGAAGTTAGAGCCGTGAGTTTAACTGAGGTTTTTTTTGCCTTGATCGCCTCGGCCAGAAGTCGTGCAACTTCACTGCTGTTAAGCGTCACTGACTTGCCGGACTCGTCCTTGAACTCGGGTTTACCTTCAACCAGATATTTTAAGAAGCCTGCATCCGATGCCGGGTTGACCAAGCTGATGCCCATGACTCCGACGTCGTTCAGACGGGTCGCAAGGGTTATGGTAGTTACATTGCCGAATTTGACGAGGTATTCATTGTTGGCGAGGTGACCTTCCAGCACACTGCCGTCCTTGAGCTGCACACCGTAATGGTGGAACTTGTCATTGTATTCCACGGCCTTGATGCACATGAACGCGCCAGCACAAGCGATGGTAAGCGTCATCCAGAGTTTAAACATGCCCCATCTGCGCATTTTCAGAGCCAGCCACGCCTGAAGCACGGTGACCGATGAAAAAATGAGCACCAAGGTATTGATAAAGCCCCACTTTACCGTCAGCACATGAACCGGCCATGGGAAGTCAGCGCCAATGCGCAGAAAGATATAAGCGGAAAACAGGCCGCCGAAGAGCATGACCTCGGAGGCTAGAAACAGCCAGATGCCAACCTTGGCATTCCAGAGGCCGGTGTCGGGGCGGGGTTTAACGGTATAAGGAATATCCATCAGAGAGGGAGTGTTTGATTTGGCAAGATTTCGGTGATGCTCGGTTCAATGCTCCGCGTGTGTGAGCTTATCCTCCACCTTCGCCCCGTCTGGCAGGAACTGCGGAGTATAGTCCCCTTCTGCGCCCGGAACGCTGTATTCATAGGGATTGCGGTAAGCCACCGGTTCGTGGAGGAAATTGCCGTGGCCAGGAGGTGTGGGTGTGTCCCACTCCATCGTAGTAGCCTGCCATGGATTGTCGCTGGTGACCTTCTTGCCACCTTTGATGCTGAAGAAGAGATTGAAGATAAATGGAACCTGCGCGATGGCCAGCCCCCACGCAGCGAATGACATCAGCGAGTTCAGTCCAATCATGGTCGATTCCACATGAACGCCAAAGACACCGGCGACACTCGCCCAGCCCTGGCTGAACCAGTTGCTCACGCTCGTGGTGTCCTCGAAGGCCTTTCCACCATCATACCAGCGGCGATGGAATCCGGCCATGCCTTGAATCATCATCGGAGCAAAAAGAAGGTTCATGAAAACCAGTGACGGCCAGAAATGAAGCCTGCCCAGTCTTTCACTCATGAATCGGCCAGTTATCTTGGGATACCAATGATAGATGCCGGCAAACAAGGCGAAAATAGTTCCCGGTGCGACGACATAATGGAAGTGTCCGATTACATAGTAAGTGTCATGCAAAAACAAGTCGATGGTATTGAATGCCAGCGGAAGACCCGTCAAGCCACCAATTCCGAACATAGGGAGGAATGCACAGGCAAAAAGCATGGCCGTGTTAAACCTGATGGAACCACCCCAGAGCGTGATCATCAGACACGTGAGCAAGATAACAGATGGCACGGAAATGAGAACGGTTGTAATCTGGAAAAAGGTGCTGACCACCGAACCCATGCCAGTAAGATACATGTGGTGCGCCCAAACAATGAAGCTCAAGAAGCCTAGAACCAGAACCGCGTAGATCATGGTTTTATGTCCCCACAACGGGCGGCGGATATTGCATGGGATGACCTCGGCCACGGTTGCGATCGCGGGAAGAATAAGAACATATACTTCCGGGTGACCCAGGAACCAAAAAAGATGCTGATACAGCAAGGGGCTGCCGCCACCGGAAATGTCGAGATGCCGATTGGCCTCAACCAGTCCGGTTGGTAGAAAGAAGCTGGAACCAAAAACACGATCAAATAACTGCAGGATCGCCGCGACTTCCAGTGGTGGAAATGCCAGCAACAAAAGGAAGCCCGTCACAAGCATCGCCCAGACGAAGAAGGGCATCCGCATCCATGTCATACCTTTGCAACGAAGATTCAAAATGGTCGTGACAAAATTTACTGCACCTAGCAGTGACGAGGAAATGATCATCACCATGGCCAGAAGCCACTGAGTCTGACCGGTGAAAAAGATATTCTTCACATCGAGATACTGCACTGTGGTGGCCAGTGGCGAGTAATTCGTCCATCCGACTTGGGCCGCACCACTGGGCATGAAGAAGCTCAGCAGCATCATCACCCCGCCTACAAAGAAAAGCCAGTAACTCCAGGCGTTCAGTTTGGGGAACGCCATGTCAATGGCACCAATCTGAAGCGGGACGATATAATTGCCAAAGGCCGCGAACCCAAGCGGCACCACCCCAAGGAACACCATGATGGTGCCGTGCATGGCTCCGAACATATTGTAAATGTCCGGACTGACCACGCCGCCGGGCGTCCATCGCTCCAAGCCGCGGACCAGCCATCCAAAATAATGCGTGAGCCACTCGAGGCGTCCAGGATGCGTCGCATCATAAAACCACCCAAGAAATGGAAGCGGCTTGCCCGGAAAAGCGATACTGTAACGCATCACCATCATCAGAAAAAACCCAAACAGTAGGAACGCCATGGCCGTCAGGCCGTATTGCAGTCCAATGACCTTGTGGTCTGTGGAGAAGATGTATTTCCACAAGAAACTTTGTTTCTTATGCACGTGGTCATGCGCGTGATCCGATTGTTTCAGATCGTCGTGGGTGATCGCAGTAGCGCTCATTCGGATATATAAGTGGGATTTAAGATGTTCGAAAAATTATTTTGGTGCGGGGGCCGGAGGCGGGGTGCCCGTCGCGCCAGGACCGGCAGGTATCTCGCCGGAAATATTCTTATCTTTATAAGCTTCAAGTTCTGCAGCCGTCCAGGGAGTAGGATGATTATCAATATCCTTGCGGATTTT
>JAYVOH010000052.1:0-6426 GCA_043758025.1 Verrucomicrobiota bacterium
CAGGATGTCGGCAGAGGGCTGCCGACCCACTTCGCATGCCCGTGACGACGCTGGCGGTTGGCAACCGGCGATCAAATCTAAACGGCGATTACCAATCGCCGCTCCTCGAAGTGAGGGAAGCGCCGCGGCGCTGGCCTTTCCAAGCCATGATGACGCGGAAGAATTGTAGGCCGTTTGACACAAACGGCCTACACACTACGATCCCTGGCATGAAACAAATCTGTCGGCCATAACGCACGTGACAAACATTGCAAAACTGTCTGCGATCATTTAGCAGGCGTTTCCTCGCGCGTCCTGTGAACGAAGACCAAAACAAGCCGACTTCGACACGCTCACCGAAGCGTCGCATCGTGGCGCTTGTAATTCTCGCACTCGTTGCAACCGGAGCCTTCGCCGGCTACCGCAGTTACACTCAGCGGCCACGCGCCTTCATTCAGCACTGGAGCGAGCGCTTTCGCACAGTGGACAGTCTCGACACAGCCAAGCGCTTCGAGCAGTCCGAGTCGGTCGTTGTCCGCACGCTTCCATCGGGCGAGTGGCTCATCGCCACCTGTGAGCACTCATGTTGTTCAGGAGCGGGTTTCGACGCCACCGTTATCCGCGACAGCACGGGGGCCATCTACGCCGACACGACACATACATTTTGCGGCATCGAGGGCTTGGGCGGGGAGCTTAGCGAGGATCGCGTCCATGCAACTTCACTTGCAGCGTTTTATTCTGGACTCTCCCAACTCAAGCTCCAAAAACAGTCAGACCGGAAACGCCACCTGAATAACAACATTTGGTTACGCTGCGGCGGAGATAAGTTGGAGGCTGAATTTGGCGGCTTGTTTAAATTGGGAGCGCGGACATTTTTGTCCGCACCTCGTTTTCTTGGCAGCTCCGCTGCGATGCTGATTGGATGGCGGACATGAGTGTCAGCGCTCCCGTTATGCTCGTCGCCCACGCCGCCGACCAAACACCCACCGCGAGAGCGGCAGGAATTCCGAAGCACACCACGGATGTCGCGCCCATCATGAACCCCGGATCATGACCGCTATCGTGAGGCAGCTGCGACGGCGGTTGGAAACACGCCGCTCCCTGGCTCTCACGCGTGCATTCATAACTGATGGCCAGAGCGGTTTAAATGAATTCGTGGCCGCTGCCGTGTTCATCGGATTTATTGGAGCGCACGCGCCCCGCGTGCTGAAGTCTGCGCACGCGCGGACTTCCTGCGAATGTCCCTGAGGTCCTGCCACCATGGATATGCGTCTGGTGCTTCGCGAGGGCGCGTGCGCTCCAAAACGCCTCCTACAATAGGCGTCAAGCCAGCAAAGGTTTGACCACATTACCAAAGACATCGGTGAGGCGGAAACGACGGCCTTGGAATTCGTAGGTGAGACGTTCGTGATCGAGACCCAGGCAATGAAGAATGGTGGCCTGGACGTCGTGAATGTGGACAGGGTTGTTGACGACGTGGAAGCCCATTTCATCAGTGTCTCCGTAGGTCAGGCCGCCTTTGATGCCGCCGCCGGCCATCCAGATGGAGAAGGCCTGGGGATGATGATCGCGGCCCAGGCTGCGGCCCAGCGTGGGATTGGTTTCAACCATGGGGGTGCGGCCGAATTCGCCGCCCCAGACGACGAGTGTTTCATCCAGCAGGCCGCGTTGTTTCAAGTCTTGAACGAGTGCCGCGCTGGCCTGATCGGTTTCTTTGCAATTCTTGCGATGGTTGCCCACGACATCACTGTGCGCGTCCCAGCCTTCGTGGTAAATGTTGATGAAGCGCACACCGCGTTCGATCATGCGACGCGCCAGCAGACAGGCGCGGGCGAAGGAAGGCTTCGCGGGATTGCAACCGTAAAGGTCGAGCGTGGCCTTGGATTCTTTTTTCAAATCCATCAATTCAGGGGCGCTGGATTGCAGACGAAAGGCCATTTCGTAGGAATCGATGCGGGTGCGGATTTCAGGATCACCGACAGCGCCCAAGTTTTCCTCATTCAAGCTCCTGACGGTGTCGAGTGTGCTGCGCTGCAATCTGGCGTCGATTCCCTTGGGATTGGTGACGTCGAGAATGGGGTCTCCCTGATTGCGCAGACGGACGCCAGTAAAACTGGTTGGGAGAAAGCCGCTGGACCAATTTGCAGTGCCGCCGCTGACGCCCGATCCCGTGCTCATAACAACAAAGGAAGGCAAATTTTCCGTGACGCAGCCGAGGCCGTAAGTGACCCACGATCCAATGCACGGCCTGCCCGGTTGTGAGAAACCCGTATTAAAAAATATCTGCGCAGGAGCATGATTGAATTGATCCGTGTGGACGGAACGAATGAGGGCGATGTCATCAGCCACCTTGGCCAAGTGAGGCAAAGTTTCGCCGAGTTCCATGCCGCACTGACCGTGACGGGCGAACTTGAATTGCGGGGCCATGACGTTGGCATCTGGCCGGATGAACGCGTAGCGCTGACCGCCGATGACGGAAGGCGGCAACGGTTTCCCATCGAATTTCACCAGTTCGGGTTTGTAGTCGAAAAGTTCCAGGTGCGAAGGCGCACCGGCCATGAAGAGATGAATGACCGCCTTGGCTTTGCCGTTGAAATGGGCGGGCCTTGGCGCAAATGCGTCACTGGCCATGGCTCGACTTCCCAGCAGGCTCGCCAGCCCGAGTTTACCGATCCCGATACCACATTCTTTAAGAAACCAGCGACGGCTGAGGTCATCGCCGCGTTGATGAAGGAGATGAGAATGGCAGTTCATGATTTGGTGATGGTTTCGTCGAGGTTGAGCAATGCGCGCGCGATCACAGTCCAGGCGGCTCGTTCTACTGGAGAACCCTGACCGGGGGTTGCAATGTCGGCGGCGACGAGTTCGCCAGCAGCCAAACGCTGCCGGGACTCTGCGAGCAAGGCCAGCAATTTGCTTTGCTCGGAATCGCGCGGGAAACGCGTGAGACAGCGACGGAACAAAAGCGTGAGGCGAGCGTGATCATCGCCCGGTAGCTCCATGGCACGTTGGGCAAGCGCTTGGGCAGTTTCGACAAATGCTTCATCATTGAGCAGAGTGAGCGATTGCAACGGCGAATTGGAAAGGTCGCGGCGCGCGACGCAAGCCTCTCCGCTCGGAGCATCGAAAGTGCTGGTGGCGGCGAAGGGCGCGCTGCGCTTCATAAAAGTATAAAGCGCTCGTCGGTAACGGTCCTCACCTTTGCTGACATTCCAGGTCGCGCCTCCATAAGCTGCCTCCATGACGCTCGCAGGCTGTGGCGGGTGGACGGGTGGGCCAAACATTTTCGGTGAAAGCAAGCCGCTCGCCCTAAGAGAAATATCCCGCACCATTTCCGCCTCGACCCGGAATCGAGGCCCGCGTGCGAGCAATCGATTCTGCGGATCGCGTGCCTGCAACTCTGGAGTGACCTGCGATTGCTGGCGATAGGTGGCGCTGAGCACTAACATGCGATGGAGTTTTTTCATGGACCAGCCCTGCTTTTGAAAATGCAGCGCCAGCCAGTCCAGCAGTTGGGCATGCGAGGGCAGTTCGCCTTGAAATCCAAAGTCCCCCAACGTTCGCACCAAGCCTGCGCCAAAGAACGCAGCCCAGGCGCGATTCACCGTCACCCGGGCAGTGAGCGGATTTCCGGGTGCCACCAGCCACTTGGCAAATGTCAGGCGATTGCGGGGCATGTCCTTGGGCAGACTTGGAAGAAAAGCCGGAAACTCCGCCGTGACCACTTTCTCTGGCTGCAAGTATTCGCCGCGATGATGCAAATGAGTGATGCGCGGCTGGCTGGTGGGACGCTCGCGCATGACCAGCGTTTCCTGGCCGCGCGGCGGAGTGCGCAGTGCTCGAATTTTTTTCACATGTTCAGCCAGCTGGGGTGCAGCCATCAGAAAGGCGGAGCGAAGTTGTTTTTCCTGATCTGCCGTTAACGTTGGAGACAGCAGAAACTTTTCCATTTCCGAATTCAGGACCAAAGCCTCCATGCCGGAAAGTTTGCTGGCGAAGGAAATTCGGAAGTGCCCCAAGGATGCCGAGTAGTGACGGCCGGATTGAAATTTGATCACCATGTCTCCGCCCGACCAAGGTTTTTCAAACACGAGAACAGCGGTGGAACTTTGCCCTGACTGGCCACTGCCGCCCCAGCCTGACTGCAAGTCCGCGTCTCCCATCAGTGCGGCATTACCGGCAGTGGCTGATGACGCCGCCACCTTGCTCTTTTGCTCCCCGGCCATGACTGACAAATCGCCGATAAAAAACTCTCCACGCGGCCCCTCATAATAAGCCATCCCGGGGCCATTGTCCGGCAGGCTGGGGTGTGGCAGGGCTTCGAGTTTGAGCGCGGTCAGACCGGCGGGCAGAGTGGCGTATCGCAGTTCGTAATGATCCTCTTTGGTCGTATCCCCGCTGGCGAGAATGCTCTCGTCCGACTGCCAGGTCAGCGTCGGGGAATTGGTTTTCATATCGGCGGGTTTCGGCGCGCGCCAGAATGCGGCCTTGATGCGGGACGCCTTGAGCCATGCCTGATAAGATTGATCCAAGAGCGAAGCATTGAGTTCTGATTCACTTTGTTTGACAACATTCGATCCTGTTGTTTGCGGCAGGCTGAGGCGAATGCGGCCCATGGTGTGATTGGTGCCGTATTGTTCGGACAACGTGATCGTGAAGCTGGTGCCGGAAGGATGAGTGAGAGGCTTTTCGAAATGAAAGACAGCGGTCTTCGTATCGTGCAAATTTTTGCCGGCTTCCTGCACGGCCCAACCGGTGGATTCATTACCGTCAATGGCATTGGCGACCGGGTAATCAACCTGGTTCGCATTTGCTTCAGCGCTGATAATTTTTACATCAGCAGCCGGTGCGGAGCCATCGAGTGGCTTGGCCGTGATTCTGATTTCAGTGAGAACGAAATTTCCATGAGCCACGCGACCAGGCCCGTTAGATGGGAGCGAGGGGTCGGTGAAGGCTTCGAGTTTTATTTGATCAATACTCGGGAATTTAGAATCAATCACTAGCGTGATGGTTTCCTTTTCGGGACCTGGAGGGGCGAAGAGCGCGGAATCGTCCGGAAGAAATTTGGCTTGCTCCCCACTCGCTGTGATGAGGCTGGTGGGATGGATTGGCAGCCAGTTTGCATCGGGTTTGGAGACCGGCCAGTGGTTCGGCAGCGAAGCTTCGAGGCGATCCGCCTCCGCTTCCTTTTGCTTGCGTTGCCCGGCGGTTTCGCCGCTTGGCAGGTAGTGATAAGGCTCGTCCGCATTGTTGAGGAAGGCCATGAGTTGGTAATATTCCGTGTGCAGGATGGGATCGTATTTGTGCGTGTGGCATTGCGCACAACCGGTGGTCAGCGCCAGCCAGGTGGTGCCGGTGGTGGCCACGCGATCCGTCATGGCGCGAAAACGAAACTCCAGCGGATCAATACCGCCTTCCTCATTGAGCATCGTGTTGCGATGAAATCCGGTGGCGACCAACTGATCTTCCGTAGGCGACGGCAACATGTCGCCGGCCAGTTGTTGGATGGTGAACTGATCGAAAGGCATATCCGCATTGAGCGCGCGCACCACCCAGTCCCGCCAGGGCCACATGGAGCGCGTGCGATCTTTCTCGTAGCCGTTGGTGTCCGCATAGCGCGCCAGATCCAGCCAGCGCCGCGCCCAGCGTTCGCCGTATTGGGGTGACGCCAGCAAGCGATCCACCAAAGTCTCGTAGGCATTTGGTGATGCGTCATTGATAAAGGCATCGGCCTCTTCCACGCTGGGCGGCAATCCAATAAGATCCAGAGACACGCGCCTGATCAGCGCGGCACGATCTGCTTCAGAAGAAGGTTTCAGGCCTTCAGACTCAAGTCGGGCAAGAATGAAGCGATCGATTTCGTTGCGCGGCCAGGCTTCATTTTTCACCACCGGAGCTGTCACAGTCTTTGGTGCCACGAACGCCCAGTGATCTTGATAAACAGCTCCACCAGCCACCCACCTTTGCAAAATATCCTGCTGCACCGGCGACAAGGGATGCTTCGCTGATGGCGGGGGCATCACCTCATCCGGGTCAGAACTAAAAATCCGTTTGATGGCCTCGCTCTCGTCCACTTTGCCGGGGATGATCGCCAGCGCGCCCGACTTGGCGGGTTTCGTGGCCACCTCCCGAACATCCAGGCGGAGTTTGGCCTTGCGCGCGTCCTCATCCTGCCCGTGGCACTTGAAACAATAAGTGGACAGAATCGGGCGAACTTCACGCGCAAAATTGGGAGCTTCGGCACCCATGGCCAGTGAGGACATCATCAAGCAGGAAAATCCCATGCATGAAAGAATGGTTAGAACTTTTACAACGAACATCGCCATATATAAAAATGAAACGCCGGGAAGCCTACACTAAATTTGCGGGTCTTCGCTGAATTGGGTGGGCATCGAGGGGAGCAGGATGGTATGCAGGGGGATGGATCAGAACAACCTTTTTACTTTG
>JAYVOH010000053.1:0-6385 GCA_043758025.1 Verrucomicrobiota bacterium
CTGAAAGACTGCGCACTCCGGCTATCTGGCTGAAGGCGGTTGCCGAACGCATCTCCGTGCGACTTAAACTCAGGAGCGTGAGCACCAGAACCATGAGCAGTGCCACCGCTCCCAAAACAAAAATCAGCGCTATGCCCCGGGGAGCACGCGGGCGGCAACTACAATCGCAGGACTTATTCATTTCGGGAAATTAAGAATTGCGTAATCAAGGCGGGGTCTCGTTGGTGTAAGAAAATGGAAATGCGGCGTTTTACAGAGCGGGTATCAGGGATGTAGGATCGATGATGCAGGATGAAAAACATCCTTTCCCTATTTGTCCACCCTAGTCGCTCATTTGGGGGGCGCAGCTTCCAAGAGTTTGTTCACCGCAGTGACGGCGTCTTTCTCGGCACCGGGACGATACCCGGTGTTGACCCAAGCCACCTTGCCATCAGGGCCGATGATCACAGTGTGAGGAATTCCCGTGACGCCAAATTGTTGGGCTACCGATTGGGTGGCATCGAGTGCGACGGTGAACTTCCATCCGCGTTGCTCGAGGAAACGCTTCACCTGGGCGGCTTCCTCGCCCTGGTTGACGCCGATGAATTTCACGCGCTTGGCATCAAGGGGCTTCATGGCCTCGATTAATCCCGGCAGTGACTGCACACAGGGACCGCACCAAGTGGCCCAGAAATCGAGCACGATGACCTTGCCTTTTTCATTGCCGTAAATAAAATCACCGCCACCGAGCAAGGGCAGCCGGAAATCTTTGATCTCCTTGCCGAGCGTGGGGGAGCTTTGTCCACCAGTCTCCGGCAGGACAGGCTCCGGAGCGTGTTGCAAGCGCCAGCCTCTATAGGCGACCATGGCCGGGGTGATGCCGGGATTCTTGAAACGCATGATATGAATTCGATCCATTGGAATCACACAAGTCCCGAACAGCGGGGAGTGCCCGGTCAACCGGTCGCTGTCAAATCTTTCCACGGCGAGGGCAATGCGCCCGCCATCACGCAATTGGAACCAATGGGTCGGAGTGAACCCTGGTGAAATTTCCGCGGAATTCACTGCAGTGGGTTTATCATTTGAACCTGCAACGGCTGGAGCAGCATTACCCGGAGCAATATTTCCGTCAGGACCAGGAATGATGTCACCTTCTTCGATCTCCAGGCCGCCAATACCCTGCGCGGCACCATTAAAATTGAGAACGCCGCCGCCATTCACTTGAATCCTGACTACCCCGCCGCCGCCAATCACCATTCCCCCGCCTCGCTGCACCAGTTGATTGGCCGCAGTTTTTTCTTCCTCTTTCTTTGGCACAATTTGATCCGTCGCATCCTTGTTGGGTGGCAGCAACCAGATGGCGGCAGAGACACGATTCCTTGGGATATTGACGGTCTCCAAGCCGGAGCGAACCCGGATTTGATGGGAACTGACAGCCTCTATGTGACCGCGAAGAAGATCGCCATTGGCAGCCACAAGAATATGGCTCGGCAAGTCTTCACGACGGAATCGGGGAACCAGTAAAGCCTTGGCACGGGCCTCGGCATCAATGGCCGGGAACCAGCCGCGCTCCAGATTTATGTTGGCAGTAAAATTGGATAGCGTGATATCGCGCTCGCCATTGCCCCAGACGTCGGCCGCTTCGAAGACCAGGCCCAGCCCTTCCCGTTTCATTGGCAGGGCGGGCATTTTATGGATCGAAACATCATTGACGAAGATTTCAATATTGTTCTCGTTCAAAGCAATCTTGATTTGCGCCGGCTTGCTGCTCGGGAGGGCAAACTGGGCCCGCTGCTGAAACTGACCGTCAGCAGTTTCCTGCCCGCAGTAAATTTCGTTCCCCGAATTCATCAGCAACAGTGAAATCGATTTTGCAGCGGACTTGATGTCATTGACAAAAAATCTCACCCGCATCGCGCCGTAACCATCCTTGGCCTGGAAATTAAATTTCAATTCATCGGCCTGAAGCACGGATGGATGTCCAAATGCTCCACCGCCCTTGATGGTGACGGCATTGTCCTTGGGGATCACGCTGTTGGCACCGCCCTTGATTTCGCGCCAGCCTGGATCTTTGAACCCGTCCGGATTGTATTCCGGACCTGAGAACTGGATGGCTTGCAAATTCACCGATGGCAGGCGCTTGACGGCGGAAATGACAGTGTGCAGATCGACAAAGGTTTCATCCATGCCTATGAACTCGCCGGGAAGAATATCTCCGTTGGTCAGAAAAAACAAAGAATCCGCCTTCTTGACGGGCGATCCAGGCTTGGTGCCACAGATCATCTCGGCCTCGGTGCCACCGGCGAGCGGAACGGGGCGCACTCCTCCTACGGGCATCCAGCGCAGCAACGCGTCACCACTTCCAACCGGGACTCCATGCAGTGAGTTTTTTCCCATCACCAACTGGTCCAGTTCCGTCAGCGATGGCTCAACGGGAGGATCACCGGCAGCCTTGGGCACCCGCAGCCTGACTTGCTTGAGGCTGGCAATCTTTGACTGGATCGGATTTGCGCTAAAACTGCTCTGAATGCTGGCCATGCCGTTCTTGATCTCCAGCAACTTCCCGCTGAGGAATGCTCCATCCGCGAACAAAAGTTCCGTGCCGGTTCTTCTGGATTGGATGGGTTCACTGGCAAGCACCACGGCTTCGACACTTTCCAGCGGAAAGTTTTTTTGCGAACCATCCGGACTTTGCACAATCACAGTCTCAGCTGTTGCCTGGACCACTTTCCCGACGGCAACTCCACCCGCAGCGAGTTCGAGACGCGACTGGTCCAGCTTTAATTTTGGCGGAGGCTGCCCGTTCCATTCTTTCACATGCAGATTTTCCAGCATCAGATTGATTCCGGTGTTGTGCAGACAAAAGCCGGATTCCGGCTTGCCTTGAGGACGCGCCATGCCCCGCCTACCTTCGAATGGATCATCTCCATCCATAGGGGTGGTTGAGGGCTTCTCTGAAACGGCAGCCTCCTTGGTTACCAATTCAGCAATCATCTCACCTTCCATGGTGAAAACTGCGCAGCGCTTTTCCTTTTGATTCCAGCAGATGCGCAGATTCACTTCGCGCTCACCGGGTTCCATTTTGCGCAGCAACGCATAGTGACCGTCATGAACCAGCACCAACAAATCGTCCCATGTTTCAATGGACGGACTGGCACCGAAGTTCGAGTTCAAATAGGCGCGAAACTGCGGAAGCGCCGTGGAGCGAAGGTGAAATGCGACCTCCACCATCTCAGGCAGGGCCAGCGGCAGGAAGTTAACGCCGTTCCACGTTCCGAGCACGGGCCGTCCCCCTTCGCCCGACTTCCAGAGCGGACGTTTGTAGGTGGAACCATCGTAACGATCATTGATCGCGCGCCATGGTGCCCCGGGAGCAGGACCCGAATAAAGCAGACTCTTCCCACTCATCCGTCGGAGGCTGGCAACTTCCGAATGCAGTAGAACACTCTCCCCATGACAATCGCTGCTGATGGTAATGCTTTTTTCATCAAGGGCCGCAAGCTTGCCGTAAAGGCGGTCTCCATTGCGCATCGTGACCATGAACGGCTCCCCCGGCTCCTTGTCCTGCTGGGGAAATTCCATGGAGTGAAGATAGGAAAGACCAAGAAGCAGCGGATCCGAGAAAGCCGGCGTTTCCCAGCTTAATTCAGTGGCGGTGGCCCCGACAATCTCTCCTTCAATGGACTCACCGTTGGTCCATTTTAACACGGGCGCAGACGGCGCGGCATTGACCGGGGCGGGTTGGCCGTTGACAACACGCGGGGCCACGGCATTGACCTTCGGTCTGACCACGATCTGTGACTGTGAACTTTCAGCGCCGATGAGGATCAGCACCGCCACGAGCACAAGGGGCTTTATCAGTCGATCATTTACCGGATTTATATTAGCGTTCATAGATCGGGAGGAATTTATAATTCAATGCGAGTGCCAGCAACGACATGCCGGTGCCATAAGCCCCGCTTTGAAAGCTGCCATCGGGCCGTTGGATTTGTTGCAATTCCCGGATCTTGGCCGCATTCCATTTTTTCCATGCATCCACATCCCCCTGGAACAATGCCTGCGCCATGTAATAGCGGAAATATTCCGCATACGAACCGGCTTCGCGATGCTCCAGCTGGCCGGCGATATGCTTGAGTGTGGCTTTATACTGATCCCAGTCCTTGTGTCTGCCGACGGAAAACACCAGCGTTGCAATGGCGGAGCGGTTCATGCTTTCCCCCATCCCGCCCATGCCGCCTGAATAGGCCACCGAGCCGTCCGTGCCCGTGCTGCGAGCCATGTAATCAAGCGCCTTTTTGACCGTATCATCCGGGACATTCATCCCTGCGTTTCTGGCTGCCAGCAAGCCCATCAACACCGCGCCGGTCACGGATGTGTCGGCATCGGTCGCTGTGGGCGAATATCGCCAGCCGCCGAACTGATTGTTTTTCTGCGCGCTGACCGCCAGCTTGATGCCAAGTTCCAGAGCCTGGGCGATGCTTCGTTTTTGTTCTCCTGCAGCACCCTGCCAGAGCAGCGATTCATCCACCACACCATAGGCTTCCGAGAGGGCGAGCATGGCGAACCCATGGTTATACATGCTGTCGGGCAGATAACCTGTCTTCGGCTCCTGCGCCTCAATTATGGCACGAATGGCGCGGCGGATGTTGGGGGCATAGCGTCCGTAGTTCGGATCTTCGCCACATGCCAGGAAGGCCATGAGACAAATGCCGTTTACTCCTGCGCCTTGATATCCGTCCTGCCAGTCGCCCTTGTCCGTTTGCTTCGAGGCCATCCAGGCCAGGCCGCGCTCATATATCGTGTCCACCTCCGGAGGAAGCTGGCCTCCAAACCGGATGCTGGAATCTTGCGAGAAACCGGAGTGGGTGAAGGACAGCAAGACAAGAAGCGCGGCCTTCCGCCAGCGCATGATCAGTGAAAACAGAGGAGTCATTCTTTTCATGTTATTTCGATCTGCTGGCATTTCGTGACCCATTTCTTTTTAACCTTTGGTCGTGATTGTTCTTGGTGTTTTTCCACAAATCCTTATCAGATATTTTCCATTGCTCAAACTGTTCGGGCGTCAGGATGCTTCTGGTCTTGTCCACAGGAACACCAGCCAGGAAGACGGACATTTGACGGGGCGCACCACTATCGGAGCCTATCATCTGAATGATATCCCAGACGTATTCCACCACGACTTGATGCAGAAGCGGCTCCAATTTGTCAAGCTGCTCAAGGCTCAGGTGATATGTCCAGTTCAACTCTTCAAGGATTATCAGCACCCTGGCGCGATTGCGGTAGTTCTTCCGACCAACCACATCGTTCGCCAACGATTCCATTTGCGCTTCTGTTAGCACATCCGCCACGGTGTTGATCCAGATCGGCTGTTCAAAGGGTGAGATCTGGTTGTCGAAGGAGCCTTCAATGTTGAATGTTTCGAGCCGTTGTTTGAGCGTCTTCGCGCTGACGTTTTTCATGCTGTTGCGCACCCATTGTTCACAATTCGGGCGCCAAAGATCAAGCGCATGTTCCGCCGCCCCTCGGGTTGCCATCTCCAGGCGCCGGGAGCTTTCTTCGGAAAGTTTGACCACCCGCTGGATGCTTTCGAGCTTTGCGAGCATCCCATCCGCCAGGCGGTTGCGCTGCTCCGCATCGTGAGCATGAAAGAAAGCGGATAGAATGTCCTCCACATCCAGATCAGTGTCACCCACGCTGCAGACCTTTTTTTTCTTGCTCCTGCTTTCCACAGTTTTGCCATCAGCGACCTCGTTTTCGTTCTGATTTTTTAAATGTCGCAGCTGTTTTTCATCAATGACAAGCTTGATCTTGTCCTGAAGCAAATTGAGAAAGTCGTTCCCTTCGAACGAAAAGTTATCCCATTCACTCTTGGTCTTGGGCGTTATGGCCATTTCAGCCAATGGCTCCAGCTTATCCCGCTGTGCCACCGTCAAAAACACCTTGGAATCAATTTCCGATACCACCAATGCAGCCAGGGCCCTGCTCTGCCGTTTTTTGCGCGATGCAGAGACTACGGCCCAGCGCCGCTGTTCGTCCTGAGATAGAAATTCGATCAACTCTTTTTTCCATACTTCCATCGCCAGCGGCGCATCTTCGTCCTCGTTCATGAATGGCGACTCGTCTCTGTTCATGGTGAACTGCATGCGCGCCTCATCGGTTAAGCCTCGCATTTCCCCCGCCCATCTCTTCTCAATGGCATCAGCATTGCGCCTGGCCGCCACCAGTGCCATTTCAATCACTTTCCCTGCCCGCTCCTCGTTCATCTCTGCAACCTTTTTCAAGTCTTCGGCCTCGCTCTTCAACATCACCTCCTGGCGTTTGCGCATTTTTGCCACGTGGGGTTTGAGGTAGTCTTGTATCTCCTTCTCCAAAGCCTGCTCGCGACTTTTCGCTAATTTTTCCATTG
>JAYVOH010000054.1:0-6328 GCA_043758025.1 Verrucomicrobiota bacterium
TCTCTCTCAGACCTTTTCCATTTTGCTGGCGATTTACCTGCTGTTTCTAGCGCTGGGCACCAAGTTTGCCGGACGCTTCGCCGCGCTGAAGCACGAGGCGCGGGCGCGGGTTTTCCTGTTCACCCAATATATGCTTTATTTGTGGGCAGCGGGCTCGGTGGCGCTGTTGTTTCATGCGTTGAAAAATCGAGGTTCGCTGCTCTATCTTTCCGATTACTTCCGAAAGTATAATCCAACATGGGATTTCAATATTGTCCTGGCCACATACGGCCTGATTCCGATCTTTCTCATGGCCGTGCCCACATTTCTCATGGGAATGAGCTTCACCCTGTCCCAACACCTTGTGCAGGACAGCCAGGAGGAACTGGGGCGAAAAGTGGGCTGGCTCCAGTTTGCGAACATCCTTGGTTGCGTTGCCGCCACCTGGATTGCGCCCTTTGTGGGCTTTGATTGGCTGGGCACGGCGGGACTGTTTCAAGGTGTGGCCGCCTTGGGGATAGTTTATGCCATATTGCTGGGTTTGCGTTTGCCGAGGCGATGGATCGCAATTCCTGTTCTCGTCGGCCTTCTGGTGACGGCGTTGGTTCGCATTCCCTGGAACGACCGCTTCTGGACCGTGCTCGGTGGGATGCGCCGGCCTTCAGAGCATTTCTTCAATGAAAACGCCACGGGCATTTCCATGATCAAGCTCAGGCGCGAAGGCGAACCGACCGCCGTTTCTTACTGCAACGGCATGGGACAAAGCCGTATTCCTTACGAGGAAGATCTTATTCATGTCCGTCTCGGCGTTATCCCGTCCCTGCTGCATCCTAACCCGCAGGAAGTGGCCGTGATCGGTCTCGGCTCCGGCGGCACACTTTTTGGCATCGGCTGCCGCAGCGAAACCACGAGCCTGACTTGCTTTGAAGTGATGACGAACGAACCCGGCGTCCTGCGCGACTATGGAACGGCGATGAAAGACTTGGCCGTTCCCGCGCTGCTGGACGATCCACGCACGGAGTTTCGTTTTCAAGATGGCCGCGAAGCATTGCAAAACGAAAGCCGTCTCTACGATTTGATCGAGGCTGATCCTCCGTATCCAAACCGAGGCTTCGCGGGGAATCTTTATTCGATTGAGTATTTTCAGCTTCTCAAGTCGCGCCTGAAACCGGATGGTCTCGCCGTCTCTTGGGATCCCCCGTCATCCAGGGTGCGTGAGACTTTTTGCGCTGTTTTTCCATATGTTTATGTTTCGGGGAAATACATTCTCATTGGTTCCAACAAAAAGCTGGTGCTGGACGATGCCAAAATTGCGCCCCGGCTGGAAGATGCCTTCACCAAAGCCCGGCTCGCCAAGGCTGGAATCACGATGGAAGCGGTCATTAAAGGAGGCCTTCTGAAACCAAAAACCGTGCAGGAAGGAACTCTCAAGTCTCCGGTGAGCTATAACTCGGACATGTTTCCCAAGGATGAGTTCGTCAACCCGCTGCTCATCATCAAAAGCTATTGGGAAACCGGCCAGGCACCGAGGAACATGCAGTAACCGCTATTGGATCAGTGAAAGGCCTGCGACACACACTCGCTCCCGTCTTGCCAGCAACCCATCAATTTTCTGCCTGTTCCGCCACCGCTTGCTGGCAAAAATTCGCTTTCCAAAGCCCCTGATGACGTGCAAAGTCGCATCTACTTCGCTGTGTCCGCCCCAGCAATCACCACCCAAAAACCAGCCAGTGTCGCTGACCAAATGCGCGACCACCATCTGCGCGCCTATCGGCACATGCTCGCCGGGCGACTTTTGGAGGAGCGGCTGGGAGCGCTTTACCGCGCCGGGGGCAAGATCGTCGGTGGAGTTTACCTGGGCAAAGGTCAGGAGGCGTTCAGCGTTTCACTGGCCATATTTCTGAAAAAAGGCCGCGATGTTTATGGGCCTCTGATACGTGATCAATCTGGTCGCTTAGCCTTCGGTGAACCGATTCTGGACACCACGCGCACGTATCTGGGTTCCGCGCTCGGGCCCATGCGCGGTCGTGACGGAAACATCCATCGCGGGCGGCCCAAAGATGGAATTCCCGCGATGATCTCGCACCTTGGCAGTCTCATCAGCGTGGTCAGCGGCATGTTGCTCGCGCGGCGTTTGCAAGGTCGCTTGGGCGACAGCGTGGGCGCAACGTGCATCGGCGATGGTGGCACCTCCACCGGCGCATTTCATGAAGGCATGAACATGGCGGCGGTGGAAAAACTCCCGCTGGTCGTGGCCATCGCCAACAACCAGTTCGCGTATTCCACGCCCACCGCCCGGCAATTTGCGTGTGACAATCTGATGGAGCGCGCCAAGGGCTACGGCATGGAAGGATACACTGTAGATGGCACCGACCTCACCGCCTGCCTCGAAGTTTTTCAAACGGCCGTGCAACGCGCGCGGGAGGGGCACGGCCCGCAAATGATCGTGGGCAATCTCCTCCGGCTGGGCGGACACGGTGAACATGATGATGCCTCATACATTCCACCTGCGATGCGGCAGACGGAAGCCGGGCGCGACTGTCTCGTTCACGCCGAACAAATCATCCGCACCCACGGCTGGCTTAATGTGTCCGACCTCGCCCTGCTGCGCGCCGAAGTGCTGCAGGAAATCGACCATGCCTTTTCCCAGACCGCCCACGAACCTGCGCCCGATCCCTATAAGGAAGTCTGGTCTCCCTTCGCCACACCGGAGCTCGCCGAGGGCTGGCAGGTTTGGTGAAATGTAGTGAAAAGGGATAAGTTAAAAGGGCATATTTCAGCCAGATCCCAGTTTAACTCCTATCTCTTACTACTTATCCCTTTTCACTTTCCATGTCCCTAACTTACCTTGATGCCATCCGCGAAGCGCAATACGAAGCGCTGCGTCGTGATCCTAATGTTTTCCTATACGGACAGGACATCGGAAAATTCGGCGGCGCATTCAAAGCCACGAAAAATCTGTTCAATGAATTTCCCGGTCGCGTCATCGATGCTCCCATCAGCGAGGACGCGATGGTCGGCATGGCCGTGGGAGCGGCGATTGAAGGCGCGAGACCCATCGTGGAGATGCAGTTCGCCGACTTCAGCACCTGCGGTTTCAACCAGATCGTGAACCAGGCGGCTACGCATTACTGGCGCACCAACGTCCCCTGTCCCATCGTCATTCGTCTGCCCAGCGGTGGCACTGCGGGCAGCGGACCGTTCCACAGCCAGAGCATGGAAAGCGTCTATGCACATTACCCCGGTCTGGTTATCATGACTCCGGCCACGGTGGAGGATGCTTATCATATGCTCTTGCACGCCGTCTCGCTGGATGATCCCGTCATCTTCTGCGAGCATAAGTTTCTCTATTACCATCTCAAGGCCGATTCGCTCCCGGACGAAACCTTGCCTCTCGGCAAAGCCCGCATCGCGCGCCCCGGCGTTCATGCGACGGTAGTTACTTACTCGGCCATGTTACACGAATGCATCCGTGCGGCGGAAGAGCTCGTCGTTGAGGGTTATCAAATCGAAGTCGTGGACTTGCGCAGTGTGAAGCCGCTGGATGCAGAGACGATCCTCGCGTCCGTGGCCCGCACGGGCCGGCTGCTTTGCGTGGGCGAAAGTTTCCCCTGGGGCGGAGTCACCGCCGAAGTCATCGCGCGAGTCTGCGCCGACGGCTGGCATTTACTCGACGCCCCGCCACAGCGTCTCAACTCCAAGGACACGCCCATTCCCTATCACCCCAACCTCTGGCGCGCCCATCGCCCCACTGCTGCAAGCATCGGGACGGAACTGCGACGGCTCCTGAGATTCTAAAACCATTTCCACACCACTTTGTTATTCATGCATGTCATTCCCATCTTGATGCCCCAGCTCGGCGAGTCCATTGCCGAGGCCACCATCATCCGCGTGCTCATCGAACCCGGTGCTGCCGTGACGGCCGGCCAGGAAATTTTTGAAGTCGAGACCAACAAGGCCGTCATGACCGTCACCGCTTCTTGTGCGGGTAACGTCAGCGAGATAGTCGCCAAGCCCAACACCAGTTATGCCGTCGGAGCCGCGCTTGGTTCACTGACCATCAGTGCCGCAGACGCCAAAAGCCTCGGACTGAATCTGAATACAGCACCAACGGCATCGGCCCCAGTTGCTTCCAACGGATCAAAGGACACGAGCAATGTCCATTTCCAGATCAGCGATGCCGATTCCATTCATGAGCATCAGCCCATGGTTGAACCGTTGGTAAGTGGTCTGCCCGTGCCCGCAGGTGCCGCAGGTGCTCATTATATCTCGCCGCGCATGAGGGCCAGAATGAATGAACTCGGACTCAACGCCGCCGACCTCGCCGCCGTTCCCGGCACCGGTGCGGGCGGTCGCGTCACCGTCGAGGACTTTGAACTGTTTCTCCGCAAGCTCGATGAGCACCGCATGACGAAAGCCTCGCCCATGCGCATCGCCGTGGCCGATTCCATGCGCCGAAGCTGGAGCCGCCCGCTGGCCACGGTGGGCGTGAACGTGGTTCTGGATACCATGCTGGCACATCGCAAAAAGACCAACCCAAAACCCGGCCCCGCCCTCTATGTCATTCGCGCGCTAGCTCTGGCTCTGAGCGAAAACACCGCCGTCGCGGGCCGGCTTATCGGTAACCGCATCGTTCATCCGCGCGCCATTGACATTGGTTTCGCCGTCGAAGTGGATGACGGCGTCATGGTCCCCGTCATTCGCGAAGTGGAAAAGAAACCACTGGCAACCTTGGTGGACACTTATAACAAACTCGTTGAACAGGCCCGCGCGCGCCGTCTGCCCCAAGATATGAACCGTCCCGGCATCGCCACCGTGACGAACTTCGGCACCTTCGGCATCGTCTGGGCCACACCGATTCCCCTGCCGGAGCAGAACCTCGTCATCGGCTTGGGCGCAGGGCGCAAAGCCCCGCATTGGAGCAATGAAGTGAACTGTTTCGTCCCCATCACCCAAGCCGAGCTGACACTCAGTTTCGATCACCGCATCCTCGATGGCGGCGGCGCAGGTCGCCTCCTCGCGCGCATCGCTGAGTTGCTCCAGAAGCCGGAGAAATTGTGATCTGTTGAGTCTCGCAATTCAGTGACGTGGAATGACGACACTTTTGTCGTCACAAACCACTTAATTCTCATGGACCGCATTTTGCGCAGCCGCGAAGCGAATGCCGTCCCTCATTAAGGAAAGCCAACCAGCCCGCTTGCTGTTCCCCGGACTCTGCGTAGTCTCCGACGCATCCGATGGCCGTTGAAACCAAGCCGATCTTCAGTCCCGAACTCGTCCGCCAGCGGGCGCAGTTCTTCACGCTCCCAGCGGGCATCGAGAACGCGCGAGCCCGGCTCATCCATTGGGCCGATCTGATTACCAGCGGCGAGGCGGACAAGCTCACGGAAAAACAACTGCTGCCCGATTTCATCAGCGACATCTTCGGCCAAGTCCTCGGCTATACCGGTCCCATGGGCGCGGAAAAGGCCTTTACCCTGCTGCGGGAAACGCATGTCGAGGTCAACGGTGAATACGCCGACGCCGCGCTGGGTCGCTTCACCACGGAAGAAAAGAAGTTCATCGTCGCGGTGGAAGGCAAAGGCACGCGCGATCCGTTGGACCGCCCTTTTGCAGGCCGGAAGATGTCGGCAGTGGATCAGGGCTATCGCTACGCCATCAACTTCCCTTGCGACTGGATCATCGTCACCTTCATGCGGGAAACACGCCTGTATCATAAAGGCTCGAACCAGCACACTTGTGGCTTTGAGTTTCTATTGTGGTAGACCAACACAAAGCGACGTGCAAATATCTCTGGATGATGTATGCATATACTGAGTGCCAACAAGCCCAATTATGGTCCCATTTTGAGCCCTGAGATTTTAAGCATCCAATTCGCACTTTGAATCCAGAGTTGCCAACTTTCATCGACTTCTTCGCCGGCAGTGGCCTTGTCACTGAAGGTGCCAAACATGCGTGCAAGCCGGTCTGGTCGAACGATATTTGCTCAAAGAAGGCCGCAATATACAAAGCCAATCATGGCGATGATCATTTTCTCCTTGGCTCCATTGAGCACGTCAGCGGGGCTTCGCTGCCATCTGGAGACATCGTCTGGGCCAGCTTTCCCTGCCAGGATCTCTCACTTGCCGGAAAAATGGGAGGTCTTGCGGCTTCTCGAAGCGGATTATTCTGGGAATGGCTGCGAGTGCTCGACGAGATGCCAGAGAAGCCCAAGGTTTTAGCCCTTGAGAATGTTGTCGGGCTGCTCTCTGCTAGTGTAGGGCGCGCTTATTGGTGTAACAATGGAGTTTTTGGCGGGCTCGGGTGACTTTGGCCAGGATGTCGGTGGCTTTGGCGGTCCACACCAAGG
>JAYVOH010000055.1:0-6252 GCA_043758025.1 Verrucomicrobiota bacterium
CCTTGGTGTGGACCGCCAAAGCCACCGACATCCTGGCCAAAGTCACCCGAGTCCGTCAAAAACTCCATTGTTACACCAATAAGCGCGCACTACACTAGCAGGAAGTCGAGTTGTTCCCGTAATCTCTTGTTCTCAGATTCGAGTTCGCGAATGCGAACGGAAAACATTGACGTTTGGCATTCGTCTTTTGCGTATGGCATTCTCTGCTTGTTGCGAGATGGATTTTGAGTGCATGGCACCCCGTCTCAAGTAGTCGTTGTGTTGCCAAGAGTCGAAGCTTGCCCCCGTTTTCCCAGCGCTATTGTTTCAAATCGAGACAGTTAGCCAACGCAAACCACCAAAGTTTTATGTTCCACGGGATTCCTCCGCGGGCCGTGCCCGCTCAAATCACGAACCAGCCGCCTGGGGCTGATTGATGACAATCAACTCGTCCACGGTCATGGCGCTCTTGCCGATGCGACTGCGCAAATAATGCAAACGGGAACGACGGACGCGGCCACGCTTGGTGACTTCGATCTTGGAAATCCTGGGTGAATGCAGAGGGAATACACGTTCGACACCTTCACCGTAGGAAATTTTACGGACCGTGAAAGCAGCGTCCATGCCGGCACTCTTGCGGGCGATGACAATGCCTGCGAATATCTGGATACGCTCCTTGTCTCCTTCGACCACGCGGGTGTGGACTTTTACGCTGTCTCCGGCCCGGAAATCGGGGAGGTCAGTCTTGAGTTGCTCTTGGTTGATCTTGGCGATGATGCTCATGTCGTGCTGCAATTAGAAGTGTGTGGCCTGGCACCGGAGAGCGGCGCGAGGGCGGAGAAAATGGCGGATTTTCAGGGGGGCGCAAGATGTTTCTTCAAGGAAAGTGAATCATTTGCCAACAAGGACATCCAGGCAACTTCTGAGTCTGCGCCATGTCCGTCAAGTGCCGCAGTGCAATTAATCCGTGCAGTGCCAAATGATCCATGCTAGTTCTTCATCCCAAATTTTTCCATGAAACGCGCACTCATCACCGGCATCACCGGACAGGACGGATCCTATCTTGCGGAACTTCTCTTGCAGAAAGGCTACGAAGTCCACGGCATCATCCGCCGGTCCTCTTCCTTCAATACTCAACGCATTGACCACATTTACACAGATCCGCACTTCGATAACACGCGGCTGTTTCTGCACTATGGCGACCTGACGGATTCCGTGGCCCTGGTGAAACTGCTCTACGATCTCCAGCCCGACGAAATTTACAATCTCGGCGCCCAAAGCCACGTCCGGGTCTCCTTCGACATCCCGGAAAGCACAGGCGACATCGTCGGCCTCGGCACCCAGCGCATTCTTGAAGCCATTCGCGAAACGGGCCTGAGCAAAAAGTCACGCTTCTATCAGGCGTCATCCTCGGAAATGTTCGGCAAGGTCCAAGAAGTTCCCCAGACGGAGAACACCCCCTTCTGGCCGCGCTCGCCCTATGCTTGCGCCAAAGTCTATGCCCATTGGCTGACCGTGAACTATCGCGAGAGTTACAATCTTCACGCAAGCAGCGGCATCCTTTTCAATCACGAATCCCCGCGCCGTGGAGAAACTTTTGTCACCCGCAAAATCACACGGGCCGCCACCCGCATCAAAATGGGCCTGCAGGAAAAACTCTACCTGGGCAACCTCGATGCCAAACGCGACTGGGGTTATGCCAAGGACTACGTGGACATGATGTGGCTCATGCTTCAGCAGGACAAGCCGGACGATTATGTGGTCGCCACGAACGAGACCCACAGCGTGCGCGAGTTCGTGGAAGAAACATTCGGCTTGCTCGGACTCGACTGGGAAAAACACGTCCAGCACGACCAGCGCTATGAACGCCCTGCCGAGGTCGAACTGCTCATCGGCAATCCCGCCAAGGCACATAAAATCCTCGGCTGGGAACCGAAAGTCAGGTTCAAGGAGCTTGTCAAAATCATGGTCGATGCCGACTTGAAACTCGCGCAAAGCGAGCTGCACATGCGGAGCAATCCTGCGTAATGCAGGCAACCAGGTTCGCATGACTGTCGCCGTTTTGAGCTTGCCCTGCGCGGTATCCGGTGTTTCACAACTATAGTCATGGCCGTCCCACTATTAAGCGTCAACGCACAAAATCATCCGCTGGAGGCGGAGTTCACCGAGGCGTTTGCGCGCGTCTTTCGCAGCGGCGTTTTCATCATGGGGCCGGAGATCACGGCGCTGGAGGATGAGACGGCGAAACTCATAGGTGTAAAACATTCCATCGGAATTTCATCGGGCACTGACGCCATTCTGCTCGCGCTCATGGCGCTGGACATTGGCCCCGGCGATGAAGTGCTCTGCCCTGCATTCACTTTTTTTGCGACGGCGGGCTGCGTCTCGCGCGTCGGAGCCACGCCGGTTTTCGTGGATGTCTGCGCGCATGACTTCAATATCAATGTCGCCGACGTCCGGGCAAAGATCACTCCGCGAACCAAAGCCATCATCCCGGTTCATCTTTTCGGACAATGTGCCGACATGGACGCCATCATGGCTCTGGCCAGCGAGCACAATCTTTATGTCATTGAAGACGCGGCCCAAGCCATCGGAGCCAGCCAGCGCGGGCGCGGTGTGGGCACCATCGGGCACTTCGGCTGCTACAGTTTTTTTCCCAGCAAAAATCTCGGCGGGCTGGGCGACGGCGGCTTGCTCGTCTCCAATGATCCCGCGCTCGCCGCTCGCGCCCGTGCCATGCGCAATCACGGCATGGAGCCAAAGTATTATCATTCCATGATCGGCGGGAACTTCCGGCTGGATGCGCTCCAGGCCGCACTGCTTCGCGTGAAACTGCCGCACTACGCTTCTTATAATAGTAAGCGCCAGGAGAACGCCGCCTATTACACACAGACGCTCTCCAACCTGCCCGGACTTGTCCTGCCCGCCACCACGGAAGGCAACACGCACATCTGGAATCAATTTACCCTGCGTGTTCTCGGTGATGGAAAGCGCGACGCCCTGCGCGATCATCTCTCCGCAAAAAAAATCGGCTGCGAAATTTACTATCCGCTCACACTCGACAAACAGGAATGCTTTGCCGCTTTGCCTGAATCCTCACGCGGTGGTTGTGAAGTCTCCCATCAGCTTGCGCGTGAAGTCCTCAGCATCCCTGTCTTCCCGGAACTCACCAGCATTGAGCGCGAGGAAGTCGCCGCCGCAATCACAGAATTCCTCACCTCATAATCTTCTTCATCCCTCATCCTTCATCCTTCATCCTTTCTTACCATGTCGCTCGAACCCCTCCTCCAGCAAGCCACCGCCGAAGGCAAACTCCTCGACTCGAGCCTGAAGAACATCAACGCCCTTCTTGCCTCCGGCACTAATCCCGTCTATCGCGCCAGCATTGAGGAACTCGCCACCACCGGACAGTGGACGGAGTTGAATGACCGCTTTTTTACGATCGTAAAATTCGGCACCGGTGGCTTGCGCGGACGCACCATCGGCAAGGTGGTCACCAAAGCCGAGCGCGGCACTGCCGCAGCGGACGAACGCCCGCAGTTCGCCTGCGTGGGCACGAATTCCATGAACGAATACAACGTCTCCCGTGCCACACAGGGGCTGGCGACGTATTGCATCAAGTATCGCCAGAACGCCGGTCTTGGCGGCAAGCCCAAGATCGTCTTCGCCCATGACACGCGGCATTTCTCCGCCGAGTTCGCCGTGAAGTGCGCGGAGATTGCGACTGACCTCGGTTGCGATGTTTATATCTTCGACGGTCCGCGCGCCACGCCGGAGATGTCCTTTGCCGTCCGTCAACTCAGGGCGGATGCGGGCGTCATGCTCACCGCCTCGCACAATCCCGCGCACGACAACGGCTACAAAGTCAACTTCGCCGACGGCGCGGGCATCGTCGAGCCGCACGCCACGGGCATCATCACCGAAGTCAACGCCATCAAAAGCGAAACCTACACTCCCCTGCTCGCCGCCGAGCGCGGATCCTTGACGAAACTCGGCGAGGAAATGGATGCCATTTACCTCAAGCGCGTGGAGTCCCTCATGCTTCAGCCGCAACTCTTGGAGAAGGCGCGGAATTTGAAGATCGTTTACACTGCACTGCATGGTGCAGGCGGCGTTTTGGTTCCGCGCATCTTGCGCAAGCTTGGATTTAATCTGCACACCGTTCCCGAGCAAGACATCTTTGATGGCCGATTCCCGACGGTCGCTTCACCGAACCCGGAAAACGCGCCCGCCCTGGCGATGGCTGTCGCATTAGCGGACAAGGAAAACGCCGACATCGTCATCGGCACCGACCCCGACTGCGACCGCATGGGCGTGGGTGTGCGCGGACGCGATGGCAAAATGCAGCTCCTCACCGGGAACCAGACCGGTGCTCTCATCGGCTGGTATCGCATCCAGACCATGTTCGATCTCGGCATCCTCAACGAGAGCAACAAGAGTCACGCTGTTTTCATCAAGACCCTCGTCACCACCGAACTCCAGGCCGCCGTTGCTCAAGGCTTCGGCATCGGCGTGGTCAACACGCTCACTGGATTTAAATATATCAGCGCCAAGCTGGAGAAATATGAGCAAGCCCTGCCCGCCGACATTCGCGCCAGGTATCGCGACATGACCGACACCGAGACCCGCGTCGCGCGTTTGCAACACAGCAAATTCTTCGTCTTCGGTGGCGAGGAGAGTTACGGCTACCTCGGCACCGACAGCACCCGCGACAAGGACGGCAACGGAGCAGTCGTCATGTTCGCCGAGGTCGCAGCTTACGCAGCTTCACGCGGCATTACCTTGCTCGACTTATTGGATGAGATATACGCCACTTATGGTTACTTTTTGGAAGCCGGGCAGAGCAAAACCTTCGACGGCGCAGCCGGAGCCGCGCAGATTCAGAAGTTGGCCGACTCCTATGTCAGCCAGCCGCCGACCACCTTCGACGGCAGCGCCGTCACTTCCTTGAGAGATTACAGCAAGGGTGGTCTCTTTGATGAAGAAGGTGATCCCATCCCCAAGGAAAAAATGCTCTGGGTCTTCCTCGCCGACGGTCGCGCCTTTGCCGTGCGCCCCAGCGGAACCGAGCCCAAGATCAAATACTACCTTTACGGCAAAGCCCTGCCCAAAGGCACGAAGTTCACCCCCGAAGAACTCGTCACCTCCAAGCAATCCGTCCCCGCCAGCCTGAAGGCACTATGGGCGGCGATTGAGAAGGATATTGAAGCAAGGCTCACGCAGTAGAACGACCTTGAGACTCGTTTTATTGAGTCTCGCGCAATTGGGTGACACCCACCCAAGGAGACGGCACACTCTTGTCCCGTCCGGAAAACGGCACAAGAGTGTGCCGTCTCCTTGTCATGCAATTGCGCGATGCTCTATAGTTGGTGAGTCAGTCCTGCAACAGTAGCTGCCGGGGGTTTATTTGTTTGCGAAATACCGGATCGCCTCCAAGTGTTTTTTAAATAGCAGTTAATCTTTTTCCGAATACACATGCCCGCCGACTCGTCCCGCACGTCACTTCGCTGTAATCTGACGCTGCTCGTATTTTTTCTCTCGGGGTTCGCGGCGCTGCTATATCAGGTGGTGTGGCAGCGGTGGCTGGTCTTTTTCACCGGCATCAGCTCGGCGAGCATCAGTCTGATCGTGGCGGTTTTCATGGCGGGTTTGGGCATCGGCTACCTCGCGGGCGGCGCGCTGGCGGACCGGCAGCGTGCGCCGGAGCCGTTGCGGTATTTTGTGCTGGCTGAGTTGGGCATCGCGGTCTTCGGATTGTGCAGCAAGGCGATCTTGTATGACGGTCTCTACGCCAGCGGGCTGGTGCATTCCACGGAGCCGGTGAAGACTTGCGTGGTGCTGCTGGCGGTGCTTTTCGTGCCGACGTTTCTGATGGGCCTGTCGCTTCCGCTTTTGGCCAAGTCAATCACACTGCCGTCATTGGAACTTCAAGCCGGCTTCATTGGACGGCTCTATTTTGTGAACACACTGGGCGCGGCGGCCGGTGCGCTGGCCACGGGATTGCTTCTGGTGCCAACGATGGGGTTTCATCATGCGACTTACGTTGGTGCGGCGCTGAACCTGACTTGTGCGGCAGTCGGTGCACTACTCTATCGCCAGGCAGTCCGATCTGACGCGGCATCCTCCGGTGATGCCGATACGACAACTTCCGCCAGCTCGCCCTTCCGCTGGACGCGCGGGTTCACGCTTTGGATGATCCAATACGCGGTCGCCGGATTCGCAGCGATCTCCTTTGAGCTGGCCTGGTTCCGCGTGCTGGAGAACACGATCAAG
>JAYVOH010000056.1:0-16759 GCA_043758025.1 Verrucomicrobiota bacterium
CGCGCAATCTCCACATAAAACCGAACCTCTCCGTCGTGAACCACAGTCGCAATCGAAGACCAAGCAACCTCAGGGAACCACTCCGGCAACGAGAACCGCTCAAATGCCGTCCAAGACAGCAATGAATCCGAGTCTTGTTAAAGCCCTGACATATGTCGGCTATGCTGCCGTCTTCGCCTTTGTAGCATCTTTCTTTAATTCTCAACCCAAGTCGCGGAATTCAACGTATGCGCCACAGTCTTCCAAAGTGCAATCTGACTACACGCCAAGTCCTCAATACGACAGAAGGGTCGACACTGATTCAGCAAAACCAAAGGCACCTACTCCCGATTGGGATGCGCGTGCCGACGAGTTTGGACTCATCTCAATTGAAATGACGCCGGAGATTCAGAGAGCTGCCTTACGAGGGGAGCCGCAAGCACAGTTTATTATGGGCTATTGTTACGAATATGGTATCGGTGTGAAGAAAAATGTATTCGACGCACTTGACTGGTATCCAAAAGCCGCCAATCAAGGTTACGCTCCTGCAAAAGATGCGCTGAGCACACTGCTCAATTCTAAACAGTAAAGATAGCAACTTCATCTTCTATCCTTGCACGCATGTTCGTTCGTTTACGGATCACGAATTTAGTGAAGAGTCAAGAAACGGCGGGACGGTTTCAAAAACGGGCTCACCATCCTTGTTCCGGCCTACAAGATTCGAATGATTTGGGAGCGCAAATTCAATCGAAGGAGTGGGCTGGCCTGTCGGAACGATCGCGCAAAACATTTTGCCTTGTGCTTGAAGCGCTTTGTGATCGCTGCGCACCGTCCGCTGCTGTCGTAATCCCCGATTGACATGAACCGGGTAACCGAAGGGATATTCATTTACATTAGGGAAGCGGATGAGCCTAGAAATCTGAGCGACCGTCTCCCCGTCCAAACCGCACACGTAGATTTGGCCCAACAACGAACGATACAGAATGCAATTGAGGCCAACCGTTGTAAGCAGCTTCGATTCACAAAGAGCTAAGAAATTAGGGTCTGGTTCCGCGAAACCTGTGATTGCAGCAAGGCATTTGCGAAATGACGATTTCTCAGTCGGGAATTTCTTGCCTATGTCTTGAAATAATTTCTTGAGTGCTTTTCGCGCGGTTCCGTCCGCCGCTCGCAGCCAATCACTCGGGCGGTATTTGACTTCCAAATAGATCGGTGTTCCATCCAAAAAGAAAAACCAGTCCACATTCGTCGGATTGTCGCCAGTTAATCGAGGCGTCAATTCACCGCCTCGGCTGATCTCGGTAATCTGATTCCAGAGAGTCAGCCACAAGAGTTCCTCAACGCATGCAAAGTGGTTCGTGGGGGCTTTCAACAATGCTAGCGGCTCGGCCCGGTCTTCTGCCTTCAATGAAAACAACACATCGAGTGCCCGAGCAAGGCGGATTGGGCATCCCATATTCAATCCAATTCCATCAGTGTTGTGAACGTGTGCAGTAGTGTCATCTGGCCCTGCCGGGAGCTTCTTGACGCTGCCGAACTGAGTTCCAGAAACATAGTAATAGATGAGAGACGTCGTCGCACCATGAAATCCGTGCGGCAGCCATGCTGTGCGCTCACGGATGCTGCTCTCAACGTCAAAGCCCAATTGCGACTCAGACAACCTGTGCCGAAAGCGGGCCAAGGCACCAGGCCCGTCAGCGTAATGGCGAGCAAATAAATCATCCAGCAAACCACGGCCCATATTCATGGTTGAACAGCATTTCAGCGGAATGAATTCAGGCTGGAACGGAACGTGGAACCATTATTCTCCATAGACAGAGAGCAACTTCGGTGTTTCACGATTTCTGCTTTGGTGTTTTAGTTGATTTGGGGGCATTCATCTTCTCCAGATTATCGACGCGACGCTCTAGAGAAGATTGCTTTTGACATTGAAGCGCCCCAAACAACAGGGCCACGGCGAGAGACGCAGCGGAAATCCATATCGGAATCAGTCTATGTCGAACATCCTGCGCCCTCTCGATGCCCCTCCCGCGTCTATCAATCTCCACTTGAACTGCGATATTTAGGGCTTGGCGCCCGCTCATTAGGTTTTGATCTTGATCCGAAATTTTTCTCAACAGAAATCGTTTCAAGAGATCTGTTGGGAATTTTTGCTCAAACCCAATGGAGCGATCATCAAATCCTTCGCGTATTTTCACCTCCCATTCTCCAGCCTCTGCGTCATTCATGTGTGCTGTAGTTAATATTTTTGCTGGGTGTCAATCTATGCAGAGGGTCAGTCCTCGTCTTGATACATTTGATATTTTTTATTTCACTTCCTGCACTGAGTGTAGGGCAGGCCCCTCGAGAAACTCTTCCGGCGTCATCACGGGCAGGGTGGATGCTTTGAAGTCGTCAGTGTTACGGGTGAGGATGATGTCGGCAGCACAGGCGATGGCGGCGGCGACTTGGAGAGCATCTTCGAAGTCGGCCATGCCGGAACTGACGGCGGCAAGGGCGTCCGGCTTGGTGGTCGCTGATACTTCTGTCCAGGCCAGCAGATCGGTAATGAATTGAATCGCCGTTGGTGTGGACTTGGAGTGGCCTCTCACCAGATAAAAGGCGTTGGACAATGTGTGCCAGGCGATCCAGCCCTCGTGCGCGCCGCCACTGCAGAGCACCAATGCCTTTTCACTCGCCGCCGCACCGGGACGTTGATAGTAGCCGTCGAGAAGGACGTTGGTGTCGAAGAAAACTCGCACGGCCTATCGGAGATGTTTCACCGTCAAGTGGGCAAGCCTGGGATCGGCCTCCATTTCGTTCTGTGGAAGCAGCTTTCCTTTCCCAGCCCACTTGCTCACGAAACGTTCAGCTGCAAGGCGCTTGTCGCCGGACAATGTAGCCTCGGATGCAGTCGCGGGGATGGTCACATGGAGTTTGCCGCCACGGATATAACCTTGAAAGCGCTGGCCTTCCTGCACCGGCAGACCAGGCAGACTCGTCAAAGGATAATCAAGGGTAATCGTGGTCATAAGCTAAGTAGTTTACATTGGCATCTTCCAGAGCGCAACGAGGAGAAACGGGGGGCCTGACTTCGCAGCTTCCATGCTTCGCCGCCTGACACCTGCATATCCGCGAAGCAAAACGACCTGCAACTTCCAAACGACGACTACCAACTGACGACCGCCAGCTTCGCAACCCGGTCAAAATGCTCATCGCGCGTGAGCACCGGCAAAGCGTGCTCTCGCGCCAGTGAGGCGATCCAGACATCGTTTTCCGGGATGGGCGTTCCGGCCTGCTTTAACTCCGCGCGGACTTCGCCGTAGAACTTCGCGGTCCGGCGCGTCACATCGAGCACCTTCCACAGCGGCATATTCTCCTCGATCCACTTTTCATAAGCCTTCCGATGGCGTGACTGGCGGATGCCGAAATAAAATTCACCGAGCACAATCACCGGAACAGCGAGAAGCGTGGCCCTTTTCAACGCGGGCAGGATGCCCCGGTCGCCATCGGCGAAGGCCGAGAGCGCATTGGTGTCCAGAATCATTGCCAGTCGTCGGCGTTGACCGTGCTGAATTCGGAGTCAATCAACGACTGGATGCGACGGGTTTCCTTTCGCAGTAGCCGGCTGGAACCCAGCGCGCCAAATCCTTGCATCCAAGGCTTCTCAACTGCACTGCCGCCCTTCGGGTGGAGCTTCTCCGCAATGGCCTGGGTGAAGAGTTCACGCAGGGACATTCCCGCGCCAGCTGCCACGACCTTGGCGTTGCGAAACAGGCTGTCAGGGAGTTCAAAGGTAGTCTTCACAACAGAATTATCCCATAAATATGGGAGTAGTCAATCGGGGGATTTTAATCCCTCGACCCCGGCGTGATCTTGATCTCGACCGACTTGCTCTCGCGCAGAACGGTGATGCCGGTCTCGACGCCGATCTTCAAGTCGCCCATGACATAGGTGTAGTCATAGATGTTTTGAATGTCCTTGCCGCCGAGCTTGATGATGATGTCCCCGGCCTTCACGCCAGCCTTCGCAGCGGGGCCGACAGGCGAGACACCGCTGAGCTTTACGCCCTTGATGTCGCCTTGTGCATAATCAGGAATGGTGCCGAGATAAACTCTCATGCCGCCGCGGGCGTTCTGATTTTTCGGCGCTTCCATCGCGATGTAATCCGGCGAGGCGTCAGCAGTCGCGAGTGAACGAGCGATAATGCCCATGAGCTTCGCGATTTGCGCCGCCTTCTCGTAGTTGATCTTATCCGCGGTATCACTGGGCATGTGATAATCTTCGTGTGCTCCCGTAAAGGCGTTCAGCGTGGGAATGCCGCGCAGATAAAAGGTGGTCGAGTCAGTGGGCAGATGCGCGTCGTTTTGCGTGGTGATGGGCAGACCAGTCACTGCATTGCGTTGTTCGATTTCCTTCGGCCAGATGCCGCTGCTGCCAACACCCTGAAGCACGAGCGTTTTGTTGAAGCGCCCGATCATGTCCATGTTGAGGCAGGCTGCGAAGAGTCCGCCAAGTTTCGCATTCGGATCGTTCTTGATCATCTTCGCAAAGTCTTCCACGAAGTAATTCGAGCCGAGCAGTCCGAGTTCCTCGCCCGACCATGCGGCGAAGATAATGTCGCGTTTCAGTGTGAGCTTGCCCTGCTTCTTCTGTTCGGCGAGCCACTGCGCGATTTCGAGCACGCCGGCCACGCCGCTCGCATTGTCGTCCGCGCCGTGATGAATCTTCGTTACGTCGTCGCCCTTCGCGCGGGAGTTGGAGCCGCCATTGCGTCCAAGATGATCCACATGCGCGCAGACGATGAGCGGCGCAATATGGCCGTTGGGTTCCTTGCCTGCGGGAAGGATGCCGAGGACATTGCGGCCTGTTTTCTTTTCCTGTTCAATCGAGATACGAGCGGAGACACTCATGCCCTTGCATTCGATTCCACCCAACATTTCTCCGCCGTCGAGCTTGTCCTGAAGCTCCTTCAACGTCTTTTCGGCAGCTGACAAAAGATTGTCCGCGACGGCATCCGTGACGCTGATCGCGGCGATGCCGGAGGACGCGAGCGAAGCATCGAAACCCATCGGGACCAATTGCTCCACGACCTTGCTGTTCGGCCCGCTGCACACGATGAGACCGCGCGCGCCCTTCTGCCGAGCGGTGAGAGCTTTGTAACGAAGGCTGGTGTAGCGCGTGAGTTCATTGCGGCGATTCTGATTAATGTTCTCCGGCAAGTAACGGAGCACCAGCACCCATTTGTCCTTCACATCGAGATGCGCGTAGCTGCTGTAAGGCTCGATCTTCTTGCCGTCGCCATCCATCGCGTCCTCGGGTGTCTCAATACCGTAGCCAGCGAAGACAATCTGGCTCGCGGGCACTTCACCAGTTTGAGAGAAGCTTAATGGACGCCAGTGCTGGTCGACTTTCCAAGCGATGCCATCATCCTGTGTGCGGGAGTCAAAACAAGTCAAAGTGTTGTCCTTCCCCAACGCCACGCCTGCGGTGAAATCGAAGTTCTCAAACCACGTATCCTTGTCGCCAACGGGCTGCAAACCAATCTTCGTGAAGGCATCTGCGACATATTGCGTCGCAAGCTTCTCACCCGGAGTGCCGGTAAGTCGGCCTTCGAGTTCATCGCTCGCGAGATAGGTCACGTGCTGTTTCATGTCCGATGCGGTGATGTCGGTAGAGGTATTTGCGAGGTCTGGGGGCGCGGCTGACTTCTCGGTTTCCGGTTTCCGTTTTCCGTTTTCCGTCAAACCAAGAGCGGTGCGTGCCGCCGTGTCGTTCCACTCCGCGGTGAAGATTTGAGATGCGCCACCTGCGCTGCGTCCGCTGGTCCACGCGAGTTTTTTGCCATCAGGAGAAAACACGGGCAGGCCGTCGAACCCGTCTGTGTATGTCACGCGCACTGGATCGTGTTTGCCCTGCGCATCGACAATGAACAACTCGAAATTCTGGAATCCCTGTGTGTTGTTCGTGAAGATGAGGTAGTCGCCACTAGGATGAAAATACGGGGCCCATGACATCGCGCCGACATGCGTGATCTGGCGCTGGCCGCTGCCATCGGTGTTCATGGTGTAGATTTCCGCCGTGTCGCCCTTCTCGCTGAAACGACGCCAGCAGATTTTCTTTCCATCCGCACTAAAGAACGGCCCGCCGTCATAGCCAGGCACGTTCGTGAGTTGCTTCACATTCGAGCCGTCGGCATCCATGATGTAAATGTCCATGAAGTATGATTTGTCGATCTTCAGGCGCTCCCCGTCAGCGGCGCTGAGCTTGCCGAAATAAGCGGCGCGATTGCTGGCGAAAACGATCTTCTTTCCATCTGGCGAGTAGCATCCTTCGGCATCGTAGCCGCGCTCATGCGTGATCTGCTTCTGCGCCTTCGTCTTGAGATCAAACTCGAAGATGTCGTAGTTCTCATCGTAGTCCCATGAGTAGCGGCGCACCTTTGCGCTCGCGCGTTCTTTGTATTCAGCTTCCTGCTTCGCATTCGCCTCGGGATCAAGATGCGTGCTGGCAAACAGCACTCGCTGTCCGTCTGGATGAATCCACGCGCAGGTCGTCTTCCCCATGCCCGGCGAGACGCGCTGCGTGTCCCCGGTCTCCAGATCGAGCAGGTAGATTTGATAAAACGGGTTCCCCTCCTCCCGCTCACTCTGGAAGATCATCTTCTTCCCGTCCCCGCTGAAGTAACCCTCGCCGCTGCGCTTCCCCTCGAAAGTGAGTTGGCGGATGTTGGCGAGGAACGCGGATTCTGAAGAAACGGGCGTGGGTGTTTCTGCGAATGAAAAACTGGCAAAACAAAACGCGAGGACCGGGTGAATAATTTTCATCTGAGAATAGAACGCTTCAAAGGCAGACAATGTAACGTAAGACGGCAAATTGCACTGGCAGATTGATCGTGCGAACCGCACAATGCAGCATGAACCACTGGCTTCTCAAATCCGAACCGGACACATTCTCTTTCGGCGCTCTCAAAAAGCGTCCGAAGAAAACGGAGCCGTGGAACGGGGTGCGGAACTATCAGGTGCGCAATATGATGCGAGATGAAATGAAGCCGGGCGATCTCGGGCTGTTCTACCATTCGAGCTGCGATGTGCCGGGCATCGCGGGAGTGGTGCGCATCGTGTGCGAGGGTAAACCGGACCCGACACAGTTTGATCCGAAGTCGCAATATTTCGACAAGGGAAGCAAAAAGGAATCGCCGCGCTGGCTGCTGGTGGATGTGGCGTGGGAGGCTGACTTAAAGAAGTTCGTCACGTTGGAAGATTTGCGTGCGGAGCCACGGCTGGCCGACCTTCTCACGCTGCGGCGCGGAAACCGGTTGAGCATCACGCCGGTGTCGAAGCATGACTTCGATCTGATCTGCAAGATGGGAGGGATGAAGCGATGAGTGGCACAGGCTTGCAGCCTGTGTGTAGTGCCGGCATTCTGCCGGCTTGTATTGGTTCGATGAACGGGCAGAATGCCCGTTCTACACACAGGCTGCAAGCCTGTGCCACTTTGCTGCTCGCGCTTCTGCTATGTTCGTGCTCCAAGCGCAATAAGGACAGCCTCAAGATCAATCGCTGGGATTTGTTCTCCTCTGCGCTCATTGGAAAATGGCAGGAAGCGCAGTTGGAAAAGAGTGGCGGCATAGTGCGCGAGGCGAATGGCATCACCCTCAACGAAGGATCGCCCATGACCGGAATCGTTTTTCCCTCGTGGCTAAAGGACAGCCTGCCTGTCGTGGATTATGCGATCAACTATGAAGCCATGCGCGTGAGCGGCAGCGACTTCTTTGGCAGTGTGACGTTTCCAGTGCGCGATGAAAAAACGTTCGCCACCTTCGTGCTCGGCGGCTGGGGAGGCTCGCAGGTCGGCATTTCATGCATAGATGGCTACGACGCTTCTGAAAACACGACGGGCAGCAGCCAGCGTTTTGAAAACGAAAAATGGTATCGCGTCCGCATCGAAATTCGAGAGAAGGAACTGCGCGTGTTGCTCAATGGTCGTCCCATCATCCAGACGAACATCGCAGGCCGCACGCTGAATCTGCGCGGCGGCGAGATCGCCAAGTGTGCGCCGTTTGGATTTGCGACATATGGGACGACCGGGCGGGTGCGCGGTTGTGTCATTGAGCGGATGCCCCCACAGTGAGTGTCCTATTTCATGCAGCCCCGAGAGCAATAGAGCGCCCTTGCTTCATGCCGGGACAGCACTCTTGCCGTCCGGTGAAATCAAGATTCTACAACGACAAGAGTGTCGTCGTTCCTTGTCGCTTCACGTGATGCGAAAGTTGCATTTTATATCAGGGAGCTTAGTCTCATCTCCCTCAAAAACCCAAAAAAACCATGAGCAAACTCAAGCACGTTGCCATTGCCGGTGCCACCGGCGCCGTCGGCGTGGAAATGATCCGGTGCCTCGAGCAGCGGAATTTTCCCGTCGGTGAACTGACCCTTCTCGCCAGCGCCCGCAGTGCCGGAAAGAAGATGAAGTTCAAGGGCCAGGACATCGTGGTGCAGGAACTCAGGCCGGATTCGTTCGCGGGCGTGGACATCGCATTGTTCAGCGCGGGCGGCGGCATATCTAAGGAGTTCGCGCCGCATGCGGTCAAGGCAGGCGCGATCGTGGTGGATAATTCTTCAGCGTTCCGCATGGACGACGACGTGCCGCTCGTGGTGCCGGAGATCAACGCTTCCGATTTGAAGAACCTCAAGAAAGGCATCGTCGCCAATCCGAACTGCACGACCGCGATCACGCTGATGGCGCTGTATCCGCTGCACCAGGCGTTCGGCGTCACTCGCATCTTTGCCAGCAGCTACCAGGCCGTCAGCGGCACCGGGGCGCAGGCGATTGAGGAACTTGAAAAGCAGACCCGCGAGTGGGCGAAGTCCGAACGCAAATGGGACGATGTGCGACTCTCCAAAGAACACGTCAGCGTTTACCCGCACCAGATTGCCTTTAATGCGCTGCCGCAGGTGGATTCATTCCTCGACTCCGGCTACACGAAGGAGGAAATGAAAATGGAGAACGAAGGCCGGAAGATCATGCATCACCCCAAGTTCCGCGCCAGTGTGACCTGTGTGCGGGTGCCCGTTTTCCGGGCGCACAGCATCGCGGTCAGTGCCGAGTTCGAAAAGCCAGTCACGCCCGAAGCCGCGCGGAAAGTGCTGAGCAAGGCACCTGGTATTAAACTGGTGGACGATCCGACTTTGAAGCAATATCCGCTCGCACTCGATGTCGCGGGCAAGGATGACTGCGCCGTGGGCCGCATCCGCAAAGACTGCGCTCTCGACAACGGCCTCGCCTTCTGGATCGCTGGCGACCAGCTTCTCAAAGGCGCGGCGCTAAACGCCGTGCAGATCGCGGAGTGCCTCTAACCCATTGACGCCCGTCGCGATGAGCGACCTCAAAACTCACCTTGCCGACCGCGTCCAATATGTGGATCGCGCACTGGATTCGTTTCTGCCCTCTCCAGAGACGAAACCGGTGACGATTCACAAGGCGATGCGGCACAGCATTTTTGCTGGCGGCAAACGATTGCGCCCCATCCTCTGTCTTGCTGCGGCGGAAGCTTGTGGCGGTTCAGACACGAGCGCACTCTTCGCGGCTTGCGCGGTCGAATGCCTGCACACCTATTCGCTGATTCACGACGACCTTCCTTGCATGGATGACGATGATTTGCGCCGTGGCGTGCCCACTTGTCACAAAGTCTATGGCGAGGCGCTGGCGCTGCTCGCGGGTGATGCGCTTCAGGCTTTGGCGTTTGAACTGGTGGCGAAATCGCAGAGCACGGTGCGTTACACCGTGGGCGACATGGTTCTGGAACTGGCGCACACAGCGGGCAGCCTGCATCTGGTCGGCGGGCAGGTGGCTGATCTCGAAGGCGAGGGACAAAAGCTTCAGCTCGAAGACCTGCGTTTCATTCACGAAAACAAAACCGCGGCCATGCTGACCAGCTCCGTGAAGCTCGGCGGCATGTCCGCGGATGCGAGCGCGGAGGAATTGAAAGCGCTGCACGATTTCGGCATGGCCACGGGCCTCGCGTTCCAGATCATTGATGACATCCTCGATGTCACACAAACCAGTGAAAAACTCGGCAAAAGCGCGGGCAAGGATGCCGCCTCGGAAAAGTCCACCTACCCCGCACTGCTCGGACTCGACGCTTCACGCGAAGAAGCACACAAGCTCACGGAACAATCGCACCGGGCGCTGGATGTGTTCAGCGCGCGCGGAGTGCGCTTGCGGCAATTGGCAGACTATCTGCTGGAACGCGATTATTAGGCGACTGACAAGGCGCTGTCACCTTGCAACAAGAGCCGGTTCCCCAGCGTATTTATTTGGCATGATTCGTCCTCGCAAAAGTATTCTCCCAGCACTTACCATCGCCGCTTGTTTGTCCGCGACGAGCGGGTTGCGCGCCGAGGTTGCTGCTGGAGCTGGCCCTGTCGATTTCAATCGCGACATCCGCCCCATACTCTCCAACAACTGCTTCTATTGCCACGGTCCCGATGACAAGCAGCGCAAGGGCGGCAAACATGGTCTCCGTCTCGACACACCAGAAGGCCAGCGTGAAGACCTCGGCGGATATGCCGCCATCGCCCCTGGCAAACCGGAGGTCAGTGAACTTATCAAGCGCATTGTCACCACCGACGAGGACGATCACATGCCGCCCGCTGAGAGCGGAAAGAAAATCTCGCCGCATGAGCTCGAACTGCTGAATCGTTGGATTGCAGATGGAGCAAAATTCTCAAAGCACTGGTCCTACGAAAAACTGACGCGCCCGTCGCTTCCTGAAATACACAATCCGCAATCCGCAATCCGCAATGAGGTTGATCGCTTCGTGCTTTCCAAGCTCGACAAACTCGGACTGACTCCGCAGCCGGAGGCGGATCGATACACGCTGGCGCGTCGCCTTGCGCTTGATCTCACGGGGCTTCCGCCCACTCCTGATGAAGCGGAAGCCTTTGTGAACGACACGTCGGCAAACGCTTACGAGAGTTATGTGGATCGCATGCTGGCCAAGGAAAGTTTCGGCGAACACTGGACGCGCAACTGGCTCGACCTTGCGCGTTACGCCGACTCAGCAGGCTATGCCAACGATCAGCCGCGCACGATCTGGGCTTACCGTGATTACGTGATCCGGGCCATTAACAACAACAAGCCCTTCGACCTTTTCACCAGCGAGCAGCTCGCCGGTGATCTTTTTCCAAACGCTACGGAGGAGCAGCAAATCGCCACCGCGTTCCATCGCAACACGATGACCAACGACGAGGGTGGAACGGTGGACGAAGAGTTTCGCAACGCCGCCATCATTGACCGGGTGAACACGACGATGGCCGTCTGGATGGGAACCTCCATGGCCTGCGCCCAGTGCCACAGCCACAAGTTTGATCCCATTACGAACAAGGAGTATTTCCAGTTCTTCGCCTTCCTCAACAACACCGCAGACGCAGACAAACACGATGAATCCCCGGTGCTCAATTTTTTCAACGCCGAACTGAAAGCGAAACTCTCACGGCTTGACGCTGAGTTCACAGAACTCGACAAACAATTCCGCGCTCCCAAACCAGAAATTGTCACTGCGTCCAATAACTGGGCGCGTGTTTTCGCGGTAAAGCTCGACTGGCAGACGCCAGAGCCGTCAGCAGTCAAGACCAATGCCGTCGAGAAATCCCAACTCACCACCCTCGACCTCGTATTCGATTCGCCCGCAACGCTCACCGCGCTGCGCCTTGATGAAATCCCCGCTGAAAAACAGGAAGTGCGCCCAGACCGGAAACAAACGAATTCAGTCGTGACCTCGATCCGCGCCAGCATCACCCCGGTGCCAAATCAGGCAGGCCCCCGCGTGCGCTATGTCCGGATTGAACTTCCGGGGAAGGAAAGAACGTTGCATCTCGCGGAGGTGCAGGTTTTTAGCGGCGGGGAAAATGTTGGGCGCAAAGGGCAGGCGACACAGAGCAGCACGGAAATGGATGAGGTTGCGAATCGCGCCATCGATGGGGACACCAGCGGCGCAATTTCCAACGGCTCTGTGGCCCGCACAGGGGATCAGGAAGACCCCTGGTGGGAAGTCGATCTTAAAAGCGAACAACCCGTGGAGCGTATCGTGCTTTGGAACCGCTCGGAAAAAGGCAATCTCATTGATGGCTTTCGCGTTGTCGCACTGGATGAAAAGCGCCAGCCCGTCTGGGAGAAGACAGTCATTCAAGCGCCCAAAGCGGACGTGACCTTTGCTCTGACTGGCGCGCGGGATATTGAGTTTTCTGATGCCGTGCCGAATACCAACCAGCAGCACGCCGATGTCGCGCTCGTGCTCAAGGAGCAGGCCAAAAATGAACCCCAGCGAAAAAATGCGCCGCAGAAAGGCTGGATCGTCGGAGGCATGTCCACCACGGATAACGCGATCACTTTGCTCTTGAAGAAACCGGCCAACATTCCAGCGGGCGCAACGCTTTCCATCACCATCGAGCAACATTCCGCATCCGCCACGCCATCAACCTCAAAGTTTCGCGCTGCCATTTCTCAAGACGGCCGCGTCGCCGATCACACAAAAACGCCCGCAGCCGTATTGGCGGCTCTCGCCGTGGATGAAGCTAGCCGCAACGAGTCGCAGCGCATCGTGATCATCGATCACTTCGCGCGGAATATCGCGCCGCAGCTCGCCACCGAGCGCAACCGGCTCACAGCCTTGGAGCGCGAGCGTGCGGCCATCAAGCCCATCACCATTCCCGTGTTGCAGGAACTGAATGGCAAAGATCGCCGCCAGACTCACATCCAGGTGCGAGGCAATTATCTTGTCACTGCTGATGAAGTATCCGAGGGCGTGCCTGTCGCCTGGCATCCGCTCCCGAAGGATGCGCCAAAGAATCGGCTGACACTCGCCCGCTGGCTAATGGATAAAGATAATCCGCTGACGCCGCGTGTGATCGCCAACCGGTTCTGGGAGCAGATTTTCGGGATCGGCATCGTGCGCACCAGCGAGGAATTCGGTTCGCAAGGCGAGCTTCCGGTCAATCAGGAATTGCTCGACTGGCTTGCTTCGGAGTTGCTCGAATCAAAATGGGACATGAAGCGCTTCATCAAGCTTCTCGTGACCAGTTCCGCCTATCGTCAGTCCTCGCGGGTGACGCCGGAGGCCTTTGAGAAAGACCCCGAGAACCGTTATCTCTCGCGCGGCCCGCGTTTCCGCCTGAGCGCCGAGATGATTCGCGATCAGGCGCTGGCAGTGAGCGGATTGTTGAGTCCTAAAATGTATGGCCCCTCCGTTCGTCCCTCGCGACCGAGCGCGGGTCTCAGCGCGGCGTTCGGCGGCAATCTCGACTGGCAGACCAGCAGCGGCGAAGATTCCCATCGTCGCGGGCTTTACACCGAATGGCGCCGCTCCAGTCCATATCCGAGCATGGCGACTTTCGATGCGCCCAGCCGGGAGTCCTGCACCTTGCGCCGCAACCGCACCAACACACCCTTGCAAGCGCTGGTCACGATGAACGATCCAGTCTTCATCGAGACCGCACAGGCCCTGGCGCGTCGCATGGCGCTACAAAATGGAACGCCTGAAGACAAGGCGCGACTTGGTTTCCGCTTGTGCCTTAACCGACCGCCATCGGATGCGGAAACGGATCGCCTCATGAAAATGCATGACGAGGCGCTGGCTTTCTATCAGGCCGATGAAACCAAGGCCAAAGCCATGGCAACCAATCCCATCGGCGCCGCTCCGGGAGGTGCGAATCTTGCCGACCTCGCGGCCTGGACCACGGTGGCGAATGTGCTTTTGAATCTCGATGAGACGCTGATGAAACGTTGATCAGAAATCACGCATATGAATCCCTCACTGCAAAACATCCAGCACGTCACGCGCCGGCATTTCCTCAACAACGCCGGACAGATCAGCCTCGGCGCGCTGGCGATGGAATCTTTCCTGGGGCGCGATGCCGTCGCTGCGCCCGGCGCGACCGACCCGCTGGCACCACGCATGCCCCACTACGGTGCCAAGGTGAAGCGTGTGGTCTATTTGCACATGTCCGGCGGGCCGCCGCATCTGGACTTGTTTGACTACAAGCCGGAACTGGTGAGGCTCAATGGCCAGGATGCACCAGAGTCATTCATCAAGGGCAAGCGCTTCGCCTTTACCACGGGCGTTCCCAAGCTGATGGGCACACCGCGCACGTTCAAGCAATACGGCAAGTCCGGCATCTGGCTGAGCGACGCGGTGCCAAATTTCCAAGGCATTGCCGATGATGTCTGCGTCGTCAAATCCATGTTCACCGAGCAGTTCAATCATGCGCCGGCCGAGCTGCTGCTCTTCACCGGAAGCGCGGTGCAGGGCCGTCCCTCGATGGGGTCATGGGTCACTTACGGACTGGGCACGGAGAATGAAAATCTGCCGGGCTTCGTGGTGCTCATCTCCAGTGGAACGCAACCCAGCGCGGGCCAGAGCGCATGGGGCAGCGGCTTCTTGCCCTCAGTTTTTCAAGGCGTGCAATGCCGCTCCAAGGGCGATCCCGTTCTCTATGTGTCTGATCCTCCCGGCATGGACCGCTCACTCCGACGCAAGACCCTGGACGCCATGCGCGACCTCAATGAGCTTCAGGAAAAGGAACTCGGCAATCCCGAAACCGCCACCCGCATCGCGCAGTATGAACTGGCCTTCCGCATGCAAACGAGCGTGCCGGAAGTGATGGACATCACCAAGGAAAAACCGGAAACGCTGGAAGCCTATGGTGCCAAACCCGGCGAGGCGGGCTTCGCCAACAACTGCCTGCTCGCCCGCCGTTTGCTGGAACAGGGCGTGCGTTTCGTGCATCTCTTCGACTGGGGCTGGGACTTCCACGGCACCAATCCCAAGGAGGACATTCGCGACGGATTGACAGAAAAAATGAGGCACACCGACAAGCCTGCCGCTGCTCTGATCAAAGATTTGAAACAGCGCGGGATGCTTGATGACACGCTCGTGGTATTCGGCGGCGAATTCGGACGCACTCCCTTCCGCGAAGGCCGCACCAGCGGCGGCAAAGTTCTGGGGCGCGACCATTTCCCCGATGCCTTCAGCGTCCTGGTCGCTGGTGGGGGCATCAAGCAAGGCATCACATATGGCGAGACCGACGAACTTGGATTCTCCGTCGTTCAGGACAAGGTTCATGTGCATGACTTGCAGGCCACCATCATGCATCTGCTCGGGTTTGATCACACGCGGCTGACCTTCCGTTTCCAAGGCCGCGACTACCGGCTCACTGACGTGCACGGGAAAATTGTGAAGGACATTCTCGCGTAAGGCGGGGCATACAGGCTTGCCTGACGCTCAATGCTCGCCACCATGCGGCGTGCATGATTTTATATCCAGTCACAAGGAAATGCTCGTCTGGCTCGGCGTATTTTCGGTGATCACATTCATAGGATCGCTATTGCTGATCCCCCTCCTCTGCGTGCGTATGGGTGAGGATTACTTCATGCCTCACCGCGATGCAGAAAGCACGCTCGAAGGCCGGCATCCAGTCATCCGCTGGACGGGATTGATTTTGAAAAACATCTTCGGCCTGCTGCTGCTGCTGGCAGGGATCGCGATGCTATTTCTGCCCGGTCAAGGGCTGCTCACCATCATCATTGGCATCATGATGCTGAACTTCCCCGGCAAGCGCGCGCTGGAGCTTCGCCTTATCCGCCTGCCTGGAGTTCTCCGGGCCGTCAATGCATTGCGCGCTCGAGCCAAGCATCCACCCTTGCAGATGCCGCCGCGTGGAGAGTGAGACGACGAGGCATCTGTTTCACGCAGCCGGAGGAATCTCATCCGGTGATGCTGCCGCAGAATGTTTTTCCGTCTTCTGCGCACGGGCTTCACGCAGAAACAATGCGTGCAACTTGTCCCAAAAATCACCACCGAGCACAAACAAGCTCGCAATGAAAATTAGATCGGCGGCAATTTTAATCTCCCAACGCCAGGCCGATCCGTCCGGCAACCACTCAGGTTTGTAAGCCTGAATATAAGTCGGCACAATTGGCGACAGAAACATCACGATACCGATCCGGTGCCGCCACACGCCGATGTCGCCCGAGGGTTTGATGCGCCCGATGAATGCGAAGGCCGCCGACTTGAACCGCTCGTAATTCTCCTTCCCCATGATCGCCGCACCCAGCAAGGTGCCAACTTCCGGTGCGAAGAATAATGCTCCCCACACCGCCGCTTTCGTGCCCGCAGACCACGGCATCCACGCGATCCATGCGCTGGTGAAGAACAGCACATTACCACCTATCGCAAAGGCGAGGCCTAGTATGAGACGGGTGCTGGCGGTCATGGATGCAGCATGGCAGAGTCGTGACTGTGCTCAACTTGTTTGGCAGTGATGCGCCCCAGACGGAGTGCACAGAGCACTTGTTTGCGGAGGAATACCGGAAGTTCCTCCACGTCCACGGCATAACGATGGAGGAGAAATATATTTGGATGAACGCAGCCTGTCCGACAAATCACTACCTTCATCACATCTTCATCATACGATGGGCCCCGCCGCATTCCGTCGCATTGCGACGCTGGACGGTAGCCGTGGGTTTTAAACCCATGGAACCAGGCGCAAAGCACCTCGTGTCGCGTCAGCGACACCGGAACCGCACCCCAGACTACGCCACATCCAAGAACCGAATCTGGAGACGGGTTCCATCGTCGCGACGCGACGAACCTCGTGGGATCACATCAAACGTGGGTTAAAACCCACGGCTACCTTCCGTGACCGCTACGCGGTCAAAACTTTAGTGACCGTTACGCGGTCCTCATTCAGGCGTTGGAGTCAGCCGGCAAGTCCTCCACCATCTTTTTCCTTTCCCGGATTTT
>JAYVOH010000057.1:0-6240 GCA_043758025.1 Verrucomicrobiota bacterium
CGTCCACTTTGTCCTTTTTTAAGGCGTGGTAAATCGAAGCAGTCGTCTGTCCGCCGTTGACAATTTGAAAATCCTTCAACCATTCCAGTTTGCCCCCACTGATGCGAACCTCAGCGGCCGTGCAACAAAGCCCGTTGTTATACGCAAGAAAGCGATGCGGTTCTTCTTTCAACGTTCTTTGCAATCCACGGTTGATTTTCCCATTGGCTTGGAGAAATGCGCGCACGTTCCTCTCAAGAAGACGCTGCCCATATTCACCGTAGATGCGCGCTAGAAGTGGCGCTTCCAAGAATGCCAGGAAAGTTTGATACTCGCCCGTAGGATCAGCTTTTTTGAGGCAGGGAATTGCGCCGTCGTAGTTATTGACGAAATCCAGCTCAATGACCTCGCGATGTCCGACCCGCAGGTGGCTCAACTTCTCCAAATCCCACACCACATACCGCACTTCGACGCCAGGGAATTGTTCCTCATCGAGTTCGAGGGATCGCACTTCACCATCCGTGATAAAGAAAAGGCGCACCGTCGTAAGTGAATCATGCGCCTCATGGAGTTGCTGCATGACGCGGAACGCCGGACTTGCCTCTTCGATCTTGGTATGAAAGCCCTCCAGCGCCCTTCGCAGGAACCCACGCAGCAGTTGAAAATGGCGGCGCGTCTCCGGCAGTCCGACTTCCTCGACGCCACCTGTCCCGTGATACAGCGTGACGAACAAATCCGCCGTTGCTCCGTCACCTGAAAGCGACCATGCGTTTAGTTTTGCCGCCGGGATACGACCAATGTTGTTGGCCCGGTAATAGGCGAGTTCCACTCCGTCCGCCTCGTTGTGTTCCGCGAGCAGACCAACCACGTATTCGGTAAATGCTTCCTCCCGCAGTGGTTGATTCGTCTCACCTGCGTTGTCGGCATCAACGCCAGCCTTGGCGAGCACTTCTTGGTGCAGGTCGATGGCGAATTGTTCGAGGCGGGGATTAGGCATGGATTTAAGGTTTGGAGGTTTTGCCGCGACGGCGACCCGGTATTGTTTGCGAAAGCACACCAAGCATGACCGTCACCGACACGGCAAACGGTTCGCAAGCCGCCAGGCTCACTGCAAAATTCACATCGCCGACCCCCACGGGAAGATCAACTTCAACCAGACGGGGAAAACCGCGTCGCACCTGATAGGTGCGTTCGCCGCGCACCGTCCAACGCGGTCCTTCGTATCGGCTGGCGTGTGCGTCCAGCCAACCCCGATCCAGCAGACGTTCGTTGAACGACGTAAGAGCGCCCATATCTGCGGAAAGTTGAGTGCGGACAGCGGCGATGAGCACAGGCAGACTTTGCCCCGGCACACTGCCACCCGACGGCACATCACGTTCATCTACCACGACCACATGCAGGAACAGCGCGCCCACTCCGGTGTCATCGAGCTGCCGTTCGCTGGTAATACGAATGCTCTGCGGCTGCTTTGCGGCCGTCGTCTTCACTTCCACCGCGCCGCTGGAGAATTGGAAATCTTGATGCGCCGCCGCACTTGCGTTCCATCCGGCCACGGTCGCAGCCGCGCTCAATGTCGGGAGCAAATGCGCGCGAAGCACATGCAGTTCACCCCACAGACCGCGTTGCTCCTCGATGCTCAGTCCATCGCGTGTCGCGGTGAGGAATTGTTGCCATCGGCGCAAATGCCCCAACAACTCCGTCGCCGCCTTTTTCGCGCCATTTGCGGCAGCGACGCGCGGAGCAACATCCTGTGCCAGAGCTGTGAACACATCCGCGCAGGCGGGATCGCGTAAGCGCACACCCAAATGTGGCTTTGAACTGAGCGTCACAGAAATCAATTCCAATCCCCGACATTCCGGCCACTCACGGCGCGCCGGCAATGCAACTCGCGGCACCGGCAGGAGCAAAGTGCGAATGCGACTTGTCGGTTCCAATGCCACCAGCAGCGACAAACCAACTTGAGTCGTGACACGACGGGTCAACCACGCGCCATCGTCTGCCTCGGCCTCCATCTCCAGCCACAGTTCCTCAATCGTCATATTCTTCATCCTCCTTCACCTCGGCATCCCAGACCTTGTTCACCCGGTATTCCACCCCGAGAACGGTATTGCTCACAGGAAAACTCAGGGCCACACCGATGATCGCATCACCCTTTGCGGCAAGCCCAGTCGGCTCATCTGGACGTCCGTCACGCGCGAGCACTATTACCGGAGGCATTATCGGGTAAATAAGCAGTAGAGCGTGATCGCGTTGCCGCAGCACTCGCAACACCCGGCCATTCGGACGCTTCGATTTGCCTTTCACGGGGGGCTTGAGCTTTGGTTCAGCGCCTTCCTGCCAGCGCAGGGTCAGGGCGAGCGCCACCGCAGCCGCGCCACGCCCGATCTGCCCGCGCAGCCAGTCTGTGTCGTCACGCAATTCTGGCTTCGTGCTGATGGCAGCGCACCACGCCGCGTCGAAAGGCACGCCTTGGAAATCCCGCGCTTCATCAGCCGGGCTGAGTATGTTGCTCTTGTTCAGACCGAAACTTCCGGCCAATTGGCTCTCCGGCGAACGTTCGATCAACCCAATGCTCTGCCCGGCGATAACTCGCCGCTGCGTTGCCTGAGAATTCGAGACCAGCGCCACGGTCCACGTCGTCAATTCCGCCGGTTCCTTCCCCGTCTGCTTGCGAATAAACTCCGCCAGTTGCGGCCCGCTGGCCCGCGCCGCTTCCGGTGGATAGCGCAGCGCCTCGACGAACCTCGCCACTACTGCCGCGTTCACGCCCCGCCAGATCCGAGTCTCGCGCTCCGCGCCCGCCTCTGGCTGGCCCAGCGGTCCAAGCAGCGCCTCAGCCGTGGCGAGATTAACCGCGATGCGTTCATCTTTTGGAAGCTGTGTCGTCTGCACCAATACACCCGCCCAAGAAAGCTCCAATTTTTGGCTATGACACATCTTGTTCATGGCCGTCACCACCATTCCCTCGGGATGCGTTCGCACCCGCAACCCGTAGTCCAGCGGCGTCAACCTAGCCGCAACCATGTAGTCGAATTCCCGGCGCAGTTCTTCCTCAGCCAACGCGATATGCCGATACCAATCAATAAGCGTGCGCGTCGTGAAGAGCCGGCAGAGATCAAGATAGCCTGGCCGATACCCGAACCAACGGCCCATCTGCATCAGCGTGTCATACATCTTCGAGGTGCGGAGAAAGTAGCTGATAGAAAGCCCTTCCAGCGTCAGCCCGCGTGACAGCTTGTTCCCGCCCACGGCGATGACACTCCGGCCTTCACCCTCGTGCTCCTTATAATCCAGCGGCGTCCCCGCCGTGCTGTTCACTGTCAGCACGTCGATCTTCGCTGCTGCTGCGTGCAGTTCCGCATCCACCTGCTCCCAAGTCACCGGCTTACCGGCCTCTGCACCGAGTTCCTCTGACACCGGCACAAACTCCCGCTCCCAAAGTGCCCGCAACTCCTCGCGCACCGTGGGTCGCCGCGCGCCGTCCCCGTGTTCGATGCGTCGTTGCAGCGCGATCAGTTCATCACGCAGTAGGCGCGACGCATGTGCCTGAACGGGCACGAAACGGGTGACGTGAACGAGCATCGAGTTGTGTTTCCGCTCCTGCCCACGCGCGCGGCGGACGGCACAGACAAGGATGAAACATCTCACGGCCTCACTTAGCGATGGCGGCAATAAAATGGGAACGTGTGTGATTTTGTGAGGTTGGGGAAAGGCCCTATCATCCATGTAATCGGCTTTAAACGCATCGCCATGCAGATCGCGCACGATCGGCAATCCATCCTGCGCGGCAACACCTGCATCAACGTCACCATCCAGCCCGAAGACCTTGGCTGGGCCAATATAATTACTCGGTGCCTTGACGTTAATAATAAAACTGCGTGGAAAGATGTCCTCGCCGTGTTTCTCGGTCTGCGCTGATGGGTTGATGAAGATGTTGGCGAAAGGTGTCGCGGTGTAACCGACGTATGCGGATTTCTCAAAGCTGAACAGAATCTCCCGGATCGCGGCATTGATGGCCGAAACGCTGTCGGCGTTCCCTTCAGCATCTCGCGACTCTTTGATGTTGATGGAGGCGTTGTCCGCCTCGTCATCAATGAGCAAAAGCGGGATATTGGGAATAATCTTGCCCTCTGAATCCTCGCTCCCGGCAACCGCGCGGACCCATTTCATCAAATTTTTCAACAGCTTCGAATTCTTTTTCACGACCAGCACGACAGGGTCACCGCCAATCATCACGCCAATCGATTCTGCCACTGGTTTGCTAAAATCCCCCTTCTCCGCGCTGCTGGTCAGGGAATGAACCACCAGTTTGTCCCCGGGCAATCTGCCGACGCCGATCCACTGCCCGTTAAGATTCAATCGCCGGTTTTTTTGTGTGTCAAAACCTAGCACACCTTCATCCACGCGAAGCTGAGTCTGCGCTCGAAGATTGCTGTGAATCCCAGCGAGAATTATCACAAGCTTGTATCCCGAGTCGATGGCCTTGTTAACAAGTCCAACGTAATTTGCAGTCTTTCCCGACTGAACCGAGCCGACCACGCTTGTGGGACTAGCGGAAAATTCTTCGCAAAGACGACAGCCGCCTGATGGTTGAAATCAATTCCTGCCAAGCACCTGAAGCCAGCTCTTACCAAGCCGAGGCTGAATCCTCCGCAACCGCAAAAAAGGTCGATAAAAGTTGGTTGATTCATTGCCAAAATAAATACATCGGATTCAGCATACTCACTTCAATTTTTAATTCAATCGAGTAAAGCAAAACAGAGTTCGCAATGCAAGCTGGCAAACTTATGACCTCTCGATGACTTCCCGCTTTGCAACGCGTGATTACCGGATAAAATGTCATTGGAGACTTTCACCATGCGCCTACGAAATCCATTCTGGTTCCTCCAGCCTTCGACCCACAAGCTGGCTTACGGCGACGACGGCAACTACGGACGGCCAAGCATCATGTCCGGCTGTGGCGGTCGCGTGCTCATTGCCTTGGCCATCGCCGCCTTCGCTTTGGTTCGTTATTTTAGCACACCCACAGAACTTAATTCTTTTACCGGGCGCAAGCAGCACCTCAATCTTGATCCCAAGCATGAAATCGCCATGGGACTGGCCTCGGCTCCGCAAATGATCGCTCAGCATGGAGGTGAATCTCCCGACGCCCGCGCTCGTGAATACGTTAAACGTATCGGACAGAAAATCGTCCGCGGGACTGATGCCTCCCGCACTCCTTACCGCTTTGATTTTCATCTGCTGGCTGATCGCGAAACCGTGAACGCTTTCGCACTGCCGGGTGGTCAAGTTTTTATGACGGAGGCGCTCTTCCGAATGTTGCATTCAGAAGATGAGATCGCTGGCGTGCTGGGCCACGAAATCGGCCATGTCGTGGGCCGTCATTCATCAGAGCAGATTGCCAAATCAAACTTGTTCGACGGCATCACCAGCGCCGTCGTCATCGCCTCTTCAGATGGCCGGGGCGGCTATGACACGGCTCGCGTGGCCCAAATGGTCAATCAGCTCGTCACCTTCAGATATGGCCGGGGAGATGAAACAGAGGCCGACAAGCTCGGCGTGCGCTTCCTCATCCAGTCCGGTTATCAACCCGAAGCCATGATCCAAGTCATGGAAGTTCTCAAGAAGGTCGCCGGTGGCGCACGTCAGCCGGAATTCATGAGCACCCATCCCGATCCGGGGAATCGAATCGAGAATATCAGGGCAGAGATTGCCCGGATTCGGGCTGGCGGGAAATAGGCGATGGGTTCGCGCCGTTTTACAGCGTGGAAAACGGCAGGCCCCATTTCGTGAGCCGGTGCATCAGGCGTTCGGATTGGCCTCCGGGGGTGATGTGGGCGAAGCAGACTTCGTCAGCGAGGGCGGCGACGAGGGCGTTGCGGCGGGTGGCGAGTTCGGTGGTGACGCGTTTTTCGGTGGCGGTGAAGCCGGAGAGGATGAGCAGGCGACCTTCGGCCAGCGGAGTATTCCAATCAACGTGGATGCGCTTCGGCAAGGAGCGGGCAGGACAGATGATGATAGGTTGCGTGCCGCGCAGCAGGATGCGAAGACATTCCTTTTCCACCGGCGAATGGAAGCCGCTGATGATGCAGCGTCCGGCGTCGCGCCAGCGGGCAGCCTGGTCGTAGGCGGTGAGGATGACATTGCCGGGACAGCGGGCGGAGCAGAAGAACGCGGTCTTCGGCAATGCCAGCAGGTCGAGGTTGCCGAGGGTGGTCAGTTGGGCGGGCGCAGCGTCGCCCAGCCGCTCGCGCAAGCGCG
>JAYVOH010000058.1:0-16738 GCA_043758025.1 Verrucomicrobiota bacterium
CGTCCACGGGCCTCACCGTGCTGGATGTGTTGTAAAACTCGCTCCAGTTAAATTGTGAATGCCGCAGGATCACCTCCTGCGGCATTTTTTTGCATTTCACACTTCCCCGATCCCCCGTGCCTCCGCCACGACCTCGCCATCTTCCTCCCAGCATTCGATCAACATCGGGCGGCAGCAGATTTCGCAGTCGTAGTCGAGCGAACATGGAACCTCCGACACATGGGGCGCAGGAACATCAAAGGACTCGAAGCAAGACGGACAGGTGACTTCCATAAATAATTTTAGAGAGTATCGTTATAAATAAACGTAATCCGGGCGGTCTTTTGACATCGTATTTACAATGACTTGGCGTTATCGTAAAATAATTGAGGATTAGCCAGATTAATTGTGACTTTTTCGTTGAACATCTCCGGACGTCGCTTATGCAGCATCAAAGCGATCACGTTGGTTCCTTGAGCTTCAGGTTTTGGGGGTTTTTACTCCTGAGGTTTCAATCCAACGGGATCGTTTTTTCATGGCTGGATTGCGGCAGTCTAAGCGGATCGCCTAAACGCCAACTTTCCCCCGGGACAATACACGCTATGCTCGTCCATGGCTGCCGCATTTGATGATGAAGCTTTGAGAAAACGGATGTTAAAGCTCGGTCTCCGGGAGGAGGACATCGAGGAAACGTTCACCCGTGGAACCGGCGCTGGCGGCCAGAAAATCAACAAGACCAGCAGCACCGTCGTGCTCGTCCACCAGCCCACCGGCCTGGAAGTGCGCTGCCAGCGCGAACGCAGCCAGAGCCTGAACCGCCTCATCGCGCGCATCGAACTCTGCGACAAACTGGAAGGAAAAATTCAAGCGGCCCGTCTGGAGAAACGGAACGCGTCGGAAAAGAAAAAACGCCAGACCCGCAAACGCCCGCGCGGCCTGAAAGAGCGCATCCTCGAAGCCAAACACCATCGCAGCCACATCAAGCGCCATCGCTCCGGGCGCGTGCGTGGTGATGAGTAAGGACGACTGCATTGCGGCTTGATGCTGCCGCCGCCCTGTGCCTTCATTGGCCATGAACGAATATCATCGTCTTTTGCGCAAAGTGCTGGACCACGGAAGCTTCCGTGAAGACCGCACAGGGGTGGGCGCGTATTCGGTTTTCGGCGAGCAATCGCGTTATGATTTGTCGGCTGGTTTTCCCTGTGTCACCACGAAGAAGCTTCATCTGCGCTCCATCATTCACGAACTCCTCTGGTTTCTGAAAGGCGATACCAACGTAAAATATCTTCACGAAAACAAGGTCAGCATCTGGGATGAATGGGCTGATGAAAAAGGCGATCTCGGCCCCGTATATGGCGCGCAATGGCGTCGCTGGAAGGGCGCGGACGGCAGGGAGCACGACCAGATCGCCGATGTCATCGCCCGCATTCGTTCAATGCCCTATTCGCGCCGTCACCTCGTCAGCGCGTGGAATGTCGCGCGCATAGAAGAAATGGCCCTGCCTCCCTGCCACTGCCTGTTTCAATTTTTTGTCGATCAAGGCAAGCTCTCCTGCCAGCTCTATCAGCGCAGCGCGGACTTGTTCCTCGGCGTGCCCTTCAACATCGCCAGCTATGCCCTGCTGACAATGATGGTGGCGCAAGTGTGCGATTTGCAACCGGGCGACTTTGTCCACACGTTCGGCGATCTGCATCTCTACGCAAACCATGTGGAGCAGGCTAAACTCCAGATCACCCGCGAGCCGCGCCCGCTGCCTGTCATGTCCATCAATCCGGAGGTGAAAGACATCGACGGATTTACCTTTGAGGACTTTACTTTGGTGAATTATGACCCGTGGCCTGCAATCAAGGCGGATATTGCGGTGTGAATGGCTGAGAATTTGATGCCGCAGCGGCGGTGCATTTTGAACTGCCAACACAGTTAGGCGTCACAAGAGGGCGACTTGTGATATACTGCCCTATCAATTAAATGCCCCCGGAACCACGCCGCACTTTTCTTAAACGTCTGCGACAGTTTGCCTTGGCCCCACTGCTCATCGGCGGAGGCTCAGCTTATGGCTATGGATCGCTTTTGGGGCGCCACCGGGTGGTGGTAGAATCTCAGGACTTGCAGCTGTCGCTCGGTGAAAATGGTCCGCGCCAACTGCGCGCAGTGCTGCTGAGCGACTTCCATTTTGATCCGCTGCATGAAACAGATTTCGTGGAGAAATGCATCAGCCGCGCCAATGAACTGCGCGCTGACGTGGCCTTCTTCACCGGCGACTTCATCAGCAACCACAGCCGACGCATTGACGATCTGGCGCAGATACTCGGACGCATTCAGACACCGCTCGGAGCATTCGCCTGCCTGGGCAACCACGACTATGCCGACGGCGCGAACGTAGTCGTGCAGTCGTTCAAGCGGCAGGGAATTGAGATTCTGCAAAACCAACACACGCGCGTGCCATGCGGCGGCGGCGAACTCGTAGTCGCCGGCCTGCAAAGCGCATGGAGTTCACGACCAAACTGGCAGGAGGCATCGCGCGGCATGGGCGTCGATAACCGGGCCATCGTTTTAGTGCACGAACCGGACTTTGCAAAAAATCTCCACGCGGACAAGAAGGTCGCCCTGCAACTTTCCGGTCACACCCACGGCGGTCAGGTCTGCCTTCCCGGTCTGGGGCCGCTGCGTCGGCCGCCGTGGGGCAAGAATTATACGGCCGGACTTTTCGATGTGAACGGCATGGCGCTCTATGTCACGCGCGGCATTGGCACCATGCATCTCCCCGTGCGCCTCTTCTGCCCGCCCGAGATCACGTGCCTCAACATTACCAATTCGGATTTTTCACAAGCCGGAATGTCGAAACATCCGCGTTCATCGCCCGCTGCCTGATCACCTTTTTCATTTACCCTGAGGTGGGGCAACTCTCTGCCACTTGGACTTCGTCCAGTAATCACCATCCCAGGGAACCTCGGGATTGCTGCGCAAGTAAAAGGCCAGCCGGTCAAAGGATGCCTCTGGAACATAGCGGGATCCCATCTCATCGGCCAGTGGCGAGACATTGGTATTGGCATTGGAGTTCGTTGACTCCAGCAGATAGGTCTTGCCGTCCAGCCGCACGACCACCCAGGCATGACCGCCCATTTCCACGCAGCGTCCCGTGCAGACGCGGGCCTCGAATCCACGGGCCAGAAGCCAGTCCGCGAGATAAATCGAGCTGTCTTCGCAATCGCCCGTGCCTAGTTTCTGTGTCTCCGGCGCCGTCTGCCAGGCATCGTTGTCAGAATTTCCATCTGACCAATCCGGCACATACCGGATGCCTTTGATAACCGCTTTCCAAATCGTCAGCATCTCATCCAGCCGGGAGAGTTTATTCTGAAAATGTGCGGGCGGCTCATATCCGGTCAGATACTCGTTCACATAATGAAAACGCTGGTGGGTATCCACAGCCAGTAGCGCGTAAGTGCGGTGGCAGTGCGGGCAGTCGAGGGAAAAACTGCGCGTGCGCAAAGGAATCTGGCAGGCCTGACCCTTGCCGCACAGGGGGCATACCGAGTAAAATTTGTCCCCACCCTGCCCCAATGCTTGAGGTGAAAATTCCGGGATCCGCGTGCCCACCACAACCACGCACTCAAAACCCATGAGGGCCGGACGCGGACGCGCTACAATAGCCTCGTGGGTGAAGCTGGCGTCCGCCTTGTCCGGCCAGCCGCCCAACTGCTCCAACAGTCCGCCAGTCGAAGGGCTTTGCATCGCGTAGGCAGCGACGTTGATGTAACGCGGGTGGCTCAACTGCAAATCCCGCGTGAGGATGTCGAGATCAGGCAGGCCGTCCTTTTTCATTCGACCTTGCAGCCAGTCATGCAGTTCGCCGTCCGGTTGCAGGCTGCGAACGCGCGCCGTGCTCCGTGACGTATGAATCGTTCTGGCCACATGCCCTTCCACTTCAGCCGGACGAAATCCCGAGGCCTCTCGATGCCACAAGGCACCGGCCCATCGCCAGCTTTCACCCAGCCATGCCGGATGCACGGCAGTCATAATCAGGACAGCCGCGACCAACACCAATGTCGCAGGTAAAGAGAGGCGCATTATGGAAATGATAACGCATATGGATATTCAATGCAATCCCTCATCTTTTCTCCCTATCATATTGCCTTGGCTTTTAGCACTTCTTCAATCTTTCCCAACGGCAGACAATTCACCACATCCTGCCTGGTGAGCCAGCCTTTGCGGGCGATTCGGGCGCCGAAAAAAACATCCTGCAATCCGCGCGTGCTGTGGGCATCGGGATTGATGGAGCATTTCACGCCTTTCTCTTTGGCGAGCTTCCACCAGCGCCAGTCGAGATCGAGCCGCCACGGATTCGCGTTGAGTTCAATGATGGTGCCGGTTGCGGCGGCGACATCAATGATCGCGGGAATGTTTACGGCATAAGATGGGCGCTCCAGCAAGAGCCTGCCGGTGACATGGCCGAGCATGGTGACATGCGGGTTCTGGATGGCGCGGATGATGCGCTGCGTCTGCTCAGCTTCGGATAGCGTGAAGATGTTATGCACGCTGGCCACGACGTAATCGAGTTCCGCAAGCAGTTCGTCGTCGAAGTCGAGCGAGCCGTCTTTGAGGATGTCCACCTCACTGCCCGCGAAAATGCGGAAGCCCTCCGCGGCCAGTTGGAGGTTCATCTCGCGGATTTCCTTGATCTGCATCCGGAGACGTTTCTCATCAAGCCCGTTGGCGATGACGGATGACTTGCTGTGATCAGCGATGCCGAGGTATTGCCAGCCAAGTCCCTGCGCAGCATCGGCCATCTCCCGCAAGGTCGCGGTGCCATCGCTGGCAACGGTGTGGTTGTGGAAGCAGCCGCGCAGATTGGCCAGTTCCACCAGCTTGGGCAGCTTGCCACTTTCTGCGGCTTCAATCTCGCCAGTGTTCTCGCGCAACTCAGGTTCGATGAAATCCAGATCGAGGAAGCGGTAGATGTCAGATTCCGTATTCATCGTGACCGGGGCGTCCTCCCCTAGCCCGTCTTTTTTCGAGGGAACACGGCTGAACCCATATTCATTCAGCGACCAACCGCGCTCCAAGGCCCGGCTCCTCATGACTATGTTGTGCTCCTTGCTGCCGGTGAAGTAAACCAGTGCGCTGGCGAATTCCTCATTCTTCACGGCGCGCAGGTCGCACTGCACGCCATTATCGAGCAGCACGCTGGATTTAGTTTCGCCGTGACCCAGCACTTGTTTCACGCCGGGCATTTGCACGAATTCTACCATAACCGACGCGGGATTCTTCGTGGCCACGAGGAAATCGAGATCATGAACGGTTTCCTTACCGCGCCGATAACTGCCCGCCACGCTGGATTGCGACGCATCGGGATGCTCGCGCAACAAGCCCAGCACTTGCGCGACCACCGATGCGACTTGTTCCTGGCGGAACTCGTGCGCGTGACTCTCGCGGAAGGCGATGCTCTGCAGTAGCTTCTCGACCGTCTTCCCACCAAAGCCCGCGAGCTTAGCTGCCTCCCCGCTTTCGCAAACGCGCCGCAAGTCCGCCACGGACACGACGCCGAAAGCATCATGCAGCGCCTTCACCTTCTTCGGGCCAAGCCCTTGCACATCGAACAATTCAAAAAACGATTCCGGCAATCCATCCAGCAGCTTCTCGTAAAACTCCAGCCTGCCCGTCGTGGCCATCTCATGCAGCTTGTCGCGCAACGCCTCGCCCAGTCCCTTGATGCCATCCAGATCATTCGCCGCCGCGCGCGCCATGATGTCGCCGGGAAAAGTCTCGATGATTTCCACCCCCGTGCGATAGGCGCGGACTTTGAATGGGTTCTCGCCCTTCATCTCCATCAGGAGCGCGATGCGCTCAAAAATCTTTGCTGCGTCAGATGCCGTCATGTCCGCGACTTTGCCATGAGTTGCCGGAGTGTCCAAGTGCAAGAAGTGCCGATGCGACCCAAAATCTTCAGACAGACGTAGGTTATTGCACCCAAGCCACCCAACATTACTTCTTGGCGCAAACAGCCTTTTGTGTGAGAGTCCCCCTCCCCATGCCCCCCAAAGTCAAAAACATTGAGCCCACGAGAATCTTCATCGTGGACCCGGATCCCGATTTCCTTGGATGGGCGGTTTCGCACTTAAAAGCCCCCGGAGTCACGGTGGATTCCTTCGCGCGCGGAGAAGATGCGCTCGTCGCTTACGCGAAAAACCGCGCCCACCTTGTCCTTAGCGAAGCCAGGCTGCCCGGACTCAGCGGTATCGAGCTACTCAAACGCCTCCGTCAAAGCGATCCGAATGCGATGGTGCTTCTCTTCAGCGGACTCGCCGGAACCAGCTCGGTCATTGAGTCCATGCGGCTCGGCGCCTACGATTTCCTGCGCAAGGAACAACTCCCTTACGATCTGCGCTCCACCGTCGAGAACGCCCTCCGCGCCGTGGATGCGCGCAAGGCCACGCTGGCGGAGCCTTCCTCGGTGGTGCCGGAGAGCATCCAGGAGACGATCATCGGACGCAGCGGCGCGATGCAGGAGGTCTTCAAGCTCATCGGTCGCGTCTCCCGCTCTGACGCCGCCGTGATGATCACGGGCGAGAGCGGTTGCGGAAAGGAACTCGTCGCCCGCGCGGTTCACAAATTCAGCCCCCGCACGCAGAAGGAATTCGTGGCCATCAATATCACGGCGATTCCCGACAACCTGCTGGAAAGCGAAATCTTCGGCCACGAAAAAGGCGCGTTCACCGGCGCGATGTCGCAGCGCATGGGGCGCTTCGAGCAATGCGACGGAGGCACATTGTTCCTCGATGAAATCGGCGACATGCCGCTCACCGTGCAGAGCAAGCTTCTGCGCGTCCTGCAAGAAGGCGAATACAGCCGCGTCGGCGGCAACGAGACGTTGAAGACTGACGTGCGCGTGCTCGCCGCCACGAACAAAGATTTGGAAAAAGAAATCGCCGAGGGTCGGTTCCGTGAGGACTTGTTCTACCGCCTCAACGTCGTGCGCATCCACATCCCGCCACTGCGCGTGCGTCGGGAAGACGTCCGGATTCTTGCCGAGTTCTTCCTTCACAAAATGGCCATGCGCAAACGCACGCCGCAGATGCGCTTCAGCGAAGACGCGCTCTCCATGCTGGAAGCCTATGACTGGCCCGGCAACGTGCGCGAGTTGGAGAATACCATCCAGCGCGCCTGCGCCCTCTGCAACACGGACGTGCTCCTGCCCAGCGACATCCCGCTCGGCAGCAACACCCAGCGCATCATCACGCCCATTCACACGCTCACGCGCATGCAGGACGCGCTGCAAACCCTGCTCCACGGCGCGCAAACCATCCCGGACTTCGAGCTGCTCGCGTGGACCGAACGCGAACTGACCAAGCTGGCTCTGCGCGCTTCCCAAGGCGACGCCGAAGAAGCCGGCCGCATCCTCGGCGTGTCGGCATCCACGCTGAAAGCCGACGCCGCCAAGGCCAAGGCCCGCAAGGCATCCTGATTGCGACGATAAGCGAATACTTCTCCGCCCGCGCGAGGCAGGATGCGCATCGCTTTTTCTTTTTGTGAATCCCCTTCCGCAATCCTCAGCAAGTGCCGCAGCATCCAGCCTGCTGGAGCAAACTACGCGCGCGAAAGTGTTAAAGGATCATTGGAAAAAACTCCGCGCGGGCAAATCGATCATCCTTGATCATGTGGCGCGCGAGGCCTGGTCCTTTGCCGCCGCGTTGAGCGCAAACGCTGCATCATCCCGGCGAACATGGATTCTCTGCGCCGATCCGCGCGCGCAAGAGCAAATTCACAGCGAACTGCCCGCATGGGAATTGTCCGCGCTTTTTTTTCCACGACTCTCCGCTCCTGAAAACGAGGAAGCGCTGCCGGACCCGGATGCACAGGCTGAGCGGCTCACGGTGCTCGCCAAGATCGGCGGTGACACAGGCTTGCAACTTCAACACGTCATTGTCCTCTGCGCCGACAGCCTTGATGAGGAAGTTCCCGCGCAAAGTGAACTCGACTCCCGGCGCAGACATTGGCAGAACGGCATGAAGTTCGAGGTTGATTCACTCCTCAATGAACTCACCCAAGCGGGCTACGAGCGCAATCCGCTCGTGACCGAGCGCGGCCAGTTTGCCCGGCGCGGCGGGATTGTGGATGTGTTTCCCTGGCAGGCCGAGGAACCACTACGCATCGAGTTTGGCGATGACGCCATCGATTCCCTGCGCGTCTTTGACATCCACACGCAAACCTCCGTGCAGAAATTCGAGCAAGTCACCGTCCTGCTCGATCAGCCCGACCTTGCAGGCGCGAAAGCGAAGCTTAGCGATTACATCCAGCCCGGCGATCTGCTGGTCTTCATCGAGCCAGAAAAAAAAATCACATCGTCGCACCGGCAGGTCATCATCACCTCCGGGGCTGCAGAGGATGACATCGAGGAGGATTACTCCCTGGCGATTTTTGAGAACCCGCTCGGTGTTTTCCACGCCGGCGACTTCGTGCTGAACGAAACCAGGCGCGCGCAGTTTGCGAAACAAATCGAAGAATGGCGTCGCGACGAGTGGCGTGTGGTCGCCTTCTTTCACAACGAGGGCGAGAAGGAACGCTTCGAGGAACTGGCGACGAAACCTTGGATCGCAGAGCATGGCATTGAGATCGCGCTGGGGCAGTTGCATCGCGGCTTCACGGTGCCCTTTGCCAAAATCGCCGTCGTCTCCGGGGCGGAAATCTTTGGGCGGCATCAGCACACCCGCCGAGTGCGCGGCTCGAAGCTCGACGAAGCCCAAGTTCTGCGGCAGGCGCGCGATATGCTGCGCGAGATGCGCGAAGGCGACCTCGTTGTTCACGCCGACTGCGGTGTCGGCAAATTCGCCGGTATCCAGATGCGCGAGGGCGCGCAACGCGAAGAAGTGCTGGTCATCAAGTATGCCGACGAAGCGAAAGTATTCGTGCCGCTTTCACAGGCGCATCTGGTTTCACGCTACGTCGGAGTCGGCGGCAAAGCTCCGCCGCTCAACAAAATCGGCGACGCCCGCTGGCAGCGCACCCGTGTCAAGGCGGAGCGCAGCGTTGAGGAATTCGCCGCGCGAATGCTCTCCATGCAGGCGCAGAGGCAGACGCTCAAGGGCTTCGCACATCCGGGGGATACAAAATGGCAGACCGAGTTCGAGCAATCCTTTCTCTATCGCGAAACACCCGACCAGCTTCGCGCGGCTGACGAGATCAAACGCGACATGGAAATCGAGAAGCCGATGGACCGCCTGCTCTGCGGCGATGTCGGCTTTGGCAAAACGGAGGTGGCCATCCGCGCCGCGTTCAAGGCGGTGATGAGCGGACGGCAAGTCGCGGTGCTCGTTCCCACAACTGTGCTTGCGCAGCAGCATTGGCAGACCATTCGCGAACGCATGTCGGATTATCCCGTGACCGTGGAGATGCTCAGCCGTCTCACGCCACCGAAGAAGGAACGCCAGATCATCAAAGCCATCCAGGACGGCAGCGTGGATATCGTCATCGGCACCCATCGCTTGATCTCGAAGGATGTGCATTTCAAGAATCTCGGCCTCGCTGTGATTGATGAAGAGCAACGATTCGGCGTGAAACACAAGGAACGCTTCAAGGAATTGTTCCGTCTCGTCGATGTGCTCACGCTCAGCGCCACGCCGATCCCGCGCACGCTCTATCTGGCGCTGATGGGAATGCGCGACATGTCCACGCTGGAGACGCCGCCGCCGAACAGACATCCGGTGCAGACCACCGTCTGCGGCTACGACGAACGCATCATGCGCGATGCGATCAACGCGGAGATTGAACGTGGCGGCCAGGTTTTCTTTTTGCACAACCGCGTCATGAGCATCGAGAAGATGAAGTCCAAGATCGAGGCGCTCTGCCCGCAAGCGCGTGTGCTCATCGGTCACGGCCAGATGGAGGCCACCCTATTGGAAGATGTGATGCAAACCTTCGTCAATGGCGAGGCTGATGTGCTGGTCTGCACGACCATCATCGAAAGCGGGGTGGACATTCCGAACGCGAATACGATCATCATTGACCGCGCGGATCGCTTCGGACTGGCGGATCTTTATCAATTGCGCGGTCGCGTGGGTCGCGGTGGCGAACGCGCCCACGCGTATCTCATGCTGCCGCGCGATCTGATGACGCAAGGCGACGCCAGGAAGCGCGTGAACGCCATCAAGCAATACACCGCGCTCGGCAGTGGCTTCAAAATCGCCATGCGAGACCTTGAAATCCGTGGCGCGGGAAATCTTCTCGGCACCGAGCAGAGCGGCCACATCGCCGCCGTCGGCTTTGATCTATATTGCCAGATGCTCAAGACCACGACCGCGCGGATGCAAGGGCGCCGCGCCGCGCCGCCGGTCGAGGTCAGTTTGCACACGGATTTCCTCTGCCTGAGCGAGGCCCAGTTCGCGGATGCGGGCGGCGACCCGCGGCTCGCACCGGCTTATCTGCCGGTAAATTTCATCGAGGACGCGCGGATGCGCATCGGTGCCTATCGCGCGCTGGGTGAGGTCATGACGCGGAAGGAACTCGACCAGGTCGAGCGCGACTGGCGGGATCAGTTTGGCGTGTTCCCGCCTGCCGTGGTCAATCTCCTCCTGTGCGCCGCCATCCGCCTCGCGGCGGCCCACGCAGGCATCAGCGCCGTGGAGATCAAGACGGGCAAACTGATGCTCACCCGCAATCATCACCATGTGCTGATCGGCGGAAAGTTTCCCAGATTGACAGCCACCGACCAGACCCTAATATTCCGTGAATGTCTGCAAATGTTACGAAATTTCCGCCCATGAAAATAAGCCTTCTGACCACAGTCTCCCTCGCCTTGTTCTCCATGCATTTCTTCAGCCCGATGAGCATGGGAGAAAGCATCAATGGCATCGCCGCCGTGGTGAATGGCAAGGTCATCACCCGCTCCGAAGTTCGCGAAGCGGTGGAGGCCCAGGAACAAATGATCCGCATGACCATTCGGGACACCGCCGAGCAACAGTCCCGGCTTTCCGAGTTGCGCGACAAATCGCTCGACGCTCTGATCGAGCGCGAGCTGGTGCTCAGCGAGTTCGAGAAAATGGGCGGCACCATCAAGCCGGAATACGTGGAGGACGAGATCAACAATATTGTGCGTCAGAACTTCGGCGGCGACCGCGACAAGTTCATTGTTGAACTCACGAAGAGCGGAATGACTCTCAAAAGATTCCGCGGCCTGCAGGAAAAAATGATCATCGTTCAAGTCATGAAACAACGTCAAATTAAGGAACTGACCCCGCCCACCCCGGCTGAAGTCGATGCTTTTTATAACAAGAATTCTGAAAAATTCCGCGACAAGGATTACATCAAGATGAGCACCATCACGATTCCGAAATATCCTTCCGGCGACAGTGCCGCTTCCCCGGAATCACAGAAAAAAATTATCGGGGAACTCCGAACCAAAATCACCGGCGGCGCGGAATTTGCCCAGATGGCCCGCACGTATTCCCAGGATAGCCGCGCGGCGAACGGCGGATCGTGGAGCGGAGAAAGCGGCAACGCGGATTTCATCGAGCGATCAACCTTGGATAAAAGCATCGCCGAGGTGGCCTTCGCCCTCAAGGCGGGCGGAATCAGCAAAGTCCTCGACATCGGCCCCAGCTACATGCTCATTCTCTGTGAAGCCAAGCGCCCCGGCACCTCCACCCCGCTCGATAAAGTCCGGCCCGACATCGAAAAATTTATTAAGGCCGAGCGCGGTCGCGGCGCGCTGAACGGATGGCTGGCCAGCCTGGCCCGCAAGTCCACCATTCAGCCCGAAACTGTGCGTGACTCATTCATGCGCCGAGTCTCCAACAAAAACTGAGATTCCCTGATTCAGTCGTTCTTATCCTACGCCGCCAAAGCGCCTGTCTCGTCGTCCATATTCCGCAATGGCATCCAGCAGGGCGGGTTTGCGGAAGTCGGGCCAGAGGACGCTTGTGATATGGAACTCGGTGTAGCTCAACTGCCAGAGCAAAAAATTTGAAAGCCGCATCTCGCCGCTGGTGCGGATGAGCAGATCGGGATCGGGATAATAGCGGGTGTAGAGATGCTTGCTGAACACGTCGGCATCGATCATGCCTTTGTCGAGGTGGCCACCCTCCACGCTGTCCAGGAGGCTTTTGATGCCGTCGATGATCTCCTCCCGCGCGCCATAGCTCAGGGCCAAAATGAGCGTCAACCCGGTGTTTTGCGAAGTCTGTTCAATGGAGTGATGCAACTGCTTCTGGCAGGCCTGCGGAAGATCATGCAGACGACCGATGGCCTGAAGGCGGACATTTTGCTTCATCATCCTCGGCGTCTTGGTCTTGATGAAATGCTGAAGCATTTTCATCAGAGCCGCGACCTCAGTCTTGGGACGCTTCCAGTTCTCCGTGGAAAATGCGTAGAGGGTGAGAAACTCGACGCCAAGCTCGCCGCACGCCTCGACGATGGCTTCCACCGAATCCGCGCCGCGGCGATGCCCCTCGGTGCGTGGCAGCCCCCGCTCTTTCGCCCAGCGACCGTTGCCATCCATGATGATGGCGATGTGACGGGGAATCTTTAGATGTGAGTCTGGAGACATGGGACAGCGTGGCAAGCAATAAGCATCAAACTCCAAGGTTCAAAATCCAAGAAAACTTCAAAGATCAATCTTCAACCGAGTATCGAAATCCAGATTGAAGTTGAGAACTTCCTTGAAACTTGAGCCTTGGAGCTTTCAAAGAACCAGCGTCTGGTCACGAGCAGGGCCAATGCCAAGCAATGAGACGCGAGCACCGGCCAGCTCGGCAAGCCGGTTGAGATACGCTTTGGCTTTCGCGGGAAGTTTTGCGGCATCGGTGAAACCACTCAAATCCTGCAACCAACCTTCGTGTTCCTCATAGACCGGCTCGCAGCGTTCCGTCTCCTCCACCGTTGCCGGAGGATGGGATATTTGCCTTCCATCGAGTTTGTAATGCGTGCAAATTTTGATGCGATCGAGACCGTCAAGACCGTCGAGATTCGTGATCGCAATTTCATCGCAGCCGTTGATCATCACGGCATAACGCAGCAGCACGGCATCCAGCCAGCCACAGCGACGCGCCCGTCCCGTCGTGGAGCCAAACTCGCGCCCCATGCCGTGCAGCATGTCGGCGAGGGAGTCGTTCTCGCAGACAAAAGGGCCGCTGCCCACGCGCGTGGTGTAGGCCTTGGCGACGCCGATCACGCAGTCGATCTTCCGCGGGGAGACGCCGCTGCCGGTGCATGCGCCACCGGCAGTGGTGTTCGATGAGGTCACATAAGGATAGCTGCCGTGATCAATGTCGAGATAACTGCCCTGCGCGCCTTCAAAGAGCACGTTCTTGCCCGCAGCCAGCGCTTCATTGAGGACAACGACGGTGTTCGCAATGTGCGGGCGCAGAAGCTCGGCGGCGGCGGTGATTTGTTTCACCACTTCCGCGACATTTGTTTTTTCAGTTCCGGCGCTGGCCAGCTCCTGATCGTGCAAAGCCGAGCGCCATTGGATTTCGTGCGCCAATTTCGAGGGGTCGCGCAGATCGGTAACTCGCAATCCCTGTCGCTCGATTTTGTCGGCATAGGTCGGCCCGATGCCTCGGCCGGTGGTTCCTATTTTATTTTCACCGCGACGTTTCTCGCGGGCGAGATCGAGTGCGCAATGATACGGCAACGTGAGGTGCGCGTGCTCGCTGATGAGTAAATTTTTTGGCGTGATGGTCACGCCTTGCGAGCGTAATTTGTCTATTTCCGCCAGCAGGCCGAGCGGATCAATGACGACGCCATTGCCGATGACGTTGAGTTTGTCCGGCCAGAGGATGCCGCTGGGGATGAGGTGGAGGATGTATTTCTGGCCGCCGTTGATGACGGTGTGTCCGGCGTTGCTGCCGCCTTGCGCTCGCGCGACCACGTCACTGCGCTCGGTGAGATAGTCAACGATCTTGCCCTTGCCTTCGTCCCCCCACTGGAGACCGACGATGATGGTGTTGCTCATGTAATGGTTAAATAAATAATGATGATTGATATATCCTCGCGGCGCAAAACGCGCCATCAACGACGCATCGTGTTGCCAGACGGGGCAAGAACCATGCCTCCGCATGTCACACCCTGCTCACGCTCCCATAGTGTAGATCATGAGCGCGGCTATGGCGCATAATATCAACGCAATGGCGGCGATGGCCATGATCAGACTGGCGGTGCTGTCCTTCTTTTTCTCTTTAGGTCCGAACCCCGAACGCAGCTCCACCGGACATGGAGTGGCTCCGAGACCGGAAATGACGACCATGCCCGCTGAAGAGGACTGACCGCCATCCTCTGTGTCATCCGCTCCATCTTGGTCCGATGCCTCAGAATTTTCCTCAGCCTGATGCTCCACGCCATCAAGCATTCCCTGAACATTGCCCAAGCGGAAGGTGCCTCCGGGCGGCACGAAGGCGTGCTCCACTCTCTCGCCTCCAAAAAATGTCCCATTGGTCGATCCCAGGTCTGTGATCTCCAGACTGCCGTCATTAAGCACAAAGTCCGCATGACGGCTGGACACGGAACTGTCCGGCAGGACAAAATCATTCTCGTCGGAGCGTCCGATGCGCGCGCGCCCATGAGTGAGTTCGAACTCAAAGACTTTGTTGTCCGGTGTTGTGAAATGGATTTTAGGCATGACAGGGTAGTTTTAGCTGATTCAGCGCGTGGCTTCAATCAAATTGGCAAACTCGGTGAAAAAGGAGCTGGCGTCGTTCGGCCCCGGAGCGGCCTCGGGATGGTATTGCACAGAGAAAACCGGGTAGTCCTTGTGGCGCAACCCCTCCACGGTGCCGTCGTTGAGATTGATGTGCGTGACCTCCACGTTCGAGGGCAGCGAGGCGTCGTCCACCGCAAAACCGTGGTTCTGAGAAGTGATGGCCACCTTGCCGGAACGCAGGTCTTTGACCGGTTGGTTCCCGCCGCGATGACCAAACTTGAGCTTGAATGTCTTGCCGCCGAAAGCGTGGCCGAGAATCTGGTGGCCGAGGCAAATGGCGAAGATCGGCTGCTTGCCCACCAGTTTCTTCACCTCCGTGTGGATGTAGTCGAGCGCGGCCGGATCGCCGGGGCCGTTACTGAGAAAAACGCCATCGGGCTTCAAGGCCAGCACGTCTTCGGCCTTCGTGGTGGAGGGCACGACCTGAACCTCGAAACCCTCCTGCCGCAAGCGGCGCAGGATGTTGCGCTTGATGCCGAAGTCATAGGCCACCACGCGATGCTTCACCGGCGGGAGCTTGTGAAACACGCCCTCACTACCGCCGGAAAAATTCTGCGATGGATTCGGGATGCCCCAGAGTCGGCTCTCGGTGCTCGCCGCATCCCAGTGATAAGGCTTGGGGGCCGAGACTTCCTTGACGAAATCGCTCCCGGCCATCGGCGGACTTTGCTGCGCCAGCTTCACCGCCTCGTCAGTTGTTGCGCCATTGCTCGTAATGACCGCGCGCATCGCCCCACGCGTGCGGAGATGCTTGGTCAGCGCGCGGGTGTCGATGCCCTGAATGCCGGGGATGTTCCAGCGCTTTAAGTAATCATTGAGCGATTCCTCGCTTCGCCAGTTGCTGGGAGTGTCGCACAGTTCCTCGATAACGAAGCCCCGCACATGCGGCTCCGCGCTTTCGGTGTCCAGCGCATTCACGCCGTAGTTCCCGATGAGCGGATAGGTCATGGTCACGATCTGACCGCGATACGACGGATCCGTCAGCACTTCCTGATAGCCGGTCATGGAAGTATTGAAACAAATCTCCCCCGCGCGCGTGTCCGCCGCACCGAATGCCTCACCTTCAAAATAACGCCCATCTTCCAGGGCCAGAATTGCTTTGCTCATTGAAGTCCGTCGATACGTCGGCTTGGCGGCACGGGCAAGGCAAATGTAACGACCCATATTCCGCAAATGACTGGAATCTCTGGAACTCGTCGAAGAGGAAGCCTCGGCACTGCCCTAGCCGCCACAACGGGAGATTTACGGTATCGCCTTTCTTCTGGCTAGTGTAGTGCGGGCTTATTGGTGTAACAATGGAGTTTTTGGCGGGCTCGGGTGACTTTGGCCAGGATGTCGGTGGCTTTGGCGGTCCACACCAAGGGGCCGGGAGCATGGTTGTACCTCGCGCTATAAGCTTCAATCGCCTGGATTAGGTCCTCAACGCTGTGCAACACACCCCGGCGCAACCGCTGGCTGGTGATCTCGCGAAAGAAGCGCTCCACCATGTTGAGCCAGGACGCACTGGTGGGCGTAAAGTGAATGTGGAAGCGGGGATGTTTGCCAAGCCATGATCTGACCTTGGGATGCTTGTGCGTGGCGTAGTTGTCCACGATCAGATGCAGATCCTTGTCCGGGGGCGTGCGCGCATCGATGAGTTTGAGGAACTTCAACCACTCCTGGTGCCGATGGCGCTGCTGGCAAGTGCTGATGATCGTGCCATCAGCCGCGTTGAGGGCGGCAAAGAGCGTCGTGGTGCCATGCCGGACGTAGTCGTGGGTGTAAGTCGCGGCACGCCCCTTCTTCAATGGCAGGCCCGGTTGGGTGCGATCCAGCGCCTGCACCTGACTTTTCTCATCGCAACTGAGCACCAGGGCATGCTCGGGGGCATTGAGATACAACCCGACAATGTCTTCAAGCTTCCGGGCAAAATCCGGATCATTGGATACTTTGAATGTGCGCGTCAGATGAGGCTTCAATCCATGCTCCCGCCAGATTTCACCAATGGTGGTGGCTCCCAACCCGGTAGCCTTGGCCATCGTGCGCCTGCTCCAGTGGGTCAGGGTGCTGGGAGGCGGGCCAGTGGTTTTG
>JAYVOH010000059.1:0-6224 GCA_043758025.1 Verrucomicrobiota bacterium
TCACGCTGCCATTTTAATGGTTTCAAAGACCCGATGCGCTGTGCCCAGCTGCGCACCTCGCATTTGAGCCGCGACGATATCGGACAGGTTTAGCGCCGCTGCGCCACCGGGAATAAACTTGAGCAGATAGTTCCGGTCGAAGCTCTCGCGGTCCACCGCCTGGAGCCGCGCCTCGCCCACACTGGTTGGCTTGCCGTCCGCCAGCGAGTAGAGCGGAAGCCCGGCCTGTTCCGCGTCGTAGGCATCCACGCGATGCACCGGATATCCTCTGCCGTTGTCACTTTGTGTTTGATACCAGTTGCCCTTCGCATTTACCGGGAAGCTCTCGTGATCCGGCATCAGCAGTTCATAAGTCGGATGACGGTCATCTTTCGGCGGCGTCGTCGCGAGCCACATGAGCCACTCCGGATTGCGGCTGATGATCGGCTCCACGGCGTCCCACGTCGCGCGGAAGTCCGGCCAGAAACCAATCTCATCCCCCAGCACGTCACCGCTGAAACCGCGCGCGGTGTCCGGGTTCGGCGAAAGCACGCGGGTGCGCGAGAAGCTCGTATTGTCGTGCCATATCCGGCATTCCAGTTTCGAGTTTTCAAATAGGTCGCAGATCGCATCCAGATCCAGCAGGTTGCCTTTCTCGTCATCGCCACTGGTGGTGAACTGCATCTGTGCATCGCGCGCTGCGAGCCGATATGACTCGATCAACTTTGCCCAAACTTGCGCTTCCTTGATGATGATCTCTTGACCCATCAGGATTGACCCGGACACGTAACACACAATGTGATCCCGCCTCATCATGCAGCGCGAGAGTGCCTTCGACCCGAACGTGTGGGACTTGCCCGCCTGACGTCGCCAGACCATGAAAAGCAGCCGCAGAGTTGACCAGAATACTTCCTGCTGGAACGGCAAAAAATTCACCAGGCTTTTTTCCTTCGCGCCACTCATGCTGCAATCGCCTCCTGGGTTCGGGTGAGAATTTCGCGCACCAGTTCTTGGCCGCACGCTGTGATTCCATAGACGTAATTCTTGCCACTCGTCGCGGGCCGCTGTTGTGCCAGGCCATTGACCACCAGATCGTTCATGACAGAATTGTAAGAATGGTGACCCAGCACGCTGTAGAGCTGCGAAGGGCTGACGATCTTATCCCCCCCATCACGGTTTAGCCGGAGCAGTGCCGCCAGATGATCGATGTTAAAGTCGGCGCTCATCGTTCCTCGAGTGCAGGCCCTCCCGGTGTGTTTTCCAGGCAGAGGCTGAACCAGAGCCAGCCCAGTTCGATCACCCAACCATGCGGCGCATTGCAATTTGGATCATCGCAACGCAACTCGGCGTGCGAAAAGCACGGCAAAATGAAGAACAAATTGCGATGCGAGCAACCGACAATTTTCATGAAGCCACGTTTCATGCAGCCACGTCCTCCTCTTCGCCAAAGAGCAGCTTGTGCATCAAATCCATTTGCACGGCCTTGGGTTTGCCGCTTTGCAGGATGCGCTGCACTTCGGGCTTGGAGGCTGTCTCAATGAGCTTCTCCACCAGCAGCCGTTTGAACTTTTCCTCTTGGAGAATGATGGCGCGCTTCTTCAGGTCTTGGTCGCCACGCTTGAGCTCGACCTTGCTCTTTTCCAACTGCCCGGATCGTGCCGTGTGGTCACCACTGCGCAGCACAGCGAGGCGTCTCTCCAGCCTTTCAGCACGCGCCTCGTTAGCATCTTCCTCCTCCGGCGTTGCCGCGTCTTCATCCCGCAGGCGACGGATTTTCATCATCAGTTTTCCAGCGGCAACTTGCGCCGCCCCGTCCGTGAGTTGCAGCCCGGTTGCCTCCACCATTTTCATGGCAAATTCCACGTCACTCCGCGCCTCTTCAGTCTCCGCCTGGTCGTCGCACCAGTCCGCGTATCCGCCCTGCCGCCACGCGCTCAGGTTCTGCTCGTTCACCGGCTCGCCCTTCCAATGCTGCTGCATCTCTGCCATCACTTCCGGCAATGCATTGAGCCAGGGCAGAACTTCCGGCGCGGTCTCACCGTCCAGCAGCCGTTCATTCAACGCCTCGCGGATCGCCCGCGGGAGCCGCGCGATCTTGCCTTTGCGAGTGGTGTTGTCGGCGCTCATGATTCTATTTTTGAAATGCACCGCGCGGCGCTTTTGCCTATTGGCGGCCTCGGAGAGGTCCGCCGCGCAGTAAAGTCTTTAGAGCAGTCCCAAGTCCTGTTGCAGCACGTCTCCCTTGAAGCCGTTCGGCGCGATGTTGTCACTGCCCAGCCAGTCGGGGCTGATCATGACGTAGCCTTCACTGAAGTAAGTTCTCAGCGCAGCCGCATCGAGCGGCATCAAGCCTCCCCAGGTCACGGCCTTGAAGCCGGTGGCATCATAATCGGGCAACGTAACGCAATGACCGCCCCAGCTGCCCGGTGCGTTGCTGCCGCGCAGATTGGATGGCATGGACCACCGGTTTGCCCCCTGCCACGCGGCGGGCAGTTCGACACCGGCATAAATACTGCCGAACAAATAGATCGCTGTCCGGACCTCATTGAGGTCTTGCATGTTCACCGAAGCGAACGCCGCAATCTTCCCGCTGAAGATGCCTTTGGTTTTCCACGCCTTGAGCACGTCGAGCAATACGACTCCGACATCCTTGTTCCCTGTGAACTTGAGGTAGGCTTTAACCACGTCTTGTTCGCTGATTTTCAGGGGCGGCTGTTTGTCGTTCGAGCGCAGCGTCTGAATCTGATGATGCACTCCGGCGAATCCGCAGTCGCCATAACGGTCGTTCCCGTCCATCGGGAATTTATCGACCGCGTGCGACCAACTCACCGAGGCCGGCGGGGTCGGAAGCGCAGTCCTGTCGAGATACCGCGCCAGTTTCAGCGTGCGCACGTCTTTGCGTGCAGGCAGTTTCCCAAGCATGGGAAGGGCGGATGCGAGATGAAGCTTTCGGTTGCTCATAAAGGGAGGTTCGGGGTTTGGGGGTTAGGGTAGCGGCTTGGAATGCCCCGCGTGGGACTCCCAGTTGTTGAAAAATTGCAACACGACGTCGCGCGCCGTGATGGTAATCAGGTTCTCGGCATTCGAAGACTCGGCCTGTCTGGTGTAATTAAAGCTTCCGGTGAACACCGCGGTGTCATCGATGATCGTCACCTTGTTGTGCGCGATCTGGTGTTTGGAATCAATTAGCACTGCCACCTCCGCTTGCCGCAGCGCATTGGCCGCGCCCGGTGCGCTGGAAAGATAACTGCGATCCAAGATGACCTGCACGTCCACCCCGCGCTTGTGCGCCGCGATGAGCGCCTGATAAATGTCGGGATGTGTGAAGCTGTAGGCCTGCACACGTATGCTCTTCTTCGCGGTCGCTATTCCCGCAACCAGCGCCGCGACGCATCCGCCCTTTGGCGAGAAGACCACACTCACGTCTTTTGCGGCAGGCGCGGGATCCGCACCAGTAGCGGTGCCGAAACATAGCGCCATGATGACCAGGCTAAACAAGATGCGTGAGATGCCAGCCATTGCACCACGGACACACGTATGCCCGGAGGGCTTTGGGTTTGTTGTGCCGTTGTCTTCTGCGCAGCCTTTGGTTGCGCGCCGTGAGAGCTGTTTTTTTGTTTTCATATCGTCTTTTATTAACACATTTCATGACTGGGGATCAGGCAAAGGGCAAGCACCGCAGGTTTCCCGACCGCTGCACATGAGAGGCCCAGATGCTCCCGCCGCCGATCCTCACGCCGCTCCACACCGTCCATCTACGCAGCCAGCCTGCTCCACAGAAGGCCATGCCTTCGCGCAAGACCGCATCTGCCCATTCACGAGTGACAAACTTTTTACCCCACATGTGATGCTGGTAAATCCAGTCATGCACAATCGAGGGACGCAGAATATCGGGATCATCATTGTTGATGATGTTCTGAAATACACGCGGAACGCTCGCGAGGTCCGTGCGGAACCCCTTCGGAATGTCAAAGACCCGTCCGTCGATCATCGCGCGGAATGAAGTCATCAACTCAAAGGCAATACCGTCCCCAAGCAGCGGTCGCAGCGAGGGCATTCCATCAAGTATGACTACGGGCTTCATCATAATCACACAAAGACGTCAATCCCCTCCTGATGCCGGCGGAACAGTTCGCGAATCATTGCGCCCTCACTCATGGTCTCTGCCCATTTGGGCCGCATCTCATAGTGCGGTTCGTCTTGGAAAGAAGTCCACCTCGCGCCTGCCGTCAGTCCCGCGCGCTCGCCCGCATTCACGAGCGACAGATACATTTGCTCGCAATAGCCGTAGGTCACGACTCCCTGTTGCGCGAGATCATCGAGATAGCGCCCGCCCCGGAACAAGCCCAAATCGGCGGCGATGCCGTAATTGTGATTGCTCTGACCCGCGTCGGCATTGGTCACTATCGGACCGGGATGACCACGGCCCTGAAGCCAGAGGTCATGCTGCTCATCCAAGGTGCGCGTCCCGCTGATGAGCTGCACGTCGAGCTCGTGCAATGCGGCCAGTTCCTTCCACCCGGACATGGCCGAGCGGAACCCGCAGGCGGCGACGGGATGCAAGCCTGCCAGGATGCGCTCCGTGCGAGGATCAAACTGGGTGTTCGCCGCACTTCGCGGTGAAGCCATCAGCTTCTCTCTCAGCTCATGCGACAGCCAACGACGGAGCCTGATCGTGCTGCGCTGCTGGGAAATGCTTTGAGGTTTCATAAAATTTGCGGGTGAAGAACCCTGCCCGTCTGCCGCGTGTCCTGGCGAAGTGCGAAAACTCCAGGCGCGGCAGACGGCGGGTGATTTTTCATTGGCCGGTGTTGCGCGCTTTCAAAGCCGCGCGGGCAAACGTGAAGATGCCGGAAATGCTTGCGATGCTCAGCGCGTTGGCCCCATTGAGCTGGCCACGAAAGCCCAGCGCCGTGATGACTGCGATGCCCAGCAGTGCGAGCCAGAACTCAGAAGTATGGACGCCACGGTTCATGGTGTTGAAGTGGTGGGTTTCAGATGCAGCGGCGGGCCCACCGGCAGACCCAAGACCAAGATAGCGGTGTTGAGGGGATCAGACTGGCGCAGGGGCTGTTGCGCCGAGCAGGAAGAGGCACAAAGGCACAGCGCGCACAGGCACAACGCCAGCCGAAAACTGAAAAGTTGCTTCATGGCTGCACAAATGTGGTTGCCGCCGGTTTAAAGAGTCCGTTGGAGATTCCAAACTTCGTCAGGTCAGCCCCAGCAGCAGCGGCTTGAGTCTGCGCGGTGAGCGCGGCCTGACTCTTCGCCAGACTGGTGGCGTTGCTGTTGTTGATCTGCTTGGTGATCTCCATCGCCTTCTGCACCGATCCCGTGATGTAGGCCGAGGAGAGTGATGCAACGAGCTGGGTCAGGTTCTGGAAGCCCGCATCCTGATCGGACGCATGGGAGGCACCAAAGATGCTGCTGTCGGCGTTCAGCTTCCCATAGACCAGGCTGCGCGTGGTAAAGGTGCCAACCGGCTGGCCGGGGCCGGACCAGCTCACGACGCTGGTGGTCGTTTGCTGGCAGGAAGAAGTCAGCATGATACAGAGCAAGGCAATGAGCGTTTTCATCGGCGCGCACCTCCCATGAGTTGGGCCTGCACACCGCCTTGATAAGCTGCGTGCTTGGCCTCCATTGCTTCGAAAAAGGAAGTGGTGGACTGGCCCCACTGAGTTTGCACCGCCGCAGTGTTGGCGCACGAGCTGAGAAGCACGGCAGCCAGCAACAGCATCGCCACCCTCAGGCATTGAACCCTTGAATCTTGAATCTTGAATCTTGAATCTTGAATCTTGAATCTTGAATCTTGAATCTTTTTGTTCGCTCTTCTTCATACTCTCGCCCTTTCGTGTTCATCAATCCCGGCGCTGGTGATGCGATAATGGCGGGTCGCGACGCCGGTTTGCCGCACCTCCTCAAATTGATTGTGCGATGCCGATGCCCAGTAGAGGCACGCCTGCTTCACCTCGGCTTCCGTGAAGTCATATTTCCGGCGCAGCATCCGCGCGATGTCTGCTGCCGAGAGCGCCACCGCCATGCCCAGCCTATATAGGCAGGCCCGCGTCTCCAAACGCACGTCTTCGATCCGCAGTTGTTCTCGCGCTTCTTCGCTCATGATCGTCAGCGTTTGTTGGGATGATGATCCGTCGCGCCTTCCACCCGGCCAAGACTCCGTTCGATGCTGGAGAGCTGCTCGGTCACCAGACGGCGGTGCTCATTGGCTTCGTCCTTGTTGTCGTTAA
>JAYVOH010000060.1:0-6201 GCA_043758025.1 Verrucomicrobiota bacterium
TAATCCTTGAAGAGCCTGCGGCAGTGTTCGATCACCGGGACTCCTTCGCGTTCGCTGCGCTCGATGATTTTGACCGAGGCGGCTTCGTCGAAGCGAATCTCCAGCCCATTGGTCTGGGTGAACAGGCGGGCGAATTCCTCCACCTCGCGCGCGGCCACGCTGACTTGCGTGGTCTTGGCCAGTTCGCGACAGCTCAGGAGAACGGACTGCGGGTCTTTGACAAGCTGTTCACTGATGGCCAGTTCGCGCAATCCAAGGCTGGGCAGCTCGAATTTGAAATCGCGCAGGGTCTTTTCCCAAACGGTCATCAGCGCCCGGGCGCCGGTATTTTCTTCCGCGCCGCGCCGCGCCATCTCGCGCAAGGCAGCGTCCTCGAACCTGGCATTGATGCCGTAGGCGGCGAATTCGCGCTCGAACTGCCGGATGATGCTGCCCTCGGAGCTTTTCATGATCTCGAACAAGTCATCGGCATCGAGCGAGTCGCACACGACCCGGACGGGAAGCCGCCCGACGAACTCGGCCTCGAATCCGTAGTCGATGAAATCCTGCGTGCGTGCTTCGCGCAGCATGTCGCTGGCGGCGACATCTTCGCGCGGGGAGGCGCCGAAGCCGATGCTGGCGCGGCTCAGGCGCCGGGACACGATTTTTTCCAGCCCGCTGAAAGAGCCGCTGACGACGAAGAGAATGTTCCCGGTGTTCACGGATTGTTTGCGCGGCATCTCGCCCCGGCGCATGTCGAAGAGCATCTGCATTTGCGAGCGCATGTCGTTGGGCGCATGAAGCGGCACCTCCGTCTCCTCCATGAGTTTCAGCAACGTGGTCTGCACGCCGCGCCCGCTCACGTCGCGTCCGGGGCGGTCGCCGGAGGTGGCCAGCTTGTCCACTTCGTCGAGATAAATAATGCCGTGCTCGGCGAGGTCGATGTCGCCTCCGGCCTTGGACACGAGGTCGCGCACCAGGTCGTCCACGTCCGCGCCGACGTAGCCGGTCTCGCTGAACTTGGTGGCATCGGCTTTCACAAAGGGCACGCCGATGAGGTCGGCGATGTGCTTGATGAGATAGGTTTTGCCCACGCCCGTCGGCCCGATGATGAGCACGTTTTGCTTGGCGAACTCCAGGCCGCCGGTCGCAGAATCGGGGTTCGATTCCGCATCCCGCATCATGCGGGCATGGTGATAGTGATCGCAGACGGCGGTGGCCAGCACTTTTTTGGCCTCATCCTGCCGGATCACAAAGCGGTCTAGATGGGCTTTGATGTCCGCAGGCTTGAGATTGAAATCCAGCCAGCTGTCATCGCGCGTCTCCTCGATGGCCGGGGCGGCGGGAGGGGCGGGTGGAGGATCATCCTTGCCGGGTTCGCGAAAGCTCGTGAACATGACATTGCTGCCGAACTGGCTGCGGATGAATTCCTCCAGCTTTTTGCTGATTTCTTCGGGAGACGGCGGCTTGTCGTTATTCGAATCGCTCATGTGCGCAGAATGTCCGCAGAATCCCGCGCGGGGCAAGGGCGCAGTTTTCGTGATTCATTAACGACGGTTGACCCGCAGAATGGATTTGATAGTGTCAGCCCAACTGATGAACTACATTCCCTGATTCCAACCCGCTCACTTTGCAGTCATGCCAGCCACCACACTCCAGGCATTATCCGCGAAAGCGAGGCATCGGAAAAGATTTCTGGTCAAGTTGAGGATGGTATTTTTGAGTCTCATACTGGGAGGCATGATTTTCGCGGTGGGCAGGCTGATTTATATTCGAAAACATGCATTGGAAGTGACTCACGAGTCTGGCTGGGAGCTGAAACAGGAACGCCGAAGGCTTCTTGAGGAAGAAAAGAAAAAAATGAAGCTGCCTCGGCAGAAGTAAGAATTGTATCGCCAGCCCCGTCTCATCTTGGCATAATCAACCTCGCACTTATGAAAAAATCCGGCATTTTCACCCGCGCATTCATCTGGCTTTCAGGAGCCAGCGGCGAAAACCTTGATGACTGCCCGTCTTGGGAACGGCGCAAGTATGTGGCGTTCGGCGCGACGGTGCTGGTGCCGTGCGTTTTTGCCCTCATCGCCGCGGCTTATGCAGTCTCCACTTTGACGGATGACTGGCGCATCGTGGCCACAGTGGCCGTGGCCTGGGGGTTCATCATCTTGACGGTGGACCGTGCGCTGCTGGCCACGTATCGCGCCTATCAGGGCTTCTTCAGAAAGCTCAGCCAGCTTGGCCTGCGCGTCATCGTCGCAGCGTTGATGGGCATCACGATTTCCCATCCGCTGACCTTGCTGCTGTTCAAGGATACGATTGGCTCCGTGATCGAAAAAGAACGTGATGATGAAATCAATCAGGTTCGCGCAAACAGCACTGCGCTCAAGAAGCAAGTCGAGACCAAGATCGTCGCACTCGATGGCGAGATTACAGATTCCCGTAAAAAATGGGACGAGACTTTCAGCGCCAAGTTCCTCGCCGGTGAGGAAGAAAAGGCGGGGAAGAAAAACGACGCGAACAACAAGACGAAAACCGAGATGGAAAAATCCATCGCCGAAGCCCAACTGCCGACCAAAGAAAAGCTCCTGGCCGTGGAGAAGGAGATCACCACCCTCGAAGAACAGTCAAAGAAGCTTCAGTCGGAGCTGGACTTCTGGCAGAAAGAATTTGAGCGCGAGGTCAATGGCCAGCGCAGTGGGATCATCGGGCTGGGACCCCGGGCGACGAGCATTCAGCAGGATCAGCTTTCCTGGCGTCGTGACGAAGCCAAACGGCTCGGGGGTCTTTTGGATGTGCGCACTAAGGACCGCAATCAACTGCGCGCCGAGTTTGCCGGCATCGAGCAGACATTGACTTCTGCGGCTGAGTCCAAGGCTACCGAACAGGCGATGAAGTTGAAGCAGGAGGAAATCAGGCTCGACGTCCTGCGCAGCCAGGTGCAGCAGCAACAGGCGGATCAGTTTGTGACTCAGCAGAATCAAATCCGGGCCACGCTCAAGTCGCAAATCGACGCCAAGATTGAGCAGAGCAAGGTGATGCAGGAGGAGATCGTGAAGTTGGACAAGGACGGGACCACCCGCATCGCCGCCTTGCGCGCCGAACCGCGTCGGGACATCCTCAAGCAGACGCTGGCGCTGCACCGCCTCTTTAATGAAGGGGCCGAGGGCGGCAAGTTCGCGCTGGTGGCCTATCTGGTGCTCACGCTGCTCTTCATGATGGTGGACACCATTCCGGTGATGGTGAAATTTTTCTCCAAGCCAGGACCATACGATACGCTGGTGGATTGTGACGAGGTGCGTTTCGACAATGAGCGCGGCACCTTCCTGAAAAGCTACAACCGCTACATGGAGGAACTCGGTGGCGGCAAGCTGCTGCATCTCACGCGGCACAAGCCGCTGGAGCAGGCGCTCGTGGAGGGCGTGGATCGCAGCCGCGTGGCCAAGGAATTTCTCGAAAGCCTGATCGAACTGGAAAAGACCTTCGAGGCCCGCATTCATTCTGAGCGCGAAGCCATGCTCCAGTCCGGCGCGCGAGATAACCGTGAACGCATCGCCATGCTCCAGCACATGGCTGAGACCTTCTACAAGGATCTGCGCAATCGCATGGAGCAGTTCTTTACGAATGCCGATGCTTCACGCGGGATCAGTTGATGTGAAGGCTGTCACGTTGCGTGAAGTGTGACTCGGGATGTGAATGAACCCGGCAGGGCGAATCGTTTGCTTGCCACCTTTGTTCGTCACCGCTAAAGCTCGCACATGGTTTCCATCTCCATCCGGCATCTGACGAAAAAGTTCGGCTCGACCCTGAGCTTGAACGACGTCAATCTGGAAATCGAGCGCGGTGAGCTATTCTTTCTACTCGGGCCGAGCGGTTGCGGCAAGACGACACTACTGCGGCATATCGCGGGATTCTACACGCCGGACAAAGGACAGATTTTCTTTGATCAGGAAGATGTTTCCTATCTGCCACCCCACAAGCGCGGCGCGGCGATGATGTTCCAGAGTTATGCGCTGTGGCCGCACATGAGCGTGGCGGAAAATGTGGCGTTCGGTTTGGAAGAAAGGAAGCGTCCCAAGAAGGAAATTGACCAGCGCGTGGATGAAGCGCTGGCGCTGGTGAAGATGGATGGCCTCGGGCAGCGTCGCATTCAGCAGCTTAGCGGCGGTCAGCAGCAGCGGGTCGCGCTGGCGCGTGCGCTGGTTGTGAGGCCCAGCGTGTTCATGCTGGACGAACCGCTTTCCAATCTGGACGCCAAGTTGCGAATCGAAATGCGCTCGGAAATTCGTCGCATTTGCAAGGAGTTCGGACTGACCGGCATCTATGTGACGCATGATCAGAAAGAGGCGCTGAGCATGGCCGACCGGATGGCGATCATGGACTCCGGAAAGGTCGCACAGGTCGGCTCGCCGATGCAAATTTATCGCAATCCCATCAGCAAAATTGTCGCGGAGTTCATCGGCGAGACCAACTTCATCGACGGCATCGTCAAGGGCGCGAGTTATCGCGAAGGCTTGTGGGATGTGGACACCTCATGTGGTCAGTTGCGTGGGCGCGCCAGCGGGGATTTGACTCCGGTTGCCGGCCAGCCGGTCACGATTTCCATCCGTCCCGAATCACTCACACTGCGTGAGGTGCCGGATTCGCCGAACCGTTTCTTCGGCAACATTGTTGATACCGTCTATCTCGGCGAACAGGTGCAATATGAAATCATTCTGCGCGACGGAACCCCCATGCGGGTGGCGGAAATGAATCCAGCGGACATCCAGCAACCCGGCGCGGAAGAAATCCGCATCATGACGGCCACGCAGGATGCGGTGATTTTGCGCCGTTAAGCCATGGTCAGGTGGTGGAGGTAATTTTCTTCACCAGAGTCCAGCGCAAGGCGATGAACAGCGGAAACTCATTGCGCGCGCGGTTCTCGGCGCGGGCCCGCGGGCCGGGTTCGCTCTGCTTGTCGGAATGCCATTCCTCGAGGCCGCTCAAGGCGAAGCCTGCGCGAAACGCGAACGCCATCAGCGCCGACATATTGTGGTGAAAGCTCAGCGTCGTCTCGCTGTCCCGCTGCCCCGGATGCATCACGATGGGCACGCTCAATCTGGAACTGTAGGCATCCAGTCTGCGGAACTGGACATCGCGTCCCCCGTCATAGCCCCAGCTCGTCTGGCGCGGGACGCGAAAGCACGGATGATTCATCACCCATAACATGCGCCCGCCATCGCGCAGCACCCCGGCGCAGGCCGGGCAGACTTCATCGAGGTGCGGCATGTTTTGCAGGCAAAGGATGGCCGACACCGCGTCGAACGGCCCCAGGTCTTTGATTTGCGCCGCGTCCCGCGCAACAAAACGAATGGGCGTGCTCGCCGGATATGACTTCGCCTTCTCGATGAGCGAAGGCGCGGCATCCACGCCCGTGACGTCGCACCCATGTGCCGCCAGCGCCCGCGCGAAAACTCCCTGCCCGCAGCCAAGATCGAGCACGTGCTCGTTCACCATCGGCTCCAGCAAATCCAGCGCGCGAGGGATGACGATGCTCCGGTAAATTTCCGAGCCTTGCGCGCCGATCACGCGGTCATACCAATCCGCAGACTTCTCCCAGGAAGTGTCCGGCTGTCGCGCCGCTGGGCGTTGCGGCTGGGGTCTTTGATCGCGTCGGGGCCGGTTCATGTATCCATTAGCAAAGCAGGCATCAGAAAAGAATCAAACAGCCATCATGGGCCATGACCCAAGCACTTGCAAACAGAGGTTAAAACCCTGGAAAATGCCCGCGCATTGCCGGAGAAAAGGGGATTGATGTGAACAATTCATCAGACGCAGCAGCTGACTGTAACAACATGACTTGCCATTTGTCCATGCCTCCGCTTTCATCTCGAACTGCATGTTTGAACAAGCCTTCAAAAACATCGACGACGTCCTCTGGAAAGACGCCGGCTGCACCAGCGAACTCGATTACGCCGAGCAGACTTCCTGGCTGCTCTTCCTGAAATACCTCGACGCCCTCGAACACGACAAGGCCACCGAAGCCGCCCTCGACGGCAAAAAATACACCCACATCCTCGACCAGCCCTACCGCTGGGAATCATGGGCCGCGCCCAAAGGCAAGGACGGCAAGATCGATCACAACACCGCCCAGACCGGCGACGACCTCATCGCCTTCGTCAACGGCAAGCTCTTCCCCTACCTGCACGGCTTCAAGGCCAAGGCCACCGGCCCGAACACCATCGAATA
>JAYVOH010000061.1:0-2088 GCA_043758025.1 Verrucomicrobiota bacterium
TGGGCGCCAAAAACGACACGCGTGGGCGCGTGTGCTCCCCAACACCCGTCTCCCGCTCCGGCCTACTTTTTACTGATTTACAACGATAAATGGTATGAGAGAAACCGGAAGAACTCGAAGTTCGGCGTCGTCACCTGCCGGAAGAGCACCATGTGCTCCGCCGCGGCCAGCCGGGTGGCCAGCTCGTGGGTGCACTCCAGCGCCTCCCGTCCGCCGATCTCTGCCACGCGCCGTCGGAGTTCCGGGAGGCATTCTTCCAGTGGAGTGTAGAGCACGGAAGTATCCACTCTCGGCGGAGCCACCGCCGCCATGTGCCCGCCTTGGGCGCTGGTCTCCGTGCCATCAAGCACAACGGACTTTTCCAAAGCTGTGGCGCGATCTTCCATGGCCGGTTAATGGGTGGCCGGATGCAGTCCGTGCCAGACCGTGACCAGCACGGTGGCGACCGCCCCGGAGCGCAGCGTCCAGTAGAGATTACTGCCGAGCAGGCCCCCGGCGAAGATGGCCCAGTCGCGTCCGCTCAAGCGGCCAGAGTGTCCGCGCTTGAAATAGGCCGTGGTGATGAAGGCATCCTGAAAAATGCAGAGGGTCACGAAAACCACCGCGCCGCCCTTGCGCGAGGCCCACAGGATAATGCGCTGCCCCATGCCGGGGAGTCCACCTTCTCCAGAGCAGCCAGACTGCCCGCTCCCACCCAGTCGATCTTCATGCGCTGATACAGCAGCAGCGTCAGCAGGCAGGCCAGCCCCGCCAGCCCGGTCATGATCGCGCCGCCCAGCACCAGTCCCAGCCGCCAGATGACATAGACATAGAGCACTTGGTCGAAGAAGAAATTCCACCCTGCATAAAGCAGATGCCCCAAGCCGATCTGCGCCAGACGGCGACGATGCCGCATGAGCCATGACACCTCCGGCATGTTCGTTGAGGGGGCGTTCATGGATGTGTTGATTTTCGTAAGTTGGGATGAACCACCGCAAGGAATGACGACACTCCTGTCGTCATGCTCCATCATTTCCGGGGATGTGACGGCAGGAGTGCCGTCATTCCTTGGTATGAGTATTTCAGGGCACGACCACGCAGACCGGATCGCTCGGCACGCTTTCGCCAGCGTCGTTCACGGAGGTGATTAGTCTTCGCGGTGGCTGTCAAAACTGCCCGAGTCGCCGCAACGCTCCCGCAAGTCGGAAAAGTTGGAGCAGTCGGAGCATGGGTCGCTGTTGTTGTAAATGTCGACCTCAACGCAACCGCAGCTCCATGTGGTAATCTTGGCGCTTGTGTCGCAATCATTGCATCGGCAGGACTTGGTTTCGGTGTCAGTGATGTGTGCCATATCGGTGTATTGAGGCCGCGACCGGATTTCCCGGAAGCAAACTGACCCCGCCGACGCTGCGGCACGGTGTCCTGGAAGCAGAAAACTCCGGTCGCGCCCACGGCACGATAAGCGGGGCGCAAAAATGGGCTGTCGCCGCCCCGACCGGCTCTTCCCGGAGTCGGAATGTGCTGCCGACGCTGCGGCAGGGTCACTTGGGAGCCGGGAACACGCGTCGCGCGCGCGACCGGGTGCTCGCGGGATGTGCGAACCGTGTATGCCGCGCGGCAGTAACTTTTTGTAGCCGGAGTCTCCGGTTTTTCGCGCGGGACTGCCTTAATTTGAGGCGCTTGCGTCGAAAAACAGGCCGCACGCCCGAACCAGAATCCAACGCCCGAATCAGTCGCGCAGTGCGTGTGCTTTTTCGCCTGCCCAAGGAAAGACGACACTCTTGTCGTCAGGTCTGAAATGGATGATGTGACGGCATGAGTGCCGTCCCTCCTTGTGAAAGCCCCCAAATATGCCTCAGCCTCTTAATAGCCGTTGAGCTTTTGAGCTTTTGAGCTTTTGAGCTTTTGAGCTTTTGAGCTTTTGAGCTTTTGAGCTTTTAGCGGAAGCATCATGAAATTGGATGTTGAATCAGGCTGGCGAAAATGGCAAGCGAAAAAATGGGAGAGGATACTAGGGAAACGCTGATTTAATCAATGGTGCAAACTACATTAAAAAAGAGGTTGCGTGGTGGAGTAAGCTGGCAGGCATGGAACGACAACAGAGTTTTG
>JAYVOH010000062.1:0-2082 GCA_043758025.1 Verrucomicrobiota bacterium
CGTCAGAATTGTTGGCTGGGTGAGATCAATCAGGAATTCCTCCAGCACCGAATTATCAAGTTTGAGCTGCCCTTTCTGGCGCTTGATGAAGGCTGAGCCACGCGCGGCGATCAGCTCGACCTCAAGGAAGTCTTTGTATTCGTTCAGCAGCCGCGTCATGGCGATGACGCGCGGCTTGCCGGTTTCGCCGATGCCAATGAGTGCGGCTTTCCAAGCGCGGTATCGCTCCCGTGCCTCCTCAAGCAGGCGGACATCCTCGGGCGCGCACTTTGGGTTGCGGATGGCGGCTTCGAGTTTATCGAGATGCGGTGTGTTGGGCATGGTCAGAGTTGTGGATTCCGGCTGAACAGGGGCGACAGCTCGATTGCATCTGAGTGAGCGATGGCATCGCGAATGTCGCCTTGGATTTCTCCGGTCGCCTTGCTTTCACATTCCTCAAGCACAGCGCGCCCAATCGCCCTTGCGGCACCGGGCGCAGGCTGGCCGTTGACCCTGCGGAATAGTAAAACATCCTCGTAGATGGACACGCCAAAACGATTCTTGAAGCGACGCTCAAAGCTGCCTTCCTGCTTGAAACTGCCGATACTATTCGTGACTTCAGCTACCAACCGCGAGTTTGGAATGGAGATTCCGCGCACGTTGGACTCGCGACCGACCACGAGCACCATTTGCCCACGCGGTTTGAGGCTCAATGCAAAGCTCTCTACGCACGCTTCCATATCGAGCGCATACTGAATCACCGTCCTAAATCGGTTCTGGCGATTCTTCCGGTTAGAGCCAAGTTCGCTCGCCGCGACGTGCAGCAAGTCGAAGCCAAGCAATTCAAGGATGGCGCGATGATTTTGGTGATAGTTGAAGACATTGATATAGGGCGGACTCGTCACGATGAGATCCGCTTCGCCATGCACGTTGTGATGAACCAGCCGGGCATCGCAAAGCGATACCTCGACTGTCGCCGCCGATTCAACGAGCGCGAGCAAATGCCGCCTTATGCGGCTCATCGCTGTGAAAACCGCTTGGTTGAGATTCGGCAGGCGGCACCCCTCCGCCTCAAACAATGTGAGCAATGCCAGCAACGTCTCGGCCTTACTCTCGGTTTTTGAAAAAACCGCGCGCCCCAAGTCCAGAAGATTGGTGGCACGTCCACGATAATCCTCGACCGGATTGAAGAGCGGCAAATCCACGAACTCCGAACTTGTCGCTTGGAATAACTTTTCGACGCGGGTTGCGAGAGCGACCCTATCCTTATGCGATAGTTTGGAGAGCGTGAAGAAACGCGACATCGCGTAAGCTGCCGGGTTGATTTCAAAGCCATGAGCGGCACGATCCCGCGCCGCACATTCTTGGAGCACGGTGCCGCTGCCACAGAACGGGTCAACCACCAGCCCCGTGCTTTCGCTGGATTCGTCCAGAAGATACTCGGCGAACTCCGGCGTGAACTGACCGCGCCAGCCGAAGATATTGCTCCGCGTCTTGTTGACGACATCCAGCCGTTGGCGGTCGAGAGTTTTCATGGCTTCACTTCGTCGGATTGCTTGTCGAATGACCGCATCCACTTGAAGCACTCCGCGAACTCCGGAAACTCTGCAGCCACCTCAGCGCTGCTCTTGGTTCTCAATGCCTCTTCTTGTTCAATAATTGCGTCCTCACCTTTATTCGCAGCCCCCGTCACATGTTCAATGCACCCAGCTTTCCAAGTCCAGATTGAGTGAGCCTTGAGTTGACCGTGAACATCGGATGCCAAAGCATTTCCTTCCGAATCGCCTGCCATCAACGCCCAAATGTCAGCGGCCTTGAACCCATTTCCTTTCTTGGGAAGGTCGCCATCAAGCAAGAATTTATGAACAGGCTCAATGCGCTTGAGAATGGCTTTGGCCCGCGAAATCTCCGCGCCATTCTTGGCGATAAGCGCGTCCTTTCCCTTGGTTGCCTGAGTAAAAGCGAAATCCAAATCCACAATCGCGCACGCGGGAATCTTCATCGCACTGAGCACCTTCATCCCACTGAGTGTATTGCCGCACCCGCCAAGGGAGATGAACGCAATATGATCAAGCTCTGGCGGGCGTCCGAAATAACGCTCAT
>JAYVOH010000063.1:0-6173 GCA_043758025.1 Verrucomicrobiota bacterium
GTGCGCTCTGTGCTTTCGGTGCGCCCGGATTGGATTCGATGTCCTGCCTGCGGTGCCGGGGACATTACGCGCAAGGGGCGGCGCTTCGGGGAACTGCAAAGCGTTCCCATTGGGCTTAAGCCTGTGTTTCTGGTGACCGAAGTGCCCAAATGCGAATGTGCGGCCTGTGGCAAACGCTTCGAGGCCGCCCCCCCTTTGCCCCGGCCTATGTCCGCTACACCCATCGGCTCCAGGCGTTTGTCGAAGCCCTCGCCGGCCAGATGACCCTCAGCGATCTGGCCGCCATCACCGGGCTGGGCTGGGACACGGTCAAGGACATCGTCAAGGCACGGCTGGAAAAGGATTATGGACGCCCGCGTTTGAAGCAGATCAAACGCCTGTCCTTGGATGAGATTTACGTCGGGCGACGCAAAAAGTTCTACACGCTGGTCATCGACGCTGACACCGGCCAGGTCGTCTGGGTGGCACCGGGTCGCGCGGGAGATTCTCTTTGCAAGTTCTGGCGGGCCTTGCGTTTGAGCAAGGCCAGGATCAAGGCGGTAAGCATGGACATGAGCCCGGCGTATTGGGCGGCGGTGCTGAAAAATCTGCCGCAAGCGGCCATTGTGTTCGACCGCTTCCACATCATCAAGCTGGTCAACGAAAAACTCGATGATCTGCGCCGCGAACTGGTGCGCGAAGCCACCGGCCCGATGCGCCAGAGCGTCAAAGGAGTGCGCTACCTGCTGCTGATGCGCCGGGACCATGTGGCCGAGCACCGGCTGCCCCAGTTGCAGGCGGCACTCAAAGACAACGAACCGTTGAACATCGGCTATCTGTTGAAGAAAGCCTTGAGCCTGCTCTGGGAACAATCCGACTACGCGCAGATGAAATCCTATCTCCACCAGTGGTGCGCCTGGGCGATGGAATCGGGCGTGCGCCAGATGCAACAACTGGGCAGGACGCTGCTGGGCCATGCCAGCGGCATCCTCGCCTGGTGGAAGCACCGCATCAGCAACGGACGCATGGAAGGTATCAACAACAAAATCAAAACCCTCCTGCGCCAGACCTATGGCCTGCGTGACGAACGCTTCTTCACCCTGAAACTCTACGCCTTACCTAACTCCAGACTCAAACTTATCGGATGAACCGTTTAACGGCTGTGTATTCAATACGCAAACGCCGCATTTTCGTTCCCAGCAGCCGCAGTTTGTTCCGCATCCGGCAATCCGAAAGCGCGTGAGGTGGATTGGCTCGCGGTTGTGAATTCCGTTTGCGCCGCTTTCAAGGCGGCTAGAATCGCGGCTTCGATGTTGCCTCTGCTTAAATCCAGGATGGCGGCATTCGCGATGCAGTCCAGCGCGTCCTGCGGGATGAACGGCTCCAGTCCGTAGCCGATCATGCAGGCGGCGCGTGAGTTGGCCATGTCGAGTTCCAGAAGCACAAGTCGGCACTGGTTGCCGGATTCCTGTTGCATGGACAAGCCTCCAAGGTTGAACAACCAGAAGGCGTGGGCGGCGAGCGGGATGCGTGCGTCCACGTGGCCGATCACTGCGGCGAATCTGAGCTGGGGGAACTTCCGCATCATTTCCAGCAAGGCCTCGGTGACGTTGTGTTTAATTGCCGGGTCAAGCGCGCCCGTGAAGTCGGTCAGGGGAAACTCCAGTTGCGGGGCCGCGCCCAGAACCCGGACGGTTGCCGCCAGATCAAAGCCGCAATTCGAACACGCGGGCACGTTTTCGTGCAAAGTTTGTCGGCAGGCCGGGCAGTGCATGGCGTGATGATGTCGTGAAATCTTAAAACTACAAGCCGGGATCGTGGTGGTCGGCGGCAGATATATTTTTTATCTACCTGGCAAATATTCTTGCCAACGAGCATCTCTCCGCATCCAATGGCGCATGTGTTTAACCAGTCGCTTGCCCCCGCCTCGCCTGCGCTGGATGGAGCGGCAAAAATGTAACCCATGATGTGGCGTGCCATTACCTGCACTGTCTTCGCATTCTGGGTGGTGATGTTTTCGCTGCTGGTGCGCGCGACCTATTACCCGGAAGAAAGCCGGTTCGCGCAATTGCCGCCGCGCACGGTGTTGCGGATGTTTATCGATCAGGCAAACAACGCCAGCACCTTGCATCTCTACCGTGATGGTTTAAAAGTGGGGCACTTGTTTCTGAGCGCCCATCGCACGGTGGATTATCTGGAAAGTGGCGACTGCACGTTGCTGGTCTCAGGATTGATGGAAAAGGGCGCACTGCAGGATGTTGAGGGTGCGGTTGCCTGGCGGCTTAATTTGCAACTGCTGGGTGGCGAACGATGGGGCGGAGCGAACGGACAGTTACGCATTCAAGACTCGGGCACGGTATTTGATTTCAACTGGCCGCATGACCAGCACTTGCCGGCCTTCACTCTCCGCAAGGCGGGTGAGGTCGTGGCCGATGACAAGCTGCTCCAGACCATGATCCCGGAGATGCCACCGGGCGCGGGCGGAGATGACATGGTTAAATTGAAAGCCCGGGAGGGCGTGATGCAGCTTGCAGGCCAGAAACGCCGGGGCTATGTGGTCGAATTCAGCGTCATGGAACAATATCACATCAAGGCCTTTTTCACCGAAGCGGGAGAGCTGGCCTATGCGGAACTTCCGGGTAACTATCGTGCGCTGGAACCCGTGATCCACGGGTTGATCCCGGAAGAGACAGTGCAGGAATAAAAGCTCATGATCGAGACCGACGACCTCACCATGGACTACGGCGCGGCGCGGGCGCTTGATGGGCTGACGCTGAATATTCCCCAAGGCGAATTCTTCGCGTTCCTGGGGCCAAACGGAGCGGGCAAGACCACGGCCATCAAGCTGCTCACGGGATTGATGACACCCGTGCGCGGCACGGTGCGCATCTGCGGTCACGACATGCGGACGGAGCCCCTCTTGGCAAAATCCATGCTGGGCTATGTGCCGGATGTGGCCGTCTTTTATGAAAAGCTTTCGGCACGCGAGTTCATGCGCTTCATCGCTGACATCTTTGAAGTGGAAGAAAAAAGTGCGGACCGCATGACGGGGGAGTTGTTTGGAAAATTTGATCTCAATCCTTACGCGCATGAGCGCATCGAGAACTTGAGCCATGGCACGCGCCAGCGTCTGGCCATAGCCAGCGCGCTGCTTCATGACCCGAAAGTTTTCATCATTGACGAGCCCATGGTGGGGCTGGACCCGCTGCACTCGCGCATCGTGAAACAGGAACTCAAAGAGCGCAGCCAAGCTGGAATGACGGTGCTGATGAGCACCCACCTTCTGAACATCGCGGAGGAACTTGCCGATAGGATTGGAATCATCCATAAGGGCAAGCTGATCTCCCTTGGCACCATGGCTGAGTTGCGCAACGTGCGGCAAAGCGACGGTAAAGGGCTGGAGCAGATTTTCTTGGATATGGTGGCAGAGGAACCTGCATGAACCGGCTGCCGCGCGTCATCGTGGTCATGGGCGTGAGCGGCAGCGGGAAAAGTCTTATTGGCCGGATGCTGGCCGTGAAGTTGAACGCGGCTTGTGCGGCTTTCCCTATGTTCGTCCGCTGCTTGGGCACTGCTGCGGTTAATCTTTACTCTCCACTTCTTCGTCACCTTCATCTACGGTTCCTGCAAATTCACCTAGGCGTTCGGCGGCAAGCTTCTCTAGTCGGCGTGCTTGGGTAAGAAGCGTGGTCCGCAGATACTTTGTTACTTTGCGCTCGCTGATGACTCGTGCGAGTGCAGCGATAGTGCTGGCACGTCGTGCAATGCGGACATCTGGATGCTTGCGATGCGGGAAAATGTCTGCCGGAATGATACGCCCCGTGTAGGAGGTGGGCAGAGTAATGACATCGGTCTGATGCGGAGGCTTTTCATTGAGCACAGCTTTGAAGGACGACTCCTTGATGACCTTGAGATATAGGGAGTATTCAGCACGGTCGAGTTCTGTTTTAATATCGCTTTTCTCGAGATGTCCGAGTTCCAGCGGCCACACTCGTATTTCAGCAACTTCAAACGGGTCGAGGACATTCATCGCTACAGCATCGGTGCGTTGGTTGGTCAGATGCCGTCCGATTCGCGCACCGAGCCCCTCGAATGTCTGTCCGATGTAGATAGGCTCACCGTCATAATCGTAGAACGCATAAACGCCGAACTGTGCACTGCCAATACGCCGTCCTTGCGCGTCAGGGCTACGGAGGAATGACTGTATCTCACGCGGGATTGCCCGCGACATCTCCTGGCTGACCTTCAGGCGCTGGCTGAACGCTTCCGAGCTGTCGGGCGTGAGCCGTAGCGGATTGATCGATGCTCTTGATTGGCTTCTTCGGTTTTGGCATAAAGGGCGGTGGCGAGCGGGGTTAGGTAGTTATCGGCAATCCAGCGCACTGCAGGGACGCAGACAGCATCACCAAAGCCGAAGAGTGCTTGATTGAGCGGCACGTTGAGCCGGAATTCGCTGGCACCCATCAGGCGGGCGCATTCGCGTGCAGTTAAAAGTCGGACGGCAAATCGCCCTCTGCCAGCTACAAAAAGTATCTGCCTACCGCTGCCACCGCGTGGTGTTCTGAGGCATCCAGCGATGCCGTCTGTGCGCAATTCGGCCATGGAGCCACTCGCACGCACACGGCGGAATACAGTCGCGTAAGTGCGTTGCTTGCCATGAATCATGGTTTCTGCCTGCGCGCGATGCTTTGGACTCATCTGGTTGAGCAGGTAGTCGCACCTTTCTCGGCTCCACCACGCAGCAGAGTTTGGTGATAGTTCCTCAATGATGTCCGCTAGTTTCATTTCGTGCCGAGGAAGATTTGGCAGATGACGCAGGTTCCACTGAATCTCTGGGTGCCAGAGAATGAAATCGGCGAGTGCCGCCGGGCGCAGTTCGCTTTCAAATAAATTGGGGGTTTCGGCAATGCGCATAGTTTCGACGCGTTGTCCGACAACGAAAAGGCGCTGCCGACTTTGGGGAACAAAACGCGAAGCATCAATGATGAACGCATCTACGCTGTATCCAAGCTTGTTCACCGCTAACAAAGCCTCACGGAAATCCTCGCCGTTATTCGAGGTAAGGAACCCAGTTACATTTTCCAACAAGATGAGGGGTGGGCGGCGCGATCCCATCTGCTCAAGAATACTGATGAATCCCCAAAACGCCGAGGAATGCTGACCAGAAAGACCCTTGCGTGCTCCAGCAAGCGAGAGGTCATTGCAAGGAAAAGATGCAGTGGCAAGGACTGTGCTCGGTATGGCAGCCACATCCAGTGCATGGATGTCGCCCAGCACGAACTCCGGTGATGCCCCGAAGTGGTGGCAATACATTTCCTTCTTCTTCCCCTCAATATCGTTGGCAAATACGGTGCTCCAGCCGCCCTGATCCAAGCCAAGACGCATGAGGCCGATGCCAGCGAAGTATTCAGCTACAGTTAGTGAAGGCATTGTGGGCATGAAATTCTATTGAACTATTTATAACATAATGCAAGGCGCAAGACCCGTTTGCCCGCGATCTTGTGCTCCGCGAGCAAGGTGCCCGGCCAGAAAAGATCAATGTATCCCCAGTCGCCGGACAGCTTTTTTACCGGCTCCTCAAAACTGGCGACGGTGCGGCGCTGGATGCCGAAGACATTGAAGAACGCATCCCAGAATGATTTGGCTTCCGCATCCTCGCGAGTCTCGCCCTTCCATTCTTTCGAGAAGGCAATGGCGCGGTGTTTGATTTCATTCCACGAAAGGAGCATCGCCGATAAAGGCAGAGGAAGGCAAGGCTGGCAAGGGGTTGCAAGAACTTTCGCAGAAAGATTTTGCTGAGGGGTGGCAAATTCATGGCTGGGGACTTCTATAAGTCCGTTGTAAACCAACAGTTCTGCCGCCTATAAGGTCGTTGACAAACAAACAGAATAGTTTCTGATCAACAAGCTAGGAATTTTAGTTCATCAACCGCCAACCACGAAGCAAATGACCGCAACAGAAGTGATAATGATTGTCGCAGTATTCGCAGGGCCGATTGTGGCTGTCCAGCTAACAGAGTGGCTTCGCTCGACAAAGGAGCTTCGTGAACGACGCGATTGGATATTCCGAACGCTGATGTCGACGCGTTCAGCGACACTAGTGTAGGGCGCGCTTATTGGTGTAACAATGGAGTTTTTGGCGGGCTCGGGTGACTTTGGCCAGGATGTCGGTGGCTTTGGCGGTCCACACCAAGG
>JAYVOH010000064.1:0-6171 GCA_043758025.1 Verrucomicrobiota bacterium
TCCCATGTCAGTGTTGCTTTATTGCCGTGGGGGATTTCCGAGGCCAGGGGCGGCTCGGCCACTCCATCATGAACTGGCCAGCGTTCGGAGAGTTTTACATTCCCATGAGGCGTGACGGTCACTGAGAACGGGCGGCAAAGCAGGGGAATCTCCGTGCGGCAAATTCCATTTTGTCGCATGACGGGCGACTGTAATTCAAGCGACACCTCGTGCCGTCCTTTGCCGTGCAGGGCGAGCTTGTATTCAACGCTGCTCCAGGCACCGATTTCTTTGCCGTCCACTTTCAGCACTCGGACTGAATCTGGAATCTGGAGCAATGCGGCCTCCGCCCAGCCATCCACGAGCAGTATGATGGAGAGCTTGGCGGTGATTTTTACCATGGGATCTCCGCTGGTGACGTCCAGATGGATCTTCGCGCTCTCGATGACTGATTTCACCGGCGGCTGATTTGTCTCATCCGGCTTCATCTTTCCCGCATCACGAATGAGAGCCTCGTATTGCTCGCGGTCGAGCAGCACAGCGTTGGGATGATCCTTGAGAATTTTATCCAGGTTCTTCGCAGGCACCCAGAGTTCTTTGCGCTCAGGCTCCCGGTCAGCGGCTTGAAGAGAAAGCGCCGCAGACACCGTGAGTGCTGCAAGAAAGAATGCTGTAGGGGTCAGTTTCATAACGCGCATCGTGATTGCGTTAATGTTACTTCGTCGGCGGCTGATCATCGCTGCTGTCGAACTTGGGAAACTCCAGAGGTTCGGATGGTGTCGTGTCCGTCTCCCTGGTTTTGACAACTGGAGTTGGTGGTGGAGTCATGGGAGGTCGCGCTCCGCTGGAGTCTGGCGCGGTTGATTTGGATCGACTCAACATTTTTCCGATAATGTTGAAGATGGAAAGCAAGGCGAGTCCGCACCAGATGACCGCCACCAGCCCAAGCGCCAAAATGACAGCTTTGGCCACTCGACCGTTCGCCGCGCTGAGAATGCCCGTGGAGACGATGGCGAGCAGGCCCACCACCGCGATCCACGTGACCTTGCCGGACACGGGCAGTCGCCATCTGCGCAGTCCTGCGAAAACAACGAGGATGAAGGCGATGCTTTCATAGACATAGCTGACCTTGCGTGAGCGGAAGCTGACATCGATGGCAGCGGGCGCGCCGAGCCGGTGAAATTTCACCGACTGCCCCTGGCGCGGCACCTGGAAATCAAGGCTGGCGCGCTGCTGTTCCGGCAGACCAGCGATGGGATGCCAGGCTTCCGATGGAGCATTAAGCTGGGGACCGAACGCAGGAATGAGCCTGTCGGCAATGTTCCTGAGCCGCGTCATACCCCGAACTTGGGACCAGCCATTGTCTTCCGTGCTCCGGGTCATTGGCCCGGTGAAGTCCGTGTAGTAATAAGACTCAGGCAAGTAAAGCTGATGATGGGCCTCGAGCACACCGATGCCCGGCAGCACGGGCGGCTCGATCTTGAATCCGCCCCACCAGCCAAGTTTCACCCCGGCTTTCGGACTGGGCATTTCATAGACAAAGCGAACAGGGAAAGAATTCCGCCGCACACTGCCGCCGGTGGGCAGTCGCACCAAGAGATCATCGGAGCCTTCGCGATGCATGGGCTGCTGCGTGGTGCCATTGACGAAGATGTCGCTCAAAAGGCGCGCGCCTTTCGGAAGCTGCACGGCTAGGAACTGCCTGGCGTTGTTCTTCACCCAATATACAGCCTCCGTGGTCTGCGCCTTGTCGGTCGAGACGGCGGTGGTGAGCAGACTCTGCGTGACGATGGCCTGCGGCACTTCGAGATAGGCATTCCGCGCTACTTCGAGCGAGAGCTTGAGCGGTTGCGATTTGTATTTGAAAGCGAGGAAGACTCCGCCGCGCGCCAGTGCGGGACGCAATTCCTTGGGATCAATGTCCTCCAAACTCTCCGCCTTGGAGTTGCGAATCTCAAGGCTGTCGTCTTTGACCACCGCGACCTGCCCGGTCTCCTGAAAGACGCCGGGCACATGGACCTGAAGCAGTTCAAGCCTGGCTTCCTTCGCACCGTCGGCCATGGGTTTTTCCACGCTGAGTGAAAGTTGGAACGCGCCGATGCGCTCATTGCGCAGAATGACTTCCCAGAATTCAAACTGATCCGCGCCCGGCAACGATTTTTTGAGCTTGTCATCCGCCGGAAAATTTTTGTGAACCTCTTTCACACTGGGGTCGGCGAAACGGATGTCTCCCGCAACGCTCTTCGGCACGGCCAGAACGACCTTGTCCGTCGCGGCATAAGCGACATCGAAGGCCAGCGTCCACAAATGCCGCAACGACTGTTCCTTCGCTTCCATGAGCGTGAGCACTTCCACGTTCACCTGCGGATCGCGCGCCTTGAACGCGAGCGTGGCGGACGTCTTCACTTCGCCGCGATGACGGAATGCCAGAGTCAGCTCGGTGTCGGCAGGCGCGCTCTTGGTCTGACCGGGCGCATGAAGCACGCCGGCGTTGATGGTCGTCGCGCCGCTGTAAGTGTTGGCGCCGCCAAGTTGCAAAATCGAACCGATCGAATTCACATCGTCGAGGCGGAGGTCGCCGTTTGTTTTCGTATTGACCTCCAGACTGAAGGGGACGCCGATTCCGATTTTGGCATCGAAGCGCGCCACACCTTGCGGAACGAAGACGGGAACAATCGCGTCCTCGATGGCCTTGGGCCGCTGCTGATGTCCAACAATGGAGACGCTGGCCGCACCAATCGTTTGTTTGGAAAATTTGACGACGAGCGTTTCCGCCGCGCCCGTCTTTTCCAGCGTCCATTGGTCCGGCGACAATCCGGCGACTTCCCATCCGTTCCATCCGGCAGGAAGTCCGATGCGCGCTTCAAAAATTCCCACGCGACGGATGTTGTAGTTAAAGGTCGCTTCGACGCGGTTGCTGTCACGCTTCACAGTGAGCACGGTGAGACTGTCCACATCCACCTGGGGTTTCGCTTCGGTGACCGACAGCAAAAGTGTTGCGGGATGTTTCAGGAAACGATAGCCGCCCACAGCGCTGAGTCCCTTCGCCAGCGCGGCGGATTGTGTCTGCTGGACCAGACCTTCACCGGGCTTGGGCGTGACATCGAGCTGCGGCTCGGCGGCAATGCCGATCTCGCCGCGATCCTGTGTCGCGCCTTCGACGATGATCTCTGGCACGGACACTTCGGCCGGTAGCTTCGGCAGCGCAGATTCGAGGGCAATGTTCACGCTCCAGGAATTTTTCACCGGCGCGTTGGGCACAATGGTGAGCTTTTGTTTGTCGCCCGCCGCATCAAGCTTCCAGTCTTTCACATCACTGCCGCTGACGCCCTGCACAGTCTGCCCGGCGGGAATCAAGAATGAAAAGCTAGATAGTGGCGCGCGCAGAATACGGAGATCGATCCGCGCATTCGTGATGAGCGACCCGCCGCGAACTTCAGATGCCAGACCTGTGGAAGCCAGCACCAGCGGCGTCAGTTGCGTGGCTGTCGTGGGCTTGCTCCAGGCCACATCGAACTTGGTCCCGCTGCCGAAGAAGAATGAAAGCTCGGTATCAGCGCCAGCAGGGCGCGAAGTAAATGCTGCCGCCGGGTTCACTTCAAACTCAAATCCTGCGCCCGGAACTGTGGCCGTGAAACGCGATACTGCTGCGCGCGGTAGCACGAGGGCCACGGTTTGCTTGCCAGCCACTTTTTTGACCGGCGCATAAATTTTCAGCTTTAATTCATAAGTTCCCTTGCCGGGCAGAATCACATCATAGCCATCGGGCTTGGCGTTCAGCACCGCCTTGCCCGTGTCCGCCTCGGCGATACCAGGCACTGCTCCATCTTTGGCGAGCGGCACGGTGAGCCAGCCTTCCTTAAATGATTCAACGGTGATCTTGGCATCAATGACCAGCGTCTCTCCGTCCACATGACCCGTGTATTCCGCTCGGGAAACGACGCCATCTTGCGGCGGCTTTACTTCGTCGGCCTTGCGTTTGATCGTCAGTTCATTCCATAGCTCAAGGAATTCTTTGTAGGGCAAGAACACACCCTTGCCACCGTCTTGGAAAACATGTTCGAGCTCGTCAAACGGCACATAGATGGTGCGTTCGCGTTCGCGGACAGTTTGCAGTTTGCCTGCTTCATCGGGGGCAGCGGGTGCCGGTGCCGGTTGCTGAGCGATGAGTGAGCCGAGGAGGCTGATGGAGAAGATAAGCAGGAGGGCGTGTCGCATAAGATGAACTCGATGAAGGGTGAAACGGAACGATGCCGAACCGTCATTTGAGGCATGACGGATGACCAGGCAGAACTTTGGAAAATATTTGTCTTTATAGCAAGAAGGCATTTGTAAGGAGATTGTAACGTGGACGAATAATCAGGAGATGCGGGCTTTCTGCGTGACTCATTGTTCAATCCCAACCAAAATCCGAATCTCTTTCTTGATTGCACCGTTTATTGTCCTGAATTGATTTCTCCATGCCCAACAGTTATCCCGTCATTCTCTATTACAAATATGTGTCCATCGCCGATCCTCCAGGCTTTGCTGCCGTGCAGCGCGAATTGTGCGGCGCGCTCGGTTTGAAAGGACGATTGCTCATTGCCGAGGAAGGCATCAATGGGACGCTGGCTGGCCCCGCAGAGAAGATCGCCCGTTACATCGAGGACTTGAAGGCGGACGCGCGCTTCAGCGACATCGAAATCAAAATCAACGAGGGCGATGAGAACACGTTTCCGAAACTCGTCATCAAGGTGCGCCCCGAAATTGTCGCGCTTCATGCTGGCATTCCGTTAACCGCGGATCAGAACAACCACCTCTCTCCCGCCGAGTGGAAGCAACGCATGGAGAACGACCCCGACGCGGTGATCGTGGATGTCCGGAACAATTACGAATCCGATGCCGGGAAATTCGAGAACGCAGTCACGTGCGACATCGATCATTTTCGTGATTTGCCCGCTTACGTCGAACGCCTCGCCGACCTCAAGGACAAAACCGTGCTGATGTATTGCACGGGTGGCATTCGTTGTGAGAAAGCATCCGCGCTTTTCCGTAGCCAGGGCTTCAAAAATGTCTTTCAACTTCACGGCGGCATCCTGACTTATCAGAAGGAATTCGGCAACGAACACTGGCTGGGCGAGTGCTTTGTCTTTGACCAGCGCATGACCGTGAAGGTGGAGAACGATCTCGTGCCCATCGGCAAATGCGTCCACACCGGGCGCACGACCAGTCGCTTCGTGAACTGCCTGCATGATCCGTGTCACCGGCTGTTCCTGCTGAGCGAGGAGGCAGAGCGCGAGAATCCAGAATTCAAACTCTGCCCTAAATGTCTTGCCGATGGAATCACGACGGAGACGGCGGTTTTTAACAGAACCCAGCCTGCAAAAACTCCACCGCCCGCGCCTCATACCACGGACGCCGGATAATCAATCCCTGACGAAATCCTACATGCCCGCCCGATTCAGGCGCATCGAGAAATAGATTTGGGTTCGCCTCCGCCTCCGCAAAAGGCAGTGACTCCGGCGTGAGAAACGAATCGTTTTGGGCATTGATGAGGAGTGTGGGCACGTTGATGCGATGCAGGAACTGCCGCGCATTGGCCCAGTTGCAATAGTCCGCCGAGTCTTTGAAACCATGAATCGGCGCGGTGTAACGGTCATCGAACTCCTTAAATGTGCTTATCTTACGAATGTCCGTGACGTCAAGCTGACCGGGAAAGCGCAATGCCTTCACTTCGATTTTCGTGATCAGCGATTTCAGGAAGCGCCGGATATAAAAGCGATTGTCCCAACGCTGATCGAGCGCTCGGGAGCTGGAAGCCAGGTCCACCGGCACTGATACGCCAGCAGCGATTTTCACCGCCGGATGCGGCGACGCTTCGCCGAGGTATTTCAGCGTCACATTGCCGCCCATACTGAACCCAATCAGTGCAATATGTTGATATTGTAATGCAGCGTGATGCACCACGAGACTGAGATCGGCAGAATCGCCACTGTGATAATAACGCAGCAGACGGTTCGGTTCCCCACTGCATCCCCGGAAGTTCCACGCCAGCACATCCCAACCCGCTTTGTTTAAAACCTCCGCCATGCCGTGAATGTATCCCCCTTGCGTGCTTCCTTCGAGACCATGAGAAAGAATGGCCAGCTTGGATTTCCGTGAGCACAACCAGTCCAGATCGAGAAAATCGCCGTCGCTCAATTCCATGCGCTC
>JAYVOH010000065.1:0-6169 GCA_043758025.1 Verrucomicrobiota bacterium
TGCTGTTTCAAATCGTGGATGAATCCAAAAAAACGCTCGTTGTGGTGACGCACGATGCGAACCTTGCGACTCGCGGCGACCGCAAGCTGGTCATCACGCGCGGCGAGGTGGAGTCGGGTTGAGAAGCGTGCTTGCAATGATGCGCCTGCCGCGCAATCTACGCACTTACGATGGCATCTTCCACTCCACTCATCTATCTCGACGGCAAACTCGTTCCCGAAGCTGATGCCAAAATCAGCGTTTTCGATCACGGCCTGCTTTATGGGGACGGTGTCTTTGAAGGGATTCGCATTTACAACGGGCGCGTTTTTAAGCTCGCCGAGCATCTGGCGCGCCTCTATGAATCAGCGCGTTCGATTTGTTTGAACATACCGCTTTCTCCTGCGGAAATGGAGAAAGCGACGCTCGATACTGTGGCCGCGAACGGTCTGCGCGACGGATACATCCGGCTGGTGGTCACGCGGGGCGTCGGTTCGCTCGGACTGAATCCTTATCAATGTCCGAAAGCCAGCATCTTCATCATTGCGGGCACGATCAAACTTTATCCCGAGAAAGTGTATCATGAAGGCATTGTCTTGATTACAGTGGCCACGCGCCGTCCTGCGCCAGCCGCGCTCAGCCCGCAGATCAAGTCGCTGAATTACCTCAACAACGTTATGGCGAAGATTGAGGCCATTCAGGGCGGCGGCGAAGAAGGCATCATGCTGAACGAACAAGGTTATGTGGCCGAATGCACGGGCGACAATGTTTTTGTGGTGAAGCGCGGCGAAGTTTTCACGCCCCCAGTTTCCGCAGGCGGGCTGGACGGCATCACCCGCCGCACGGCGATGGATCTGCTCAAGGAAATGGGCGTTCCATGCCATGAAGTGAACATGACGCGGCATGATATTTACACCGCTGACGAATGCTTTCTCACCGGCACCGCCGCCGAGGTCATCGCGGCCGTGGAGCTGGATCGGCGCAAGATCGGCGACGGCAAACCCGGCGCGTTGACCAACAGGCTGATCGAAAGGTTCAAGACATTGGCCAACTCCACGGGAACTCCAGTGACGTATTGATATTGATACGATGAAGTGTGACATGTGCGACAATGAAGCGGCGGTTTTCCTCACCCAGATAGTGGATGGGAAGATGACGCAGGTGAACCTTTGCGACAAGTGCTCGAAGGAAAAAGGGGTCACTGATCCCACTGGATTTCAGCTGGCAGATTTTTTGATCGGCACCGCTGGCGCGAAAAAAGCGCAGACGGCGATGGTTGAAGACGACAGTCTGGCCTGCCCGGAGTGCGGATTCACCCGCGCCCATTTGAAAAAGATCGGCCGCCTCGGATGTCCGGAGTGTTACCACACGTTTGCCTCTGATTTGGAGAACATGCTCCGGGCCATGCACAAAGGCACCCGGCATATTGGGAAAGTTCTCGGCAAGTTCTCGCCAACCGCCAGCACAAGCGGCCGCACTCCAAAGGTAAGTGCCAAAAAGCGGATCAGCGAGCTAAAAAATTCCATCGATCGCGCCGTGGCAGAAGAGCGCTATGAAGACGCCGCCCGGCTGCGTGATGAGATGAGAGAGATGGAGTCCAAAAAAGACTGACCAGTCCACCCGGGTTTTCTCGTGCAATCGGGAATCATCCGATGATATTGAACCAAAGTGCGCACCATAGTTCAGAAACGTAAGCATATATACAAGCCATGCGTCTCACCACCCTCCTAAAAAACCCCGCCAACTGGATGCAAGGGCACGGTCCGCATTCAGACATCGTGATGACCTCACGCATCCGGCTGGCGCGAAATTTGCGTGGGTGGCCCTTTCCCGGTTGGGCTTCGGAGCGCAAGCGCATGGAACTGCTCGCCAACGTGCGCCCGGTTGTGGCCGGACTGGCCTTGATGAAGGACAGCTTCGATGAGGAGTATTCCAATCTGAATAAAACGCGCAAACAGGTGCTGGTGGAGCGCCATCTGGTAAGCCGGGAACACGCCGCGCGCTCCAATGGATGCGCGGTAGTGATCGACCGGCGGCAGAGCGTGGCCATCATGCTCAACGAGGAGGATCATCTGCGGATGCAGGGCATTCGCGCGGGTCTGGATTTGCGGACGGCCTACGAGATGATCAATGCGGTGGATTCGGAGCTGGAGCGGGAATTGACTTATGCTTATGACCCGCGTCTCGGTTATCTGACAGCCTGCCCCACCAATTTAGGCACCGGCATGAGGGCTTCTGTCATGTTGCATCTGCCCGCACTCGCCCTGACCGACCAGATCAAGCAGGTGATGAATGCGGTTCACAAGATCGGTCTCGCCGTGCGCGGTCTTTATGGCGAGGGCACTGAGGCGCTGGGCAATCTGTTCCAAGTTTCCAACCAGCACACCCTGGGCGAGACGGAAGCAGAACTTATCAGCCGCATCGAAGGCGTGGCCGAACATATCGTGCAAGCGGAGAACAACGCCCGGGAAAAACTCCGGATGGAAAGTCCGATGATGTTGCACGACCAGGTTGGACGCGCTTATGCGACCCTCCGTTTCGCCCATATATTGAACTCGAAGGAGGCGCTCAATTATTTATCCTTGCTGCGACTCGGGGCCGATCTTGATTTGATCTCCGGTTGTGACCGCAGCCTCATCGACATGCTCTTGCTGGAAATCCAGCCCGCCCATTTGCAGCTCTCTGCGAGGAAAGATCTGTCGCCTGAAGAACGCGACAGCCGTCGCGCTGAAATAACCCGTGAAAGGTTGAAATCCGTTCCGGGGCCTCTTAACGTATCCAATAATGATGCGGACGGTTCCGCGCAACCCCCTGACTCCGATGATGAATAACTTTACCCCACGCGCTCAGCAGGTCCTGGCGCTCGCCCGCAAGGAGGCTGATCGCTTCAATCACAATTATGTCGGGACCGAGCACTTGCTCCTCGGACTCATCAAGCTCGGCCAGGGCGTGGCCGTCAATGTGCTGACGAAACTCGGTGTGGATCTCGACACCGTGCGGATGCAGGTCGAGCAGCACGTCGGCTCCGGGCCCGACACGAAGATGGCCGGCAACATCCCTTACACACCGCGCGTGAAAAAAGTTCTCGCGCTGGCCTCGAAGGAAGCCAAGGCGCTGAATCATTCCTATGTCGGCACGGAGCACCTGCTTCTCGGTCTGCTGCGCGAAGGCGAAGGCGTGGCTGCGCAAGTGTTGCGCAATCTCGATGTGAACCTGGAAAAGGCCCGCAACGAAATCTTGAAAGAGCTGGATCCCAACTTCGGCGGCGAAGAAGAGGAAGGGGAGGAAAGCGAAAACACCCCGCAAGGTGCCGGTCAGAAGAAGGAATCAAAGACACCAGCGTTGCGTGCCTTTGGCCGCGACCTCACTGAGTTGGCCATAAAAAACGAACTCGATCCTGTGATCGGGCGTGCCAGCGAGATCGAGCGCGTTATCCAGATTCTCTGCCGTCGCACCAAGAACAACCCCGTTCTCATCGGCGAGGCTGGCGTCGGCAAGACCGCCATCGTCGAGGGCCTCGCGCAAGAAATCGCTCAAGGCAATGTGCCTGAGCTTCTGCGTGACAAAAAAGTTATCGTCCTCGACCTGGCCCTCATGGTCGCGGGCACCAAGTATCGCGGCCAGTTTGAAGAACGCATCAAGGCGGTGATGGACGAAATCCGCCGCACGAAGAACGTCATTCTTTTCCTTGATGAGCTTCACACCATCGTCGGCGCAGGCAGTGCGGAAGGTGCAATGGATGCCAGCAATATTCTCAAGCCTGCGCTCTCTCGGGGCGAACTGCAATGCGTCGGCGCCACCACGCTCAATGAGTATCGCAAATACATCGAGAAGGACGCCGCACTGGAACGTCGCTTCCAGATTGTGAAAGTGGAAGAGCCGAGTGTTGAGGACGCCATCCGCATCTTGCAAGGTCTCAAAGGGAAATATGAAGCGCATCACAAAGCCCGCTTTGATGCGAAGGCGCTCGAACAGGCCGTGCATCTCAGCAGCCGCTATCTCCCTTCGCGCTATCTGCCCGACAAGGCCATCGACATCATGGATGAAGCGGGAGCCAAGGCCCGCATCTCCGCGATGACGCGCCCGCCGGAGATGAAAGTCATCGAAGCCGAAATGGAACAAATCCGCGCCGAGAAAGAGGTCGCCATCAAGGATCAGGATTTTGAAAAGGCCGCGAGCCTGCGCGATCGCGAGAAGGACGCGAAGAAGCGCCACGATGATGTCTTGGAAAACTGGCGCGCCCATAATAACGAGCGCATCGTGGATGTTACAGAAGAGGACATCATGTCCGTGGTCAGCAAATGGACCGGCGTCCCGCTGCAACGCATGGAGCAAGCCGAGGCCGAGAAGCTCCTCAAGATGGAAGATGAGCTGAAGAAACGCATCATTGGTCAGGATGAAGCGGTGATCGCAATCAGCAAGGCTTTGCGCCGCAGTCGTGCCGACCTCAAGGATCCTAAGCGCCCCATCGGTTCCTTCATTTTCCTCGGCCCAACCGGTGTGGGCAAAACCTATCTCGCGAAGAACCTCGCCGAGTTCATGTTTGGCAGCGCCGAGGCCTTGATCCAGCTCGACATGTCCGAATACATGGAGAAGCACACCGCGAGCCGTCTCATCGGCGCGCCTCCCGGATATGTCGGTTATGAAGAGGGTGGCCAGCTTTCCGAGGCCGTGCGCCGTCGTCCGTATTCGGTCGTGCTATTCGACGAGGTGGAGAAGGCGCATCCGGATGTGATGCATCTTCTCTTGCAGATTCTTGAAGAAGGCAAGATCACGGACAACTTTGGCCGCAAGATTGATTTCCGAAACACCATCGTCATTCTCACCTCCAACGTCGGTGCTGACAGCATCAAGCGCCAGACTTCGCTCGGCTTCGGTGCCATGTCGCAGGACAACGGTGATTATGATGGCATGAAAGGCAAAGTCCTTGAGGCAGCAAAGAAGAACTTCAAACCCGAGTTCATCAACCGCCTTGATGATCTCATCGTCTTCCGCATGTTGGACAAGCCCGAGCTCAGCCGCATTGTGGATCTCGAAATCTCCAAGGTGCTCGCCCGACTGCTGAAGAAGCGCATCACGCTGACGCTGGATGAAACTGCGCGCGACTTTCTCATCAAAGAAGGCTACGATCCGCAATATGGTGCGCGCCCCATGCGCCGTGCCGTTGAGAAAAACATCGAAGACCCGCTCGCCGAGCATCTCCTGCGCGGCGATATTAAGGAAGGTGACACCGTGAAAGCTCTCTGCGAGCCGAATGCAAAGATGCTGAAGTTCATCAGCCTAGGCGAAGTCACGCCCGAAGCCGCCGGAGCTTCCGCTAGCGGTGCAGGCATTTAGTAGCCTCGCAGAGTGGCACAGGTCTCAGACCTGTGTGTTTTCCGGGCCATGATGCCCGGAACCCATTTCAGACAGCCCCGCCCAGAATGGGCGGGCAACACACAGGTCTCAGACTTGCGCCACGATGATGAATGCCAAAATCTCCGAGCCGCCTCACTGTCGGTTCGCTAAATCCAACCAAACAATTCGTTTGCCACTAGTCCGTCGCCGGATGCACATTACCAAATTATGAATCGTCGTCATTTACTCACTGTCAGTGGAGCCGTGATCGCCGGTTCCGTGTTCACCTCCCGCAGCGCGTTTGCCGAGGAAGGCGTGCTGGGTTTGGAACTGCCGAAGCTGCCCTATGCGCCGGAAGCGCTGGAACCGCACATTGATGCGCTCACGATGACGATTCATCACGACAAGCATCATCAGGCTTACATCACCAAGCTTGGGGAAGCGCTCAACGCCGCGAACATCAGGAGCACTGACGCGGTCGCCCTGGTCAAAGGCCTGAGAGGTCTGCCGGCAGACGTGCAGACGGCAGTGCGCAATCACGGCGGCGGACATTTGAATCACACTTGGTTTTGGAAATGGATGGCACCGGCAGAGAGCGGCCCGGCGGCACCGCATGGAAAACTGGCCGAGGCGATCCAGGCCAGCTTTGGCGGCTTGGATAATTTTAAAAAAGCTTTCAACGATGCGGCAGCGAAGCGTTTCGGTTCCGGCTGGGCCTGGCTCGTGAAGCAAGAGGACGACAAGCTGGTCGTGACATCCACGGCGAATCAGGACAACCCATTGATGAAAGGCATTGTGCCTGACAGCGATCTCGGCACGCCAATCCTCGGGTTGGACGTATGGGAGCACGCCT
>JAYVOH010000066.1:0-6147 GCA_043758025.1 Verrucomicrobiota bacterium
GGCGATGCCTATGAATACCTGATCGGCCAGTTTGCCGCCGGGTCCGGCAAGAAGGCGGGCGAGTTTTACACCCCGCAGCAGATTTCCGACATCCTCTCCACCATCGTCACGCTGGACAGCCAGGAACCGAAAACCGGCCCGAAGAAGCGCCTGGAAAGCGTGCTGGACTTTGCCTGCGGCTCCGGCTCCCTGCTCCTCAACGTGCGCAAACGCATGGGGCCGCAAGGCATCGGCAAGATCTACGGCCAGGAAAAGAACATCACCACCTACAACCTGGCCCGCATGAACATGCTGCTGCACGGGGTGAAGGACACGGAGTTCGAAATCTTCCACGGCGACACCCTGACCAACGAGTGGGACATGATGCGGGAGCCGAACCCGGCCAAGAAGCCGAGCTTCGACGCCATCGTCGCCAATCCGCCGTTCAGCTACCGCTGGGACCCCACCGACGCGATGGGCGACGACGTGCGCTTCAAGAACTACGGACTGGCCCCGAAATCCGCCGCCGACTTCGCCTTCCTGCTGCACGGCTTCCACTTCCTAAAAGACGAAGGCGTGATGGCCATCATCCTGCCCCACGGCGTGCTCTTTCGTGGCGGAGCCGAGGAACGCATCCGCACCAAGCTGCTCAAGGACGGCCACATCGACACCGTCATCGGCCTGCCCGCGAATCTCTTCTACTCCACCGGCATCCCCGTCTGCATCCTCGTGCTCAAAAAGTGCAAAAAGCCCGACGATGTGCTCTTCATCAACGCCGCCGAGCACTTCGTGAAAGGCAAACGCCAGAACCAGCTCTCGCCCGAGAACATTTTAAAAATCATCGAGACCTATCAGTTTCGAAAAGAAGAGCCCCGCTACTCGCGCCGCGTGGAAATGGTCGAGATCGAGAAGAACGACTTCAACCTGAACATCTCCCGCTACATCAGCACGGCAGTGGGTGAGGAGATCGACTTGGAGGCGACGAATGCGGAGCTGTTGGACATCAAGAAGGTAATCCAAACGACGACCAAGAGGCACAACGAATTCCTGAAAGAGCTAAATTTGTCTAAGTTGCCATCGGCGGAGACCGGCGATGACTGACAGCACCATCATGGTTCTCGTCATGGAGCGGCGGTTTGATACCGCCGTCTCTTTTCCGGCGAGCGGTATCATACCGCCCCTCCTTGGGTTCAAGCTGATCGGGAGAGAAATGACAGTCTTACGTCGGGTTCCCTATTTTTTTGATCCGCCGAATCAGTCGTTGGTGCCACTTTAGTGGCCTCTTTGTGGACTCCTCTAGCTTTTGTCTGAGCCGGGAACATTTCGCTTTCAGCTTTGCCTTCTCTTCGCGTTTGAGGGTCTGCTTATTTTTGAGGGTCGCGTAGCGTTCCTCGCTGGCCTTTAATTGGGTTGCGTTTGCGGACTCCAGCCTCTCAACGGTTTTCAGCAGGGCAGTGTTTATTAACTCCAGCTTCTCAATATAGGCGCGCATCAGTTCGCGTTCTTTGCGCAGATGCCAGGCATCGTTCAATCCGGGATCTGACGGCACGCTTGCGGAGGTGGCTGGCGATGATGGCCGCCACTGTTCGCTGAGATCGTGCGCAAGACGTTTCGTGCGGGCGTGGACGCGTTTCAGGGCTTCTGGATCATCCGGAGCGTAGGGTTCACAGCTTGCGAGTTCTGCCTTCCACTTCTCCGCGAACAGTGCCCTGTTGGTCTCGACGATGAAATGGCGGAAGCCTGGCTTTGAACTTGAACTAGGATGATGAAGGATGCGGGAGCGGGGATCGCAGAGAACGATCTGGCCATGTTTCCTGATGGCCAGGCAGAGATCGACATCAACATAATAGGCGGGATATAGGCACTCATCGAGACCGCCAATAGCATCCCAAGTTTCCGCGCGCACCAAGATGGAGCACGTGCCCGAGTAATCCACGGCGCGGGTGGTTGCGAAGTCCTCTGGCCGTGCCTCTCCACTGCCCCATGGCGGAGAAGTCAGGGCTTCCTTCCAGAGGATATGCCCGGCACCCAGCATCCTGCCATCCGGATTGAATACCATGCTGGCGACCGCCCCAGCATCCGGTCGCGCTTCCGCCGTTTCGACGAGCCATTCAAGCCACAGCGGCTCTATTTCTGTGTCATCGTGGATCAGGGCGATGTAGCGTCCTTGGGCCAAACACCGGCCGCGGTTATTCCCACCTGCCACACCCAGGTTGGCCGTGGAATCAGACACCACGACCCGCGAGACTTCCTGTTGCACAAGACTCTTGATCTCATCAGTCGCCGCGTTCATCACCACGATGATCTCAACAGGAATCTGTGCGCCGAGATGGCGGGCGAGGGACTCGAGGCAGCGGCGCAGTCGTGCAGCCTGGTTGATGGTTGGGATCACAATGGAAACCAGCGGCTGATCAGAGCGCGGAAGAACGATGCGTCTGCTGCCGTCACCGGAAGGGCTTGGGGCGCTCATGAACTCTGGAGTTGAAAATGCGAGCGGCTTCAATAGCCGCGCACCGGGAGGAACTTGTAAGGGATCAAATCGTTATCAATAGGAAGCCGATATTTATCCGGATTCGCGTGGTCATATTGAATGGTCGGGAAATTCACCACCAGGCAGTCTTTGTTTCCGATGTTCTGGTCTGCATGCCAGACACCCTGAGGGATGTTGAGAAGCTGGCGGCGGTGCTCACTGAGATAAATCTCCGAAACCACTCCGAAGGTTGGAGATTCCGGCCGCGGGTCGAAAAGAACAATCTTCATTTCTCCTTGCAGGAGGCAGTAGCGGTCATCGTGCTGCTTGTGCATCGCCCAGCCTTTAATGATGCTGGGACGGATCGTGCAGAAATAAGTGAAAACCATGGGGTCAGGATGCCATCCCCATCTGGGATCATACATCTCGCAGACGGTGCCCCGGTCATCCGTGTGCAGAACCAAATCGCGCATACGGACTCCATCGATCATGACGGCACACGATTTCCCGTCTGGAGTGACAAGCTGTCGGTCCCGCTGGCTTGCCTGTTCGAGTTGTTGGAAATGGTCGGAGGACATGATGGAACGGCGGGAGGGTGATGATATAAAAGAGAGTTGTCCAGACTGACAGAGAAAGGAGAACCCATTCAAACGGACTGGGAATCTTTTAAGCCGAGTGCGGCATAAATCTCGCGGGTGGCTTTGCTTTTGTTGAGCGTATAAAAATGGATGCCGTCCACTTCTTCGTCGAGAAGATTGGCACATTGCTCAGTGGCGTAATGGATGCCGACTCGCTCGACGGCAGCCTCGTCGTTGCCGCAGCGGGCAATGGCCTTGAGAAGTTTTGCGGGGTAGCGTGCACCAGCGGCAAGCTCGGCCATGCGTTTCATGCCGGACGCGCTGGTGATGGGCATGATGCCGGCGATGATTGGGACATTGATTCCGGAAAGGCGGCAGCGGTCGCGGAAGTCGAGGAAGTCGTGATTGTCGAAGAAGAGCTGCGTGCAGATGTAGTCCGCGCCCGCGTCCACCTTGGCTTTGAGGTAATCCATTTCCATCAGACGGTTGGGCGTGGCGGGATGGCCTTCCGGGAAACCGGCGACGCCGACACCAAAGGTGTGGGAGTTGAAACCCCGGATGAAGCGCACAAGATCGGCGGCGTGTTGGAACGCATCATTCGCGCGGACATAGTTCGTGAAGTCCTTCGGAGGATCGCCACCGAGGGCGAGGATGTTGCTCACGCCCGCCTTGGCATAGCGTTCAAGGATGGAGGCGATGTCGGCCTCGCTGTGGCAGACGCAGGTGAGATGCGGGATGGGATCGAGCGAAGTTTCCTTCTTGATGCGCACCACGAGATTATGCGTCAACTCGCGGGTGGAGCCGCCTGCGCCGTAAGTCACGCTGACAAAGGCAGGATGAAGCGATTCCAGCTCGCGGATGATCAGAAAGAGCGCTTCTGCGCCCTCAGTAGTTTTCGGGGGAAAAAACTCGAAGGAGAAGGTGGGCTTGCGGCGGGCGAAGATGTCGCGGAAGTGCATGGCGGAGATTACGCGGAAATTTGTTTCTGCAAAGGGGAAGCAACTGTTGGAACGGTGCAGGCCGTCTGTGTCAGACGGCGTAACATCCTAAGGATGACTTTCTCCCGCCGCCCATATGACGTGTGCGTGCCGTGATTGCCCAAACAACAGGAGTTACGGCAAGCGGAGCGCTTGCCCTACAAGTCATCATTGCAAACTATTACGCCGCCGTTTTTGCAAGACTCGCGACCGGCCCGCGTATTGTATTCCATCATGAAAGCACTTCCCGTCATTCTCGCCCTAGCCGCCTCGACCGCACTCATCGCCGGCCCTGCTGCCGTTAAAGTCAATCCGACTTACGCTGCGCCCGACATTGAAGGCACGGACCAAGAGGGGAAGACCGTAAAGTTTGACGAGGTCTATAAGGCTAATCCCTTCGTCGTGGTTTATTTCTATCCGAAGGCCGACACACCTGGCTGCACGAAACAGGGTTGCAGCCTGCGCGACGGTCACGAAGACTTGGCCAAGTTGGGCGTGAAAGTCATCGGCGTAAGCCACGACACGGTGGCGGAGCAGAAAGCGTTCAGTGACAAGTTCAAGTTCCCCTTCACGCTCATCGCGGACAAGGACGGCAAGGTGATCCAAGCCTTCAAGGTCAATCAGATGGCGAACGGCATGGCTTCACGCGAAGCGTTTCTCATCAAGAACGGCCAGGTGGTCTGGCATGACCCCAAGGCTTCCACCGACAAACAGGCCGAGGACATTAAAAAGGCGATTGAAGAGGTGAAGTGAGGAGCGTCGCAATCTGAGCTTCATAGAAGCTGATGGAGGATCCGCGAGTCCCTACGTGGCCAGTATTCATAAGGCGCGAAAGGAGACGCGGCGCTTTTCATTTTCTGCGTGCAATTTTCCACAGCTTCTATATTCTCGCGGCTCCAAAACCAAACTGTAAACAATATGGCACACACACTTCCCAAACTTCACAATGCAATGTGGCCCGGTCTCGTCGGCAAAGGAGATGCCGAAGGCCAGGAGCCGCCAATCAGCCTGGAAAAAATGCTCGACCTAACCGCCGCCGCTAACGTGGGCGGGGAGAAATTCGCCGGCATCGATTACTTCCTCTTCCTGCCGCACACGAACCCGCAGGCGAGCGATGATGAATTGAAGAAGATTGCCGATCTCATCGCGAGCAAAGGTTTCAGCGTGGGCTCCCTGGTGGCCCCCGTGTGGCCGGGCACTGTCGGTGACTCCGCCATGGGCGACGACGCGCAGCAGGCGAAGTTCCTCGACGCGGTGAAGATGGCCTGCCGCATCGCCGGCGTGTTCAACAAGCACGGCGTCCGCAAATACGGCGTCATCCGCATTGACTCCGCCGAGTTCGGCATCGCCAAATGGCGCGAGAATCCCAAGGCGAACACCGCGCGCATCGTGGATACCTTCAAAAAAGCTGCGCAGATCGCGCAGGACAGCGGCGAGCGTCTCGCTGCCGAAGGCGAAATCTGCTGGGCCGGGATGCATTCGTGGAAGGACATGCTTGATGTGCTCGAAGGCGTCGGAATGCCGGAATCGCTCGGCTTCCAGGCCGACCTCGCGCACACTTATCTTTACACGCTGGGTTACAACGCCCCTGAGCACGCGCTCGTGAAAGAAGGCTACAGTGACGCCGAGTTCTGGGCCGCGTATGAAAAGATGACCGACAAACTGCGCCCATGGACCATCGACTTCCATGTCGCGCAGAACGATGGCACCGTGCATGGCGCGGGCAGTCACGACAAGACGGGCAAGCATTGCCAGGCGGATGATCCCAATGGCAAGCTCGACATCGTGAAAGCATCTGGCTATTGGCTTAAGGATGCAGCGAAACGTGGCATCCAGCACATCTGCTGGGACGGTTGCATGTTCCCGAACAAGGTTCTCGAAACCGGCAGCACGTGGAACACGATCCTGTCGAAGATGATCGAGGTGCGCAACGCGCACGGGTGGTCGTAAGCCGGACCGGGATTGATTTGGAAAACTCCGCCGCGTTCGCGTGGCGGAGTTTTTTGTATCAATCGCAGAAGACTGGTGCTCCAAGTCCTGTAATGATACCATTTGCCCATATAAATCAGCAAAAGAAGTTGATGTAATTGAAGGGATGGGTAAGAGTGAAAGATGGGAAGACCACGACAACAACTCGACAGAC
>JAYVOH010000067.1:0-6120 GCA_043758025.1 Verrucomicrobiota bacterium
CCAAACCATAACCCACTCACCCGAAACACAAACTTTCGGACACGCCCCCCAACACCAAACCATAACCCAATCACCCGAAACACAAACTTTCGGACACGCCCTCTGCGTGAGGCATCTCGCATGGCGACGGGGAAGATGAACAGACTGTTCCTCTCCGCCGCAACATCTCTCCGCCGCAACATCTCTCCGCAACCTTATGCCACTCTCCGCACAACACCCAAACCACCCAACGGCTCGCATTCCTCCGCCGCCGAGCCGCATCCGTCTCTTAGACCGGCCTTTCAAGGCCGGGAATCCAGCATCCCATCCCCTGCGTCGCTGCGCGACGCTCGAACTACGAAAAATCACGGACTTAGCCGCACCCGTGACCAAGTGGCATCTTTATTTTCAAAGAGCACACGATCATGCAGGCGGCTGGGCCGGCCCTGCCAGAACTCACATTCATCCGGCGCGAGCACGTATCCGCCCCAGTTCGGCGGCAGCGGGACCTGGCCTTCGGGGAATTTCGCGCTCAGTTCATGCTCGCGATTCTCCAGCCACTCACGGTCTGGGATGCGCTCACTTTGCTCGCTGACCCACGCACCGATCTGGCTGCCGTAGGGTCGTGATTGAAAATACGCATCAGATTCCTCGCGACTGATGCGGGTGACGATGCCGCGCGCGCAGACCTGTCGCTCCCGCTCTTTCCAGAGGATGGTGAGGGCGGCCCTCGGGTTAGCCACCAATTCGCGACCCTTGCGGCTGTGGTAGTTCGTGAAGAAGGAGAACCCGCGTGCGTCGAAGCCCTTCAACAACACCGTGCGGCACGAGGGCTGACCATGGGCGGACACGGTAGCAAGCGTCATAGCGTTGGGCTCCACCACGTTGGCAGCGATGGCGTCGTCGAGCCACAGTTTGAAAAGCACGAAAGGATCGCCGGGCAGCGTGGCCTCGTCGAGCGCGCCTTTTTCGTAGTTCAGGCGCAAGTCGGCGAGATTCGGTTTGCCAGAGGGCGAAGGTGATGGATAAAAGACGGACACAAGACAAGAATGTAGGATGAAAGATAAAGGAGCAAGTAATCTGAGCAAACCATGAACGCGACACCAGGGGTTCTATCAAGTTTGGAACGTGTGCTGCTTGACGCAGGCACCATTCAGCGGCGCGTAGCGGAGATGGCTGCGGAAATTGAGCGCGATTTCGCCGGTCTTGAACTGAGCGTGGTGACGCTGATGGACGGCGCATTGTTCTTTGTATCGGATTTGCTGCGAGCGATTGATTTGCCAGTGCGCCTGCACACGCTCACGGTGAGCAGCTATCACGGCGGCACCAGTTCCAGCGGGCGCGTGAATCTGGCCCGGCAGCTTCCCTTTGATCTGACCACGCGCCACGTTTTGCTGATCGACGACATCCTCGACACCGGCCTGACGCTGGCGACCGTGCGCGAGCGCATCCTTGCGGAATGCAAACCGGAGACGCTGCGCGTGGCAGTGCTCCTGAGCAAGCAACGCGAACGCGAACGCGAGGTGCCGGTGGATTACGCGGGCTTTGAGATCGCGGATGAATTTGTCGTCGGTTACGGGATGGATTATCAGGGACACTACCGAAACCTCCCGTGCATCGGAATTCTGAATCCGGAGCGTGTGGGTTGAATGATTTAAATGTTGAGCATGAAGATTCGCGTTTTGTTCTTCTCTGTGCTGCGAGACATCGCAGGCACAGACGAACTGACGATGGGGCTGCCCGACGGCGCTCGCGTCAGTGATCTGCTCACTGAGGCTTTCACACGCTGGCCAAAATTGAAAGACTGGGACGCCAGCCTGCTGGTCGCCGTTGATCAAACCTACGCGAAACGCGATGCCGTGCTGCACGACGGCGCGGAGGTGGCCATCATGCCGCCGGTGCAGGGCGGCTAACAATTAGGAGCATAAATGATGTGTAAATTTTCAATCTGATCCTTCATCCTTTTGCCACATGCCCTGCCCTTTCCTTCCCCTGCCCTCGCGCGTCTACACGCACGATGACATGCACGCGCTGGGAAAGGATCGCAGTGCGGTCTTTTATCACACAGCGCTGAACTATGCGCAGTCGCTCTGGCTGGCGGGCTTTCCTGCAAAGTCATTGCTGCTGATCAATCGCGCGCTGTCCTGCAAGCTGACGGATGTCGCGCTTATTGGTGACATAAAACCTTATCATGCCATTGCCTGGATTTTGCTCAACCGTCCACCGGATCGTTTCATCGGAAATCCGCGCCGTCACTACCAGCATCTGGCCACGCGTATGGTGGAGCCGCACAAGGAGCTTCGCATCTGGCGCGCGTGGGCTTGCTGGTATCTGGCGAAACAATTGCTGGATGAAGGAGAATTTCCACCCGATGCGGTGCAGGTGCGCGAGGAGTTGATCGTGAAGCCGCGTCGTGCGGAGATTGCCAGCCAATTGAAGAAGCTGAGTCCGAATGATGATCTACCGGCGTGGCAATCCGCGCTGTCATGGGCGCAGGAACAAACAGGAAAAAATCACAGCGCCAAGACTTTGCCGGTGACTTTTCGTCTCATCGGCCCGGAGGACGTGGATGAAGTGTGGCGGCTGGCGAATCTGATCTGGCATGACACTTATCCGGGAATCATCAGCGTGGCGCAGATTGATTACATGCTGAAGGAAAGATATGCGCCTGCAGTGCTACGTGATGATCTGGAGCGGGGAGTTCACATGGCACTGATTCGCCAAGACTGTGTGAACATCGGCTTTCTCGCATGGGAAGCCATGCCTGAGGGGGTGGCGTTTCTGCACAAGCTCTATGTGCTGCCTGAGCGCCATGGTTTCGGTGTGGGCGCACAAGCCTTGCGCCTGGTTGCAGAACAAGCCCGCGCTATCGGCATGAACCGCATCAGACTGCGCGTGAACCGCAAGAATCTAAAGGCGATCCGCGCTTATCTCCGCGAGGGATTTTCATTTGAGCAAGACGTGTGCACGGAGATCGGCAATGGCTACGTGATGGACGATCATGTGATGTCGATGACGCTTTGACTCACTGCAAGGTGAGCCGCTCCATGAGAAAGTGGAGCTTTTCAAAACTGAACTTCACCACTTCAATAGAGGGGTGATCCTGCGCCGCCAGCCAGTGGCGTTGAAGTTGATCCAGCACTGCACCGAGCCGGGCGATGGATTCATCAGTCTGGACAGTCTGACTGAGTTTTTCGAACTGCGCCTTGAGATCGTCCAGCAATTTCATGGAGCCGATGCAGATGATCTTGTTCTCAACTTCCGGATCGTTATTGCTGACAATGGTCGTGCTAATTTCAAGCAATCGCGCCCACACGCCCAATTCGACAAGGATGGCAAGGTCTTCATCCTTTTGTTCGTTGAGCAGTTTCACGATCAACTGCTCGGTTTCCAACACCTGTTTGCGCGCGGCGGCCCAATCTCCGGTCTCACCCATTTTAGATTGGGCGAGAACACCGGGTGTGATTTTTTCCCCAACCCCCAGAACTTTGGAATAGCTCAGCAATTCCTGATTGTTGTTTTTGAACTGTTGCGCATCAGCCGCCTGCAAGGCGAGGAATGAATCCGCCACGAGACCGCCCAAAGTGAAGGCGACACGGAGCCGCTCTGTTGAGGGTGTGGGCGGGGGCGTGCGAAACAACTGTCGCCAGCGCGCCTTGGTCTGCTGGCCTACATTGTCGAGAAATTCACCAGGCGAAAATCGAGGTTTGATTACCGGCGCACTCTCCTGACCGGACACCGGAGACATGCAGACAAAACCGCAAGCCAAGACTGTGGCGAAAGCGTAACGCCACAAGATTTTTGTCAGGTGAAGCATGGCGGCAGTTACTCCACGGTCACGCTCTTGGCCAGGTTTCGCGGCTTGTCCACATCGCATCCACGCGCCACGGCGACATAGTAGGCCAGGAGCTGCAACGGAATCACGGTGAGGAGCGGACTGAGAATTGACGGGCACGATGGTATGTAGATGACATCATCGGCGATTCGTTCAAGTTTAGTCTGTCCTTCAGTCGTAATGGCAATAACGGGTCCTTTGCGAGCCTTGACCTCCTCAATGTTGCTCATGTTCTTGTCGAACACCGCATCGTCCGGCGCGATGAAAACGCTGGGCAGTTCCGGCTTCACCAGCGCGATGATGCCGTGCTTCAGTTCCGCGCTCGGATGGCCGCTGGCGTAGATGTAGCTGATTTCTTTCATCTTCAGCGCGCCCTCCATCGCCACGGGATAATTGATCTGCCGGCCCAGGAAAAGCATTCCCTCCACGTGGGCATATTTGTTCGCGATTTCGCGGATGCGCCCGGCCTGCTGTAGGATGGCAGCGATCTTGTCGGGAATGGCCTCCAGTTCATCGATCATCTCCAGACCGTCCGTCGTGGAGAGATGATGGATGCGGCCAAAAAGCAGACCGAGCAAGGTAAGCACCGCCACTTGGGAGGTGAAGCTCTTAGTCGCCGCCACGCCGATCTCCGGCCCGGCATGAATGTAAACGCCGCCATTGGTTTCACGGGCGATGGTGCTGGAAACATTATTAACGATGCCGAGCACCTTCATGCCCTTGCGCTTGCCCTCACGAAGGGCGGCCAGGGTATCGATCGTCTCTCCACTCTGGCTGATGACGAATTGCAGCGTGTTCCTGTCGGTTGGCACGTTGCGGTAGCGGAACTCGCTGGCGAACTCCACCTCCGTGGGGATGCGCGCCAGGGACTCCATCAGATACTCCCCGACCATGCAGGCGTGATGCGCCGTGCCGCAGCCGCTGAAGATGATGCGTTGAACATGCAGAAGATCGGACTGCGACATCTGAAGCCCGCCGAATACCGCCGTCGCTTCCTCGCGTGAAAGACGCCCGCGCATGGTGTTGCGCAGGGAGGTTGGCTGCTCGTAAATTTCCTTGAGCATGTAGTGCTCAAAATCGCCCTTTTCTGCTTCGTCCTCGCTGAAATCAACCCGGCTCACCTGCACATTGGCGGGACCGCCTTCGAGCGACATCACCTCGTAGGTATCACGCCGCAAGGTGACAATGTCGTAGTCATTCAGATAAATCACATCCCGGGTGTGGGCGACGATGGCGGAGACATCGCTGGCCAGATAATTCTCGCCCTGCCCCAGGCCAATCACCAGAGGACTGCCGAGCCGCGCACCGATGATCACATCCGGCGCATCAACATGTATCACCGCAATGCCGTAGGTTCCCTTGATCTTGGCCAGTGCATGCTGCACAGCGGACACCAGACGCTGCACAGGTTCCTTCTCGGTGGATGAATCATAATACGATCCGATCAGATGAGCCAGCACCTCAGTGTCAGTCTCGGAAGTGAATGTATGCCCATCGCCTACCAGACGCTCGCGCAGCGAGACATAATTTTCGATCACTCCGTTGTGCACCAGCGCGAGATTGCCCGACTGGTCGCGATGCGGATGCGCATTCTCATCAGTGGGCGCTCCATGCGTGGCCCAGCGGGTGTGACTGATGCCGACATCTCCCTGGGGCTGACGCTCGGCCACCAGTTGGCGCAGATTTTCAATGCGTCCCGCGCGACGGAGCACAACGAGCTTCCCGGCATTTTGCAATGCCATCCCTGAAGAGTCGTAGCCGCGATATTCCAGACGCCGCAATCCATCCAGAAGAATGGGACTCGCCTGCCGTTTGCCGATGTATCCGATGATGCCGCACATGAGTTGGAAACCTACGGTCTCATGCCAGCCCGGTCAATCGGTGCAAAGATTATTTTGCAACGGGCTAGCGATTGTTGTCACGCCCTTGCTGTGGAAACAAACTTCGCATCAAGCAACGCGCCTCGCGATCATAGAAGTTATTATTCTTTACCCCGTTCCCTCCTTGTGCTTGGGTTGTTTGAACAATTACTTCCACTGATGATTATTTTCTGGAGAGGCCGAGGTGCCGCGATCATATTATTCTCCCTGCTCGGAGTTGTTGCGGTGATGATGGTTGCCAGTTCGATCGGTGCCGATTTTAAAAGCGGTCTCGTCAACAAGCTCAGCCTCTGGGGGGCGGTTGCTGGTGCTTGGTTGTTTGCAAAAACATGGGGCAAGCCAGTGGAGAAGCAAGTATTTGACCCGCAAATGTCGTGTAGCTTTCAAAGAGGGACGGTTTTGTAGCACTCAAAGAGGGACATTTTT
>JAYVOH010000068.1:0-16466 GCA_043758025.1 Verrucomicrobiota bacterium
GAGTTTGGCCTGGGAGCCGAGATTGGCATCAGCACCGACAAGCTCCACGCTCGCGGCCCCATGGGACTGCCGGAACTTTGCAGTTACAAATACATCGTCACCGGCACTGGCCAGGTGCGGGTGTAGAATATCCAAGGTTCAAAAAATCAAGAATCAAGGAAGGTTCAACTTTCAAATTCCAAACTGATCATGTTGGAATTTGGTTCTTGCTTGAATCTTGTGTCTTGAGACTTGAATTATTTCCGGAAACCTCACGCGTCATCCAGCGTGATCTCACCATCAATCATGCGCCACGCGGCCTTGTTGTTCTGGTTCCGCACCGGGTCAGGCAGGCACTCGTCGGGGAAGCCTTGATAACACACGGGGCGCACGAAGCGATAAATTGCCGCGGTGCCGATGCTGGTGAAGAAGCTGTGAGTGGATGCCGGATAAGGTCCGCCGTGATGCATCGAGGGACAGACCTCAATGCCGGTGCCGAAGCCATTAAAGATGATACGGCCCGCCTTGCGCTCCAGAATGCGCACCAGTCGAACGTGCTCTTTCAAATCTTCCACAGTCCCATGAATCGCCGCCGTGAGCTGGCCGTCGAGCGATCCCGCGATGCGCTCCAGCTCCTCCTTGTTGCCGCAATGCGTCACGAGCGACGCCGGGCCGAACACTTCCTCGCGCAGCGCGGGATTGGCCGCATAAGTCGCACCATCAGTGCTGAAGACTATTGCCGCCGCCTGTGAAGCATCGCCTTGAGCGGGCGCATCCGACTTCGCCAGAAGCTCCACGCCCTTCACACTGCCGAGGCGCTCCACGCCACTGTTGTAAGCCGCCGAAATACCGCCATGCAACATCGTGGCGGGCGCATAGGCTTTCACCAGTGCCGATGTTTTTTCCCGGAACGCGCCCAGCTCCTTGCTCTCCAAACCGAACACCTGTCCGGGATTCGTGCAGAACTGGCCCACGCCCATCGTCAGTGCGCCGACGAATCCTTCCGCGATTTTTTCTGCGCGCTCCTTCAGCGCTCCGGGCAGCAGAAACACCGGATTCACGCTGCCGAGTTCACCGTAAAATGGGATTGGATTCGGGCGCGCCGCCGCGGCGTCGAACAAGGCCCGACCACCGCGCAGTGATCCCGTGAACGCGACCGCACTGGCCATCGGATGGCGCACCAGCGCGAGGCCTATTTCATTCCCCTTCCCTTGCACCAGCGAGAACGCGCCTGCGGGCATCCCCGTTTTTTCCAACGCGGCGCAAATCACTGTCGCGATCATCTCGCACGTTCCCGGATGTCCCAGATGCGCCTTCACCACCACCGGGCAGCCCGCGCCCAAAGCGCTGACCGTATCCGTTCCAGCCACTGAAATGGCCAGGGGAAAATTGCTCGCGCCGAACACCACCACCGGCCCGACCGGCTGCATCATGCGACGCACATCCGGTTTCGGAACCGGCTGACGCGAGGCATCGCCGCGGTCAATGCGAACATCAAGCCAGGTGCGATCGCGCAGCAGCTTGGCAAATAAACGCGTCTGCCCGCAGGTGCGTCCGCGCTCCGCCGTCAGTCGCGCCATCGGCAAGCCCGTCTCCGCATGGGCGCGCTGGAGCAGATCGTCGCCCAGCGCTTCGATGCCCTCCGCGATCGCCTCCAGAAAGGTCGCGCGCTCGTCCGGCGATTTGGTGCGAAACTCATCAAAGGCCGCATCCGCAGCGCGTAAAGCCGCGTCCGCCTGGGCCTCGCCTGCCTCATGAAACAGCGGCTCAAGGAGCGCGCTTGTGGTGGGGTTTTTGATCTGGAAAGTGGTGCCGTCGGCGATGCTGGTTTTGCCTGCGATGATGGATTGGCCGTGAAAAGTCATGTCATGAGTTGAACCTTCAATGGCCCCCGGTCAAGAGCATTCAAAGCAGCGGCCGTTACTGTCGAAAATTACTTATTTTCATCTCTGTTGGCCGCACATGTGTAAATAAACTGGGTCACCGTGATCGTTTAATGTCCGTGGCATCTTCATTCCATCTTTGCCAGCACCGCACAAGATGCTAACTTCGCCCGATGAAATTCATCCTCGTCGCCTGTCTGGCATTTGCCCTAAACGCATCTGCTGATGAAACCGCGCTCCGGCGGGATTTGGAAAAGGCTTTCGCGGAATGGCGCGCTGCAATCGCGACGCACAATCTCGCAGGCTGGCAGCAGGCCACGGCCAGCAGCCGCCAGTTGCTCACGCGCAATCTCATCGTGAGCCAGAAGCAGCCGTTCCCGCAGGCGCTTTTTGATTTCCCGCTGCACGCGCCGGAGACAAGCACGCTGCGTTTTATCAAGGCCGAAGAAAAGGGTGCTACCGCGAATCTAATTTACTTCGGAAAGGCGGACCTCGGCATTCCCGATCCTGGCGAAATTCCAGAATTGCTGGTGATGCTCAAGTTCTTCAATGAAGCCGGACGTTGGAAGTTCGACACCGTGAAGCTGATCAATCTCGAATCTGCCCCGGAAATCCTCGCCACGCTAAAAAATGGAAACGCCACCGCCGCGCTCAATATGCCGGAGTTCTCGCCTACAGGAATCGTGCCGCCCACTCCCAAGGCATGTCCTCCACCCGATCACATGGCGGCCCTGCAGATCACCTCGCTGGGATACGCCACCAGCGCGACGGTCAATGGCTTTGCCATTTCCGTGGTGCGCGATGCCGCCGAGCAGCATCTCATCATTGGCGGACTGAAGGACGGGGAGAATGCGCTGACACTGGAGATCAAGCGCACGCCCGTGGCCGAGGGCAGCGCCCGCCACATCGAAGTCAACGCCATCGTCATCACCGGCAATGAAAAGAAACCGTCGATTCGCGTGTTCAATTGGAAGCCGGCGGGCGAGACCGCGCCGGAGTTCAGCGAAATGAAAATTTTCGTGAACAAGATTACGCTGCGACCGGAATAGCGTCAGACTCACTTGAGCAGGCCGTTGAGCAGGCTGGTGCCAGTATCTTTGAGAAGATCCTTGATGTCATTGAGCACGTTGTCCAGGCTGACTTCGGGCTGCGAGAGTTTGCCGCGCGATTTGAATTTCAAGACCAGACGCTTTTGATCATCCAGCAAGGCGGTGTTGAGCAGGCTCATGGCCAGGCTGGCGATCGTGTCGCCGTATTTCACCGCCAGAGCCTTTTGTGACTGATTGAGAATATTTGCTGTCACATCCGCATTCACCAGAAGATTACCGTTGGCCCGGTGCTCGTCCTGGTGTCCGTTGAACCAGCTCCCATCAGCGAGGGTGATTTCATATTGCGGGAAAACTAAGCGCGTGTCTTTTTTGACGATGAGCTTATCACGCACGCGATGGATTTCCGTATCCGCATCCTCTCCCAGCACGCCGCCAAGGGCGATATTGCCAAGGTCAAGGCCGTAGTCCTTTAGCTTCTTGGAGTCATTCTCGCGCATCTGCTCCTTCATCGGCGTGCCTCCGAGAACTGCGCCTTTCTGCAATTTCACCCTGAGCCAGACGTCAGGGCTCCATTCTCCGCTTTGCACATCGAAGGGCTTCAATGTCCCGTCTCCACGGAAGGTGAAATCCATGAGGGGAAGGACAACTCCTGTTTTCTTCAAAAGAATTTGTCCGTCAAATTCCATCTGACAGCGGTTGTGCTTTGCCAGATCAACGGGATTTACGTCCATGTCCTTGAGGTCGAAACGGACATTCTCGATCATCATTCGTGTGCCATGCCTCTCATCGCTGAAGTCCAACTGCGCATTTGAGATACCAGCCACGTCAACCATCACGGAAACCGGAAGATCACCGGCATGGAACGGCCGTTCTTCTTCCTCAGCCTTCGTCCCTGGTTCTTTCTTTTCATGCGGTTTCTTTCCCTCAGCTGGATCGGTTGCATGGGATTGATCATCAGAAGTCAGCTTTTTTTTGTTCGGCGAGACGAAAATCGGCTGCAGCGAATTGCGCCCCTCTTTGTCGAAGCCACCCCGAACGCCCACTCCCTCAAATTTTAAGCTCTTGATGTTCACCTTACCCTTGATCAGATCGGAGAGCACCACCAGAAGCACCGCGCGCTCGGCAGAGACAGCCACGAGATTATCACCCAGCTTCGCGCGTAGTTTCACGGGTTTCTCAACTTCCGAATCTCGCGAGGCGAACTTGATGCCGAGCAATTCCACTTTGGCGGGCGAACACAGGATGCTGGCGCTGGAACCGTCGATCTGCACGCGGCAGTTCAACTGCCGCTCGATCTGGGCGATGAGCGCCTCTTTCTCAAAGCGCGACTTCAGCCAGGCCTGACCGCCGAAAATGCCACCGAGGGCTACGAGGACGAGCACGGCGAGAATATAAAGCACCTTCTTTTTCATGTTGTAACAGAATACGTAGCAAACTTGCAATCTCAAATGACAAACGACACCGGGCGGGCAATCCGTCTTTTATGATTTGGAATTTGTGATTTGCCCCGGTCTGCGCAACATCCGTTCATGTCATCCCCCGTCCGAGTCCGTTTCGCCCCCTCGCCCACCGGTTATCTTCATGTCGGGGGCGCACGCACGGCCCTCTATAACTGGCTGTTTGCGCGGCACCACGGCGGGAAGTTTATTCTGCGCATCGAGGATACGGACGAGGCGCGAAACACCGACGAGGCGCGCCGCGCGATTCTCGACGGCATGAAATGGCTCGGGCTCGATTGGGATGAAGGTCCTGAGGCGGGCGGCGATTGCGGGCCGTATTTTCAAAGCCAGCGCAAAAACATTTACGATTCCCATCTGGCGAAACTCGAAGCCGCCGGGCGCATCTATGATGACAACGGTGCGATCCGGTTCAAGTTCAGCCGGGTGCCGATCATGGTGCCCGATCTTGTCTGCGGCGATGTTCAGTTCGCGGCGACCGAGGAGCCGGACATGACCATCCGACGCCCGGACGGCAGTTACATTTTTCATTTTGTCAATGTGGTGGACGATATTGAAATGCGCATCACCCATGTGCTGCGCGGCGAAGATCATCTGCCGAACACCTGGAAGCACATTGATCTTTACCGCGCGCTCGGCAGCGAGCCGCCGCGCTTCGGCCACATTCCGCTTTTGCTGAATCCCAGCGGCTCAAAGATGAGCAAGCGCGATGAAGGCGCAAGCATCGCGAGCTACATCGAAGCCGGATTTCTGCCGCAGGCCGTTTTCAATTACCTGTGTCTTCTCGGTTGGACACCGAAACTCGATGGTGAAAAATTCTCCACCGAGGAAGCAGTGCGGGCCTTCGACATCGGCGACGTGCATCACAGCAACGCCCGGTTTGACATGGTCAAATGCACCTGGTTCAACCAGCAGCATCTGCGCGATCTCGCCGGTGCGGCGCTGGTGGATCACGCACGTCCGTGGCTGGAGAAATCCGGGCTGCGCGTGGATGATGACGCCTATGCCGCGCGGGCCTTGGAGAGCGTGAAAGAAAAGGTCAGCCTCGCCAGCGAGTTTTCCGGCTGGGTGCATTTTTTCTTCCGCGAGGATTTCCCGATCGAAGGTGAAGCCATGACGAAGCTTAAAGCGAATGCGCAGAACCCCGCGCTTCTATCCGCGCTCGGCGATAACTTGTCATCCTGCGCCGACTGGAACGAGACCGGAATCACGGAAGCGATCAATAGCGTCGCCGCCTCGCAGAAGGTCAAACCTGGCGCGTTGATGCCCCTGTTGCGTTTCTCGCTCAGTGGCCAAACTCGTGGCCCGGATGTGAAAGTGATGATGAGCATTTTGGGAAAGGAACGGTGCCTCGCGCGCATGGAACGGCTGAAGCAGATCATCTAAATAGGGCATCCCCCGCTCAAGGCGACAGAATCGCGGATTGACATCAAAACGTCTAAATGCAAAAATTGTCTGATGAGAACTACGCTGGACCTGCCGGACCCATTGTTCTGTGAACTTAAGGCACAAGCAGCACGGCAACATTTGAAAATGAAAGACCTGCTCAAGACCTATGTCGAAGCAGGCATCTATGGACGCAGCACTACAGCGTCTCTAGCCCGCTCTGTGCGCAGTCCGCTGCCAGTGGCCCGGCGCGCCAGTGGAAAACCCATTCGCGCATTGACCAACGCGCAGGTTCAGAAACTCCTCGACGACGACGATGCCGCGCGGTCCCGTTGATCTGCCTGACATCAATGTCTGGCTGGCACTCGCGGATGAGAACCACGAGCACCACAGCCGTGCGCGGCACTACTGGGAACGGGAGAGCGCGGAGCGGCTAGCATTCTGCCGGGTGACCATGCTCGGCCTGCTCCGACTTTCCACTCATCGAAAGGCGATGGACAACAATCCGTTTACCAACGCAGTAGCCTGGCGGGCCTACCGGAATTTTCTCGCTTTGCCCGAGGTGACACTTCTGACCGATCCTCCCACTTTGGAGTCAAGTTTGGCAGCCTGGACGGAGCTTCCCGGCTTCCCCAACCATCTTTGGACAGAGGCCTATCTTGCTGCTCTTGCCCAATCTAGCGGCGCCCGCCTTGTATCCTTCGACGCAGATTTTTTGAAATTTCACGGGCTGAATTTTCTGCACTTGAAAAAGCTCGCGGCAAAACGCTGACACCCGCTTTCATGGCGCGTATCCTGACCGGCTCCAAATGACTCAATCTTTCTACACGCTCAACGATCTGCGCCATTGGAAGTTCATCGCGCCCACGCTTCATCCACCGGGGCGGCTTGCAGTCATCGGTGATCCCATTGCGCACTCGCGCTCGCCGCAGATGCACAATCCGGCGCTGGCTGCGCGCAGCATTGATGCGCAATACATCCGCGTTTTGGTGCCACCCGGTTCGGTCGCGGAAGCTCTGCAACTCTTCGCAGAGATTGGATTCATCGGAGTGAATTGCACCATCCCGCACAAGTTTGAAGCGCTGGAGGCAATGGATGTGGTCGATCCACTCGCGACCAGGCTTGGTGCCGTGAACACCGTGCTCATCCGCGATGGAAAACTTACCGGCTACAACAGCGACGGGCCCGGCTTTCTGCATTCAGTGGAAGTTGCCTTCGGCAAAAGCGTGAGCGAACTTCGTGTTCTCATCATCGGCGCGGGCGGCGGGGCGGGGCGGGCCGTGGCGGTGCAGTGTGCGCTGGAAAAATGCCCGAAGCTGGTGCTGGTCAACCGCACGATTGAAAAGATCGAGCCGCTGCTGAACGAATGCCGTCAGCTCTCACCGCTCGCTGGCATTCAAGCATGTGCATGGACGGATGATGCCATCGGTGAAGCTTTGTGCGACTCAGACCTCATTGTTAACGCCACGCCCATTGGCATGAAAGACACTGATCCACCTTTGTTCGACCACACGTTACTGCGGTCATCACATCTCGTTTTCGACATGGTCTATCGCAGTTCCGGCACCACGCCGCTTATCGATGCCGCGAGAGATGCGGGAGCAAAAACCTGCGACGGCCTCACGCTTCTGCTGCATCAGGGTGCGATATCATTTGGCCACTGGTTTGGCGAGCCTGTGCCATTGGAGGCCATGCGACTGGGGCTGAAGACCGAGTGACGGGGCCGTCCAGCCTGCAATGGTTTTCAAATTGCCCTTGTTACTCCACCGGCAGCGCCAGATCAGACGGCTTCACACCGAGTTTGAATCCACGGAAGCCATACGGGTCGCTAGTATTTGTTGAGTCCTTTGTGCCATACATCGTCGGCTCGTAGAGGCCCACGGGTGTGACATCCGCCTTTGCGGGAACTTCCATGCCCAGCCCCCAATATACGCCGTTCACGATGAGACGGCGTAGGTCCTCGTTTTTCAAATCAATCGATGCGCCCATGGTGGTGCAGAGAATTTTGTTGGTCGTGCCGGCTGCGTTCTTCACTTCGCGAGTCCAGGCGATGGGCATCATCGGATTGTTCACGGGCTGCTCCGCATTCTTAATCTTCTTCATATAATCAGCGGGAGGTGAACTCGGGTCCATGCCTTTGAGCACCTGTCCGCGCAGGAGAATCGTCACGTCATCAGGGGGATGGGCTTCATAGACATCGGTCGGCCCATAGACATCCGAGACTCCGCGCAGCAGTGGATTGTCCTTGGCTGATGGCTCGATAATACCCTTTGTAGCCTCGCTCCGGTGGTTACCCCAGTGGCTCACCCAGTTTTCGCCCAGCACTTCTCTGCCGAAATTTTTTAGCTGCTGATCGTTGAAGGCGTGCGTGCTGGTGCGCAGGCCGATGATTGGAATGCCTCGATTCACTGCGTCGGTGAAATGCTTTTTTACGTCATCAGGATAATGCCGGAAGCGCAGCGACATCACGATGGCGTCTGCAGAATCCAGGGCCTCGGGATTGGTCAGACTCGCGCCATTGTTGGCGTCAATAAAACCGTCCTTGTCCACGGAGAAGATCACGGTGCATTTGAAGCCGTGGCGCTGGCTGAGGATTTTTCCCATCAAGGGCATGGCCTCCTCGCTGCGGTATTCTTCATCACCGGCCATGAGAACAATGTGCTTCCCCTTCCCCGGCCCGCCCTTGCCCTCATAGACGACAGACTGCGAATCAGCGCCAAAGATGGTGCCGAAAGTGAAGACAATGGCAAAGGAGAGTGACGTGAGAGTTTTCATGTGAGGATTGGGTTACGACATAAGATGAAGCAGTTTTGCAGGCGTTGTCCAATTTTTACAGATTTGAAGTAGTGAAGCGGACAGCCCACATCTTGATTGCCTAAGGAAGTCATATCGATAATTTCCGATCATGCCCGAAAGTTTCCCAGACCGCCGTTTTGTCACCGCCGCCGAGAAGGTGGACTTTACCTCACCCTGGACATTGGAGGAATGGATGTGCCGCAACGATGTGTTGCCAAATGAACATCTTCTCATGGTCCGCGCAAACATGGAACCGGGACATTCCCATCCCTGGCACAACCATCCTACGCGAGAAGAAATCATCTACATCATCAGCGGACGCGCGGAGCAATGGGTCGGCCAGCAAAAGCGGATCCTCGGCCCCGGAGAGATGGCATTCATCCCGATGGGCGAAGTCCATGGCACTTGGAATCCCTTTAAGGAACGGCTGGTTTTCCTGGCCATCCTATCACCGGCTAACGCACCGGAACCCGGCCTCGTGGATATGAACACGGAGGAGCCTTGGAAGTCGCTCCGCATTTAATGACATGCACGCATCCTGTGATGTCGCCGTCGTGGGCGCGGGACCGGCAGGCAGCATGGCCGCACTGGAGTTAACCCGGGGAGGGCTGAAGGTAATGCTGATCGAGAAGGGTGAGCCGCCCCGCCACAAAACCTGCGGTGGCGGCTTGCTCGGACGCACCATGAAGCTGCTTCCGTGCGACATCCGTGATGTGCTCGAGTGCGAATGCTTCACCGCGGAGTTGCATCATCACGAACCGGCGATGCACTTTGCCGCCAGTCGGCATTGTCCCATGGTCACGATGGTGATGCGCGACAAGTTCGACGAACTGTTAACCCGAAGCGCGGCGGAGTCCGGCACGGAACTGCTCACCCGCACGACAGTGAATGACTTGACCGTGCGGCCGGATGCAGTGGAATTGCGCACTTCTTCAGGAACGATCACCGCCCGCATGGTCGTCGCGGCGGATGGTGCAGGCAGTGTGGTCGCCCGGAAATGTGGGCTGCCCGAACTGCGTCATGTCATTCCCGCACTGGAATGTGAAGTGACGCCGGATGCGACGGACTTCGAGAGGTTCCGCCATGCCGCGCGCTTTGATTTCGGCCTCACGCCGCATGGCTACGCATGGGTCTTCCCCAAGCGTGATCATCTCTCCATCGGTGTCCTGACTACCCGGCGTGGCTCCTGCAATTTGAACACGGAATACACTCGTTATCTCGCGCAACTCGGTCTGACCGGCGCGCTGAAAGAGGAACGACACGGATACATGATCCCCGTCCGGCCACGCGAGAGCATGTTTGAGATACCACGCGTTTTTCTGACCGGTGATGCCGCAGGCCTCGTGGATCCGGTGACAGCGGAAGGAATTTCCGCCGCCATTCTTAGCGGCCAGCTTGCTGCCCGGGCCATTCTCCAATCACCACTTGATGAAAAGGCCGCGCGTCGAGCCTATCAGCAAAGCCTGGAGGAATTCATCCTGCCGGAGCTGCGCATTGCCCGCATACTGGCCCGTGTGCTCTATGATTTTCCAAGAGTGCGGGCCACTCTTTTTTCCCGTCATGGACAACGGCTCAGCGAATATCTCACCCGTGTCGTCATGGGTGAGGCCAGCTACCGCGAGGCCGTGTTCCGACCGCTCAATTACCTCAAGCTTTTCACTGGATGAAAGCATTTTTTTGCAATGGCCAGGGCATCACGAACGTTGTATGCAACACCATGATCAAAAAACTCGCCGCCTCCCTCGCCTTGTTCGCACTCGCCGCGACCTCATCCATCGCTGCCGAAACAGCCGCGAAGAAGAAAATCCTCTTCTTCAGCAAATCGAGCGGTTTTGAGCACAGCGTCATCTCCTGGAAAAAAGGTCAGCCGAGCTGGGCCGAGAAAGTCCTCACGGAACTCGGCGATAAAAACGGCTGGGAATTTACCTACTCAAAAGACGGCTCCAAGTTCAGCAAAGATTACCTCGCGCAGTTCGACGCCGTTTTCTTCTACACCACCGGCGACCTCTGCACCACCGGCACCGATGGTCAGCCGGCCATGTCCCCGGAGGGCAAGCAAGCTCTGTTCGATTACGTGCGCGGCGGCAAAGGCTTCATCGGCACCCACTCTGCCAGCGACACTTTTCACACCGCCAACGAAGCGAGCAAAGGACCGGAACGTTACACGAACCACGGTGAAAAGGCCGATTCGTATGTCCACTTCCTCGGCGCGGAGTTTATCATCCACGGCTCTCAGCAACCCGCGAAGAACACCGTGATTGATCCTAAATTCCCCGGCTTCGAGAACGTCGGCGCGGATTTCACCTTTACTGAAGAGTGGTATTCGCTCAAGGACTTCAACCCCGACATCCATGCGCTGACCGTCATTGACGCCCCCGCGATGCATGACGCGCCCTACAAACGCCCCGCTTATCCTACGACTTGGGCGCGCGCCGAGGGCAAAGGCCGCGTTTTCTACACCGCCATGGGCCATCGCGAAGACGTCTGGACTAATCCTACCTTCCAGCAAATTCTGACCGGCGGCATCAAATGGGCGCTTGGCGAAGTAAAAGCCGACATCCCGCCCAACATCAAAACCGCCGCCCCGGAAGCTTACACGAATCCAGCCTACACCCAGCCTAAATCCAAAGCTGGTGGCCCCCCAAAAGAAAAGCCTGTTCAGTAAGGCAGGCTCCGGTGGGATCGTAAATGCTACGCTAGATCAACTCTTCCTCGTCCAAGGTATCCAGAAAGGCGACCGCCTCGGCGATGCCTTCGGCGTTTTCTACTTGGAGAACTTGCACGTTCTTTTGGATGCGGCCCATGAGTCCGGCGAGCACGCCGCCGGGGCCGAGTTCGAGGAAGTGATTGTTTCCTTGTTCGAGCAGGAGCTTCATGGATTCCGTCCAGCGCACGGAGCCGGTGACTTGTTTTTCCAGTGTCTCGCGAATCTCAGCGGCATCGCTCACGGAGCGCGCGGCGAAATTGGAGATGACCGGAACGCGCGGCACGGCAAAACTGGTCTGTGCCAGCACCCCGGCCAGCTTGTCCTGCGCGGATTTCATCAGGCGGCTGTGATAGGCTCCGGCAACGGTGAGTTCCACGGCTTTGCGGATGCCTTTTTCTTTGGCTTTGGCGACGGCGGCTTTGATGCCCTCGACACTGCCGCTGAGAACGATCTGACCGGGCGCGTTCATATTGGCGACATCCACATCGCACTCGGCGGCGAGTTCGCGCACGGCGACTTCCTCCCCGCCGATCATCGCGGCCATCGCGCCTTTGATTTCCATGCAGGCTTCTTCCATGAAGCTGCCGCGCTGGAAAACGAGTTGCAATCCGGTGGCTAAATCAAAGGTTCCCGCTGCGGCGTGCGCGGTGAATTCTCCGAGCGACAATCCAGCGCACGCGGCGACGTCGAGCGCGAGTGCTTGCTCCCTCAACACGGCAAGCGCGGCGAGACCATGAACATAAAGCGCGGGCTGGCAGCGGGAAGTCCGGGTGAGTTCCTCAATGGGTCCATGGAACATCACGTCACTGAGATTGAAGCCGAGGATGGAATCGGCTTGATCAAAGAGCTGCCGGGCAACAGGAAAATTCTCCGCGAGATCTTTGCCCATGCCGACCTTTTGCGCGCCTTGTCCGGAAAATAGCAATACAATTCTTTTACTCATCATTCAGGCCAATTCCATAATCGCTCGCGCGTTCCGCGCAACGCATTCTTCAAGCAACTCTGCTGCGCGTTTGATCGCCTCATCCACACTTGTGTCTGGGGGTTTGACCTGAATCAGCAGATTGAATCTTTTCTTTAGAGCATCGTTTTCTTCAATAATGCCGCCGATGCCGACGACGCGCTTGCCTGCCGCGCGGGCCATGATAGCGACACCGGCGGGGCCTTTTCCGTGAAGCGTCTGGGAGTCCAGCTTCCCTTCCCCGGTGATGATGATGTCCGCCCGGCTGATGTGATCTTGCAATCCGGTGATGCTGGCCACGAGATCAAATCCGCACTGGAGTTTAGCGCCGCAGAAACTCATGAGACCGAATCCGAGTCCGCCCGCGGCGCCCGCGCCGGGTTGATGGCGATGATCGCAGCCCAGATCGCGCTTCACGAGATCAGCGAGATGGTGCAGCCGTGACTCGAAGAAAGCGATGTCTCGCACGCCTTTCTGCGGGCCATAGGTGCGGGTCGCGCCGTGTTCGCCAAGGAGCGGATTGGTGACATCACAGGCGACGATAATTTCACACTGAGCGCGATTTGTGCTGTCAATGCGCCGCACCCGCTCCAGTTCGCCGGGCAGATCGATGATTTCATGTTCCGCATCATCCAGAAAACGGAAGCCCAAAGCCGCGGCCATGCCGCAGCCGCCATCATTGGTGGCGCTGCCGCCGATGCCAATGAGGATGCGTTGCGCCCCTCTCTCCAGCGCGTGCCGGATCAACTCGCCTGTGCCGCGCGTGCTTGCCTGGTGCGGATTCAGCGGCAAGTCGGACACCATCGCCAGACCTGACGCGGCGCTCATCTCCATGATGGCCTCGCGTTGCCCGTCGCGTTGGACGATGCCATAGCGAGCATGAATGGCGCGGCCTTGGGCATCATGCGCGGGAGCTTCGCACCATTCGCCGCCGAGCGCGCTGATCACGGCTTCTGTGAATCCTTCCCCGCCATCGGCGATAGGACAGACCTCGATTTCTGCATTTGATCCACTGCGGCGCAAGCCGCGCTTCACCGCGTCAGATGCTTGCAGCGAAGTGAGCGAGCCTTTGAATTTGTCGATGGCGATGAGGATGCGCATGAAAGCGGAGTATTGATCCCTGAAGGCGCTTACTTGCACTCGCTGAGGAAGCGATTCACCAACCGGTCATCGGGAACATCGGTGTGGCATTGTTCGAAAAGTTCACGCGCTTTTGCTTTGTCCCCGCCCCGGAATGCTTCGATGGCCTGGTCGTATATGGCCCACCATTCGGGTTCTTCGTGACCTTCGCGAAGTCCCTGCGCAAAATAGATTTTCACGGGGATCACCTTGCCTTTGACCTTCACGATATCGAGAGGGCGGCAGAAATGCGTGGGCCGGATGTGATGATGAACGGCATCGGTGACGATGAGGTCGCATTCGTATTCTTTCGTCAGTCCTTCTACGCGGGAGGCAAGATTCACACTGTCGCCGATGACGGTGAGTTCCATGCGTTCGTAAGGCGCGGCAGAGCCAATGTTTCCGACAACGACATCACCCTGATGGATGCCAATGCCGATGCGCAGCTCGGGCATGTCCCGCTTACGCCAGTCGGCATTGAGGGCGACCAGCGCCTGCCGCATGGCGAGTGCGCTGGTGACGGCCAGTTGGGCATCGCGCTTGAGACCGTGGCCCTGATCGTTCGCGGGAGGCATGGAACCCCAGAGGGCCATGACGGCGTCGCCAATAAATTTGTCGATGCTACCGTGATTTACGAAAACTTGCTCGACCATGCCACTGAGATATTCGTTGAGCTGGGCGACGAGATCCTCCGGCTTCATGCCTTCGGAAAGGGAGGTGAATCCGCGCACATCGGAGAAGAGAATGGTGACGTTGCGTTCCACGCCACCGAGGGTTTGGAAAAGGTTCTCGCGATCCTTCAACATGGCGGCGACGTGTTCCGGCGAGTGATAGCGCTGAATGAAGCGGGTGAGTTTTCTCTTTTCGCGAAGCTGGCCAAGAAAGTTGCCGGCCAGTCCGAGCAGGCCGCAGCCATTAAGGGCGAGGCTGAGCGGGATGGGGCTGACTTCGAAATCGAGTTTATTGAAAATAGCGAAGCAACCGTAAGCGACGCCGCTCGTAAGCAGCCAGATGGCGACCAGCGTGATGACGGGCTGACGGATGTATGTGACCAGCAGCCAGGCGATGACAGCACCGGTGATAAGACTGCACCAGAGCCACCATCCGGGAGCGTCATACAGAAAGGAATGGGCCAGGAGTGCCGTAAGCGCATGGGCATGAAGCTGGACTCCCGGAATGGAACCGAGCGGAGTAAGACGGAAGTCCTGCTGCTCCTGCGCCGTGGCACCGATGAGAACAATTTTGTCTTTGAAAAGTGATCCGTCGCCGAAGTTCGCTTTCCACAAATCAGGCACGAATATCTCATGAAGAGAGAGGGGAGCATAACTGTCTTTGTCCGCAAAGCGCATCCGCTCCCATTCGCTGACGTCAGCACTGGCGGTGACGTTCAGTTTCCGCGCCATGGCCAATGCGATGGAAGGGACGGGGTGGTCATCAGGATCAGGCACGCCGCGCTCGACCTTCCAGCGCGTGGTCTGGTAGCGCGCGAATCGCACGATGTCGTCGCCAATGGCCCAGAAATTGAGATATCCCCACATGAAGTCCTCTGGAATTCCCTGTCCGGTAATGGAGGAGCTGGGATACTCGAACTTGGAGAATGAGGTGCGGGTCTTCTCATCGAATTTCTCGTCAAACCTTGCGCCTATGAGGACTTTGCCTGCGTGGCGTTTGAGAGCTTCGCCGAGAGCCTTGTCATCCGCTTCATTAGTGGGGCCGATGAAGGCGAAGTCCAGAAACACCATGCGCGCGCCCGCTTGCATGAGCCGGTCAATCGTCAGTGCCCAAGCTCGACGCGGCCAGGGGAAACGACTCTTCATTGACTGGAGTGCGGGCGATGCCTCTATGTCTTCCGGCCAGGCAGATGAGAGACCGGACGCTATGCCGAGGCTCTTCTCATCCACACCGAGAATGACGATGTCATCGCGTGCCGGAGTCTTGCGGCCCTGCCGATGGAACTCATCGAATACGGCGCGATCACGCTGTTGAAGCAGCGCTGCCGACCATGGCCAATGATACAAGACAGCAAGCAGCGCGAAGGCTGCACCAATGAGCGGCAGCATCACGCGCTGGCTACCGCCAGATTGAGCAGGGGCATTTCGTTGGGCAGGCTGGCGCGTCACCTGTTCTGCATAAATCTGAAAACCTTCCGTGGCAAGCGCGACAGACTGGACAGAAGGCAGGCTTTCTGTATCCTGCGCGTTTAAGTCGAACCTGCCCACAGTTACATCCATGCTCTGTATGAACGTCACCCGCCTCAGCAACCTGACCCTCCTTGCCATCTTGTCGCTTGGCATGTCCCTCACGGTAACGGGCCAGACCTTGATTGACCCCTCACGTCTCTCGCAAGGCATCCGACCCGACATCGCCGCCCAGCCGCTCCTGCGCGACAGTAACGGCCTCGTGCGAGGCACGCTTGCGGAGGAGAATGTTTTCGCACCGCATACGACCGGTGATGATGACATCGGCCTGCAACTCATCCTGAAACGCCAGGATCGCCAAGAGCCTTTCAGCGCTTCCATTGACAGTGCCGAATACTACACCGACAACGCCGCCAATCTGAACAAAGGCGCGCAACAGGACTGGTTCTATGTCGGCGGCATCAATCTGGGATACCAGCCCCGCTTGGCCGGCACTCTATACTTTGACACTTCTGTCAATCAACACTGGTATCGCTACGATCAGTTGAACCGGCTCGACTATGAAGACGGCACTGCAGCGGTCGGCTTCATCAAGCTCATGCCAAAATGGTGGAACACCCTCTGGCACGCGCATTATTTCTACGAACGCATCACCCAGGGAATCGATAACTCACCGATTTACCAGACGCACAATCTGCGAGTGGGCGTGCAAAAGACCGCGTTCATCGACCGTCTAAACAGCCTTAATCTCAGTCTGATGGCTAACTTGGCCTTCGACACCACGCCGGACACCCTTAAGCGCAACGAATACTCCGCGCTCACCGGCTGGAATTTCAAGATCTCGCCCAAGACCGTGTTCACCCTTTCTTATCGTCTGGCTTATTACGATTACTCAAATCTCGACGGCCGTCAGGACTGGTATCATAACTTCGGCGCAACCGTCGTCTATCGGCCCACCTCATGGTGCGAGCTGGCCGCGACTTACGGTTAC
>JAYVOH010000069.1:0-16381 GCA_043758025.1 Verrucomicrobiota bacterium
GTGATACGACTCCCGGACTTGCGCAACAGCCCCACTATGGCGCTGCAAGACATGGAATGGGACCGAAAGATCAACCAGATGGAAGATGATGAGGCAAAGGAGGCTGCTGCCGATCCCAACACGAACGTTGCACCGCTCTTGTTGGATAATGGCGTCTATGACGGTCCGTTTCTGGCGGAAATGAACGCCTCCATAGAATGGGATGACTTCGGGCTTCTGTTGGACACACTAAAATCATTCGGAGCCACGGCGTATTTAATATCGGTGCCACTCACCGGGACGGGCTATGACCGGAGGGGTGTGAGCCGCGCGGCCCGTGACAAATTCTATCACCGGTTTGAGTCCTTGTGTGCGGAGCACGGATACCAGGCGAACACTTTCTCCGACCATGACCGGGACGACGGATTCACGATTCCAAAATCAAGCCATTTTACCCCTAAGGGCTGGCTTTATGTTGACCGCGCCCTGGATGACTTTTATCATGACCGCCCTAATAGAAAAGGATGAGCGTGATCAGGCAAGATTGGAAACTCGCAAATGATCCGTCGTGTATTTTTTGGGAAATTCCGTCCACTTTCTTTCGTTTCACTCGCATATAATGAATCAAAACAATCCGCTAAAACTGCTCGCTGAAGTCGCCGACACTGAAGAAGTGCTGCGCAGTCCCCAGCTCGACCTCTATGGAACCCAGACGCTTGATTCTATGCGCACTGTGGAGTTGATCGTTCTTCTGGACGAGCAATTCGGCGTGAGCATATCGCCGGCGGATTTTGACCGTGAGTGCTGGGCCACTCCGGAAAAATTCGTCGCGGATGTGGAGACGCGCATGGCTTCACTGGCATGAGCATTCCCATTGAAAAGCCTGCCGGGCGAGCGCGAGTTTTCTGGCTCGCCATCTATTACTCCGCGGTGTTGATCGCGGTGATATATCTGCATGGCCGTGACGGACTGGCTACGCCATCATTTATTTACCAGGGATTTTAATATGCGCGGACTTCTGAACCGGATCAAAACTGTCGCATTGGAACACGCGGATCGTATCGCCCACAGCGGCGGCGGCACCATGACTTATCGCGAACTATGGGGCCGCGCGAACAAGCTTGCGGCGGAACTGGCGCGGCGTAATGCGCCCGCAAATCTGCCCGTGGTGATTCGCGGTCACAAGGAGCCGGAGATGTTTGTCGGCTTCCTCGGCACCGTGCTCGCCGGGCGGGGTTATATCCCGCTCGATATATCCATGCCAGCGGCGCGGTTGGAGCGGATCATTGCCACGGCGGAACCGCTCGCGGTATTGACCGCCGAAGAAATATCGGAGCTTACGCAAGGGTGGGAGTCCGCGCCGGAACATGCGATTCCGCAGGCTGACCCCGATGATCCATTTTACATCATGTTCACCTCCGGCAGCACGGGCGATCCGAAGGGCGTAATCATCACGCACGGCTGCATGATGGCATTCGTGGACTGGATGCTCGACGAACAAAAATTTTCTCCCGGCGGCGAGATATTTCTCAACCAGGTGCCGCTGTCCTTTGACTTGTCCGTTATGGACAATTACATCGCCTTTCTGACCGGCGGCAGCGTGGTCGCATTGACGCGCGATGACATCGCCAGTCCGCGCGATCTCTACGGCAGGCTCCGCGACAGCAAGGCCACCGTGTGGGTTTCCACGCCCTCGTTCGCCCAGATGTGTCTCGCGGAAAAAGGATTCAACGCAGAGATGCTTCCAGATTTGAAGCGCTTTCTCTTTTGCGGTGAGACGCTGGCGCACAAAACTGCATCCACCTTGTTGCAAAGGTTTCCGGGCGCAGAAATCTGGAACACTTACGGGCCGACCGAGGCGACCGTGGCTACGACTTCGGTGCGCGTCGATGCGGAACTGCTGGCGAAACACGATCCGCTGCCGATCGGTTATCAGATGCCCGGCACGCGAGTGGTTATTAAACGACCCGACGGCACCGTGGCCCCCGATGGTGAGAGCGGGGAGATCGCGATTATCGGCCCCAATGTCAGCCCGGGGTATCTAAAGCGGGCGGATCTTACGGGAAAAGTATTTTTTACCGAGGACGGGCTGCGCGGCTATCGCACAGGCGACAAGGGCTATGCCAAAGACGGGCTGCTCTTTTTCCAGGGCAGGCTGGATTTTCAGATCAAACTGCGCGGGCATCGCATCGAGCTGGGCGACGTCGAGGCCCATCTGCGCGAGGTGTCCGGCATTGTCGATGCCGTGGTGCTGCCGGTGGAACGGCGCGGAGTGATTGATTCGATGGCTGCATTTGTCGTCACACGTGAGCCGGTCGGCGATAACTCCTTCGCGGCCGCGCAGTCGCTGCGGGAGGCACTGGCCACGCGCATTCCGGAATACATGATTCCCCGCCGGGTTGATTTTCTCGAAGCATTCCCCCTGACGGCGAACGGCAAGGCCGATCGCAAAGCACTGGCCGCGCGACTCGCATGATTCCCTACGCCGACTTCAATTATTTCCTCATCATTCTCTGCATTGTCTGCGTGATGATGATTGCAGGGGCGCGCGGTCGTGCTGGCTGGCACTGGACGGCGCTGGCCACGGTGGTGATGCTGGCTTTGCAATACACCACGCCAATGCAAATCGTTCCGGGTCTGGTGGTCTGGGAGCTGGCCGCGGTTGTTTTTTTCGGTCTGTATTTGTTTGCGCTGGCCAGGCTGACCTTGAAAAAAATTATTCCGAGAAAATCGGCACTGGTCATTCCGTTGGGGCTGCTTCCGTTAATTTTTGCCAAATATGTGCCCATCGCGCTGCCGCATTTTGATTTTGGATTTGCCGGCATTTCCTTTGTCACGTTTCGCGCCCTGGACGTGCTCTGGTTGATAACCGACGGAGCGTTGGCCGAGGTGGGCCTGCTGGATTTTCTGGTCTTTCTCTTTTTCTTCCCGACAATTTCCAGCGGCCCGATCGACCGGTTCCGGCGCTTTCAGAAAGAGTGGCGCATGTCTCGCAGCGCTGAGAAATTTTGGGACGACATTGATGCGGGGGTGCATCTCGTCTTTCGCGGGCTGCTCTATAAATTTGTCATTGCCACCGTGCTTGAGCGCCAGCTCGTGCATCATGCGCAGAAGGTTCCGGGTCTGATCGGCGTCATCGAGTATGCCTACGCGTGGAGCGTGTATCTCTTTTTTGACTTCGCCGGTTATAGCGCCTTTGCCATCGGCGTGGGGCGCTGGTTTGGGATCACCTGCCCGGAGAATTTTAACAAGCCATTCGCCGCGCGGAACATCCGGGATTTTTGGAATCGCTGGCATATGAGTCTCTCCTTCTGGTTCCGCGACCATGTTTATTCCCGCTTCCTCCTGACTGCGGTGAAGGGCAAGTGGTTTAAGAAGCGCGAGACTCCCGCGAACCTTGGTTACTTTGTCTCCTTCGGCACCATGGGGCTGTGGCACGGACTGACCTGGTATTACATTCTCTACGGCATTTACCACGCCGTGCTTTTCAACGTCTTCGATGCGTTCACGCGGTGGAAGAAAAGGAATCCGACGCGGCTTGCTTCACCCCACTGGAAATGGGCGGCGCATTTCCTCACCATTCAATGTGTGGTTTTCGGATTCTGGCTATTTTCGGGTCACGGATGGGTCACCGAGGAGATGGCCATCAAGATGAATGAAGCTGCCGATGCTTTGCAGAAGATGGTGAAGTGATGATCCCCGGCTGCCATGCGCGCCGGTCTCGCTACGACTTTGTAGAATTACCGCACTACGTTTAAAACAAAAGCGGGATGACCAGGATGGCGACGATGTTCACCACTTTGATCATGGGATTGATTGCGGGGCCGCTGGTGTCTTTGTAAGGATCGCCTACGGTATCGCCGGTGACGGCGGCTTTGTGGGCGTCGCTGCCTTTGCCACCGTGGTTGCCTTCTTCGATGTATTTCTTCGCGTTGTCCCAGGCTCCGCCAGCACTGGTCATGCTAAGACCGAGGAAGAGGCCAGTCACGATCGTTCCCATGAGCACGCCGCCGAGGGCGTGGTAACCGAGGGCGGGTATCATCCCGACGACCAAGACTCCGGCTACGGGCAACAAGGCGGGCAGGATCATTTCGCGCAGAGCGGCCTTGGTCACGATGTCAACGCAGGTGGCATATTCCGGTATGTCAGCGCCGGTGAGAATGCCGGGCTTGGCGGTGATCTGGCGGCGCACTTCGAGAACGACGGCACCGGCGGCTTTGCCCACGGCGTTCATGCTCATGGCGGTAAAGAGGAAGGGCATCAACCCGCCGAGGAAGAGTCCGATGATGACATAGGGATCCTTGAGGGAGAAATCGACGGCATGTCCGAGGTGTTTTTCCAGTTCGAGATAAAACGATCCGAAGAGGACCAGCGCCGCGACCCCGGCGGAGGCGATGGCGTAGCCTTTGGTGACGGCCTTCATGGTGTTGCCGACGGCGTCGAGGCCATCGGTGATCTCTCGCACATTTTCAGGAAGCTCGCTCATGACCGCGATGCCGCCCGCGTTGTCGGTGATGGGGCCGAAGGCGTCGAGCGAGACGATGATGCCCGCCATGCTCAACATGCTCATGACGGCGATGGCGATGCCGTAAAGTCCGGCCAGGACGTAGCCGCCCGCAATGGAAGCGCAGATGAGGAGCACTGGCATCGCGGTTGCATAATTGCCGATGCTGAGGCCCGCAATGATGTTGGTGGCGTGACCGGTTTCGCTGGCCTTGGCGATTTTGCGCACAGGGCCGTATTGCGTGGCCGTGTAGTAATTCGTGATGACGACTACGGCGGCGGTGAGCCCGAGTCCGATCAAGGCGGCGCCATACAGATTCAGAGTCGAGAAGGGAAGGTTTTTCACTTCACCAAAAAGCGCCTGCGTGATCGGCCACGCGGCCACCGCAGTGACGATGGCGGAAATGCCGACCGCCTGCATGAGCATCGCCGTCGCGGAGCCTTGACGGAGATTGACCCAGAGGATGCCCAGCACCGCGCCGACGATGGAAATGCCGCCGAGAAGGAAGGGATAAATCAGCGCCGCACCGACCCCTTTTAAGGTGAGCGAGGCCACGAGTAGCGCGCCAATCAACGTGACTGCGTAAGTTTCAAAAACGTCCGCCGCCATCCCAGCGCAGTCGCCGACGTTGTCGCCCACATTGTCGGCAATGGTTGCCGGATTGCGCGGATCGTCTTCATTGAGAGCGTTTTCGTTTTTGCCGACCAAGTCCGCGCCGACATCCGCGGCCTTTGTGTAAATGCCGCCGCCGAGTCGCGCGAAAACACTGACCAGAGAGGCGCCGAGCGCGAGGCCGACCAGCGAATCAATCGCCACCGCGCCGCCGCCCATCGCGAGATAAAACACCGCCACCGCCAGCAGCGCCAGCCCTACGACCAGCAGACCGGTGACCGCACCGCCGTTAAAGGCGACACGCAGCGCCGGGGTCGGCCCCTCGGTTGCGGCTTGAGTGGTGCGAACGTTGGCGACGACAGCAATGCGCATGCCGATGAAGCCGGCAATCATCGAGCACACAGCGCCGACCAGAAAGCCTGCTGGAACCGCAAAGGCGTGATCGGTATTTCGCTTCCACAAGAAAAGGAGAACCGTAATGATCACCGCGATGATGCTGACAGCGCGCACCTGGCGGCTGAGGTAAGCCTTTGCACCTTCCTGAATCGCGGCGGCCACCCGTTTCATCGCGTCATTTCCCGGTGAGCACGCCATGATTTTCTTGATGAGCATCATGGCATATCCCAAACCCAGAATTGCGAGGATGATGGAAAGATAGATACCGTTATTAATGAGGAATGACATGGAGTGAGCGTGGTAGTGCGTTGTCGTGAAGGTTAATATCCGTTGTTCAACGGGCAAAAAGGAGCGCGATTCTAGCGGATTTATTGCGCGTGGCAATCACGATTTTCATGGGCATGTGCCAAATATTGAGGCACAAAGCCTGGCAGACCAGTGCGCAGGGTGGGATTCGAACCCACGACCAATTGGTTAAGAGCCAACTGCTCTACCACTGAGCTACCCGCGCTAAATTCTGGTCTTGTTTGGTGCGCGGGGTGGGATTCGAACCCACGACCAATTGGTTAAAAGCCAACTGCTCTACCACTGAGCTACCTGCGCCTGAAACAAGGGGAGGGGTAATTAAGCAAACTATGCGCTGATGCAAGCGGTAAAATCGCGCATCTGTAGTTTTTATGCATCTCCGCAGCTATCGATGTCATACTACGACAGAGCACGACTGCCTCCACGGGTTCCATTCGTGAGCGCGTAGTGTCCGCAGGCCGTCAGACAGCAGGGGATTGAACTCACACGGAGCAACGTTGATTTATCGGCGGGAGCGTTCGGTCAGTCCGGTCAGCATTCCCGTGATAACACCGACTGCGATGCCCATTCCAGCGGTGGCGATAGGTCCACCGGCGATGAAGAATCCCGGAATGGCCATGGCTCCCATGCCGACCACACAAGACACGGCACCTCCTACTGCGAAGCCGGAAGGTGCAGTCAAGTGATGCTCTTTGGCCCGCTTGTTTGCCAGTGGTTGGCGGGAGAATTGCGCCAGATTTTTATTTTGGTCAGATGATCTGATTTTCCGGCGGACTACAATCTGGTATGGCTGAGTGTCGATAGTTGAGGGCAGTGAGTGTGACATGGTAACAATGATTGCTGGTTAGAAAGACCGATAAGGCACGCGTGAGGTGACCATGACGAGCATGCCCGATTGATGCGATGGGGTGTTTCCCCACTAAGATGTTAGACCGCTTCACGCATACGGAATATGAAGTCATCCCCGCGCGCAGCGGCAAGCAGGCGTTCAAACCTCTGCATGCATACTCTCAAAAAATATGGCCAACAACGTTGTAAGAGTTCTTCTCGGGGAGACGTTTTGACGGCATGCGAATAAGCATTGCTCGGTTCCTTTTGGCTGCGGCATTTTCAACTGCCACCATTTACGCGGGAATCATCCTCGACCTTGATGCTAAATCACTTCCTGCCGGCACGATGGCTGAATGGAAGGACAGCACTTCATCGGGCGGGATCGTTCGGAGCGATTCTCCTCTTCGGGTGGAACAAGTTCAGGGACGGACGGCGGTTATTTTTGATGGGGTGCAGCAGATGGTGGCAGAGTTCCGGCTGGCGGCGGGTCTGGAGAAGAAGCCCTTTACCATCGAGGCCTGGGCACTCAATCCCACCGTTGAGAAGATGGAGGTTCTGGTCGCGCTCGCTCCAGTGCTGGGTGGCCCAGGAACGGAGTTCAGTTATTCCAGCAGTCCTGGCTCAGGTGCTTTCCGATCAGGATTCAAAGCGACGACTCCTTTCGGAAACATCCCAGCGGCGAATGTTTGGCATCATCTGGCCTGGACCTATGTTGGCGGGGCGGATGGCTTGCTGAAAGTTTATGTCGATGGCGAGCTCGATACGGAACGCGAACTGAAGTTCATTCTGCCGCCTCAGGCAAAAATTCATATCGGTGCTTCCGCTGAATCAGACAAGAGCGGGCCCAAGAAGGGTTTCTCCGGAGCGCTGGCCGGGGTGCGAATTTACGATCAGGTGCTATCACAGAGCGAACTGCGCCTGGGTGCGGGCTTGCTCCACGCGTTCGCGCCCGAGCCGCGCCACGGCTCGACCACGTATTCACTCAATGTTCCCCTAAGCTGGCAGCACGGCACTGCGCATGCTGCCAGTTCCCTTGTTTACATCAGAGGCGAGGGTGACAACGGCGATTTCATGGTGGTGCGAGTCACCGCTAAAGAACTCATCGTCATCCAATGCAAGCTGGGTGAGTGGGGCATTTACAAACGCATGACACTGGGAGAAAAATCTGCCTCCGTAACGCCATGATAAAACTTATCCATATCACAATTCTGGCGCTCTCCACCGCAGTCGATCTTGCGGCGCAGAACGTCCTTGTCCAGCCTTACATCCAGCCGGGTGATGGAGCGGACTCCATGTCCGTCATCTGGATGACCGACCGGACACCGGGGGACTTTGTCATTGAATACAGCGCAAAAAATCTTCCTGCCCGCACCGTGAAACCCGAACGGGTTGCGCTGGATTTTGCCGTCTCCAAGCGCCAGGCCGCAGCGAAAGCTGATGACGAGTCACACGGAAAGGCTGCAGCTTCCGATGCGATTCCCGAGAAGGAGCAGCATTACTTAAAATATACCGCGCTTCTGTCCGGACTGCCGGGAGACAGCATGATTGATTATCGAGTGAAGCTTGGCCCGAACCTGGTGCGTGATGGAGTCTTCGCCTCTCATGCGGCCCCGGACAAAGTGGTGCGGTGCGTGATTGTCGGCGATCTGGCAAAGGGGAATGTGAATCAGAATGCGATCGCTTACCAAATCAGCCGTGTGCAACCGCAGTTCCTCGTCGCGCTCGGTGACATTGTTTATCCCACGGGCCGGGTCAGCCAATACATGGATCATTTCTGGAGCACCTACAACCAGCCGGCATCCGCGAGCGCGGCCACCGGTGCGCCACTCATGGCATCCGTCCTGTTCCATACAGTGCTGGGCAATCACGATGTTGATACCCACAATCTCGCCGACACCCCGGATGTGCTCGGCGCTTATCATTTCTTCCGCGCTCCGACAAACGGTCCCGGCGAAGGTCCGTGGAGCACGCCGGTTGGCACCGGACCCGAGGCCGCCGTCTTCCGCTCCGCCGTCGGCAGCAGCTATCCCGCGCTGGGCGTTTATTCATTCGATAACGGGCCCGCTCATTTTCTTGTTCTGGACAACAGCGGATATGCCAATCTCGATGCCCCCCATCTGCGCGAATGGATTGAGCACGATCTTCGCAACAGCCGCGCGTCCTGGAAATTCGTCTGCTGTCACGCGCCCGCATTCCATTCCTCGCGCGAACATTACACAGAACAAAAGATGCGGTCGCTGGTGCCTCTGTTTGAAAGCTGCGGCGTGGATATTGTCTTTTCCGGGCATGTTCACAATTATCAGCGCAGCGTGCCCGTCCACTTCCAGCCGGATGCGCCCATGCGAATCGCCGGCGGCCTCGTCAATGGTGTGTTCAAGCTCGACAAGACCTTTGACGGAGTGGGGAACACCCATGCAGATGGCGTGGTCCACATCGTCTCCGGCGGCGGGGGCGGCACGCTTTACAAGGGCGATCTCGCGCAGAATGCCGTATATTTTGCGGCCAAGCATCCTGGCAACTGGTCACCTTACACCGCCAAGTTTATCTCCGACCGCCACTCATTTACAGTTCTTGATCTGACTGCCAGCCGTCTGGAACTGCGCGCGATTGATGCGAGCGGGGAGGAGATTGATCGCATTGTCATGACAAAACAAAAATGACAGGGGCAGTGCGCGTAGCATTATAGCAGGCCAAGAAAAATCAAATCCTCATCAGGTCGGCTGTTACGAACCGCCACGCATCCCCGGTCTTTTGTCCCGGTTCGCTCCACACGACTTCATAAAAACACTTGCCTCCGCGACGGTGAAGCATAAGGTGCACGTTCCTTCTGGGCGAACACTTGAGAGCATGTCTCCTGGAACGGGAGCGGGATCAGTCCCGTTCTTGTTCGTCCGGGGGTGCAGCCTCAAGTTTTTTTATGATCAGCGAACTCAAAGCCCTGTTTGAATATTACGAAAAGGAAAAAGGCATCGACCGTCCCAGGATGGTCGAGGCTCTCCAGAGCGCATTGCTTGCCGCTTCGAAGCGCAGCATCGGACCGGCGCGCGAATTGCGCATCGAGATTGATCCTGACAAAGGCAGCATCAAGGCTTTTGCCAAGCTGCTGGTCGTGGAGTCGGTAACGAACCCTTTCGAGGAAATTGCCCTGAAAAATGCCGTCAGACTCCGCAAGGATGCGCAGCTTGGTGAAGAAGTGGACGTCGAGGTGACGCCCAAAGACTTTGGTCGCATTGCCGCGCAAACCGCAAAGCAGACCTGGATGCAGCGTCTCCGTGAAGTGGAGAAGGCCAATCTCTATGAAGAGTTCAAGGATCGCACCGGTGATGTCGTAAGCGGAACCGTCCGCCGCTTTGACAAGTCCGACGTGGTCATTGATCTCGGCAAGTTCGACGGAATCATGCCCATGCGCGAGCGCGTTCCCACGGAAGATTACACTTCCGGCGACCGGATGCGTTTCTATGTGAAGGCGGTCGAGAAGAACACCCAGCGTGGCCCCGAGATCATCCTGAGCCGCAGCCATCCGAACTTCGTGCGCCGACTGTTTGAATTCGAAGTCAGCGAGATTTCAGATCGCACCGTGGAAATCGTCAGCATCGCTCGTGAGGCCGGTTATCGCACCAAGATCGCTGTGCATAGCGCGGACGAAAAAGTGGATCCTGTCGGTGCTTGCGTGGGACTTCGTGGCGCGCGGGTGAAGAACATTGTGCGTGAGCTGAACAACGAGAAGGTGGACATCATCCGCTGGAGTTCCGATCCCGTTGAATTCACGCGCGAGGCGTTGAAGCCGCTCAAAATTCTCTCCATCAACGTCGATGAGGCCAGCAAGCGCGTGCACCTCACCGTGGGCGAGGAAGAACTTTCCAAGGCCATCGGGCGGAAAGGGCAGAACGCGCGCCTCACCTCCAGGCTGATCGGCTACGATCTCGCCATCGAGCGCGACCAGCATGAAGAGAAGAAATTTGAAAGCAGCATGGGCGGCTCGGTGCATCAGATTGTGGAGAAATTTGGCATCTCCGAGGAGGTTGCTCGCAAGCTGGCCGACGGTGGGTTGACCGATCTCTCGGCATTCGATGATGTGGACGAAAGCGATATCGCCGGAATCCTCGATGGCGACACGGCAACTGCAAAGCTGATTGTTGAGAAGGCCCGTGGCACCCATGATTCTCCGACCGAACAGGAAGGCGCTGCCGCCTGATTTTCGTCCTGATCATCCTGCTTTTTTTGCCCGAACATCGTTATCAATTTCATGCCTCCCAAATCCACGACTTCTAAAACCACCCGTAGCAGTCCGCCTTCCAAGAAGGCGGCGGAGTCTCGGGTGGCGGCAGAAAAAAAGCCGCTCAAGCCGCGGAAGACTCTTTCATTAATTGACGAACTGCCGTCATCAACGGCTAAGCGCCGCAGTGGAGCCGCTGCTCACGCATCGGCTTTCAAGCCACTGGGTGCCACTCCGGCAAAAGTGGCGGCACCTGTTCCACCGCCCGAGCCTGAACCGGTCAGGAAGACGCTTGATCAAGCCAAGGCCGAGGCTCTGTCACTGTTTGACGAGGAAGAAAAAAAGCCTCGTCGTCCTGTCCGCACAGAGGCGGAAATTGCGCAGGCTCTGGCGACCAATTTTCTGCCGCCCATTTCATTGTTGAAACAGGATGATGAAGATCAACTGGCTGCTTTGCTTCCGAAAGTAGAAGCGCCCACTGTCGCTGCTTCAGAAGAGGAGACCGGCGATCCCAAGGTCATCCACATCAAGACGCCGATCATTGTCAAGGACCTGGCCGACAGAATGGGATTGAAGGCTTTTCAGATCATCAAGGATCTCATCGAGTTCAAAGTATTTGCCAAGACCGACACCCCGCTCGAACCGGACATTGCGGCAAAAGTTTGCGAGAAACACGGCTTCGTCTTTGAAAAGGAAAAGCGCGAAAAAGGCGGCGGCGTCCACAAGCCCGAAGAGATTATCGCGCCGCCCGAGATGCCCGCGCCAGAGGAAGTCGCTCAGGAATCACTGGAACTGCGCGCTCCCATCATCACTTTCATGGGCCACGTCGATCACGGCAAGACCTCTCTGTTGGATGCCGTGCGCAAGACCACGGTTGTCTCCGGCGAGGCCGGCGGAATCACGCAGCACATCGGTGCTTATAGCGTCTTTCACAACGGGCGGCCCATCACTTTCATCGATACGCCCGGCCATGCCGCTTTCTCGGAAATGCGCGCCCGCGGAGCGCATGTGACGGACATCGTGGTGCTGGTCGTCGCTGCAGACGACGGCTTTATGCCGCAGACAGTCGAGGCGCTCAATCACGCCAAAGCTGCCGGTGTCACCATCATCGTTGCCATCAACAAGTGCGACCTGCCTGGCGCGAATCCGATGCGCGTGAAGCAGCAGCTTCAGGAAAAAGGATTGATGCCCGTCGAATGGGGCGGTGAGGTCGAGGTCATGGAGGTCTCCGCCACCAAAGGCATTGGCATGGACGCCTTTTTGGAAACGATGTCGCTTCAGGCTGAAGTGCTGGAGCTTAAGGCCAATCCGAAAGCTCCGATGCGCGCGACTATCATCGAGTCGCGCATGGATCCGGGTCGCGGCCCCACGGCCACTGTCATTGTCCAGACCGGCACGCTGCGTGTCGGCGAGCCTTTCATCTGCGGGCCATGCTGGGGCAAGGTGCGCACTCTCATCAACGATCGCGGCCAGGCCATAAAAGAGGTTCGGCCCGGGATGCCTGCCGAGGTCGTCGGTTTCAGCGGGCTGCCAAATGTCGGCGATGAAGTCATCGAGATGGAAAACGAGCGCACCGCGAAGAAGCTCAGTGACGAGCGTCTCGAAGAACTTCGTCTCAAGAAACTCGCCGTGCCCCGCCGCACATCCTTGGAAACCTTGTTCGCCAATATCGAAGAAGGCGAGAAAAAGTCGCTCAACATTGTTCTCAAGACCGATGTGCACGGATCGCTCGAAGCCATTGCCAAATCGCTCAAGGAAATCAAGAGCGACAAGGTGGACATCCAGATTCTGCACAACGCCGCCGGACCCATCTCCGAAGGCGACATTCTTCTGGCGAGCGCTTCCGATGCCATCGTCATTGGTTTCAACGTCAAGGTCGAAAGCACCGCCGTTTCCATCGCCAAGCGCGAAGGGGTCCAGGTCAAGCTCTTCAGCATCATTTACGAACTCATCGATCAGGTCAAAGAGGCCATGCTGGGCCTGCTCGATCCAGAATTACGCGAGAAAGTCATCGGTCATGCCCGTGTGAAACAAGTGTTCAATCTCAGCAGAGGCATCGTGGCCGGCTGTGTGGTTACCGACGGTCGCATCGATCGCAAAGCTCGTGCCCGGGTTCTTCGCGGCAATCAGTCGGTCTATGATGGTTCCGTTGAAACACTGAAACGTTTCACCGATGACGTGGGAGAAGTTCGCAACGGACTCGAATGCGGCATTCGCCTCGGTCACTACACAGAATACGAGGAAAACGATGTCATCGAGTGCTACGAACTCGAGAAGTTCGCCCAGACGCTCTGACTTTCAGTTCAGGATTTGGGTTCTCGGTTCGGGTCTCAAATAACTCAATCGTTGAATCAGTCAATTCGACCCTGAATCCCGAACTCTTAACTGCGAACCGAGAAGGCCATCCATGAATCACCGAGTCCAACGAGTCCAGGAACTGATGCGGCGCGAGCTGGGCACGATTCTTGGGAAAACCTACAGTTTCAAAGACTGCTTCGTCACGATTCACGAGGTGGACATGACGCCTGATCTCAAGCAATGCTTCATTTATGTCGGCATTCTTGGCGATGTAAAAAGACATAACGCCATCATTAAGAAACTCAATGACCAGCATGGAATGATCCAGCGTCAGCTTTACAAGCGTGTGGTGTTGAAGCATTCGCCGTCACTGGTCTTCAAATTTACCGATTCTGTCGAGCGCGGCGTCCGGCTGCTCAACATCATTGAGAATCTGCCGCCGCCCGCAGAGGAACCTGTGGAAGCCCCGGGTGATGAAGCCGCACCCTGAAGACCTGAGATCATGCCCGGAATCAACGACAGCCTGAAGACCATCTCCGACGCCATCCGCTCGGCTGACCAGATTGCGATTGCGTGCCATGTCAGGCCAGACGGCGACGCCATCGGCTCCATCGTCGGACTTGCCCGCAGCCTGGCGCTTGCCGGAAAACACGTGCGCGTGCTCAGCGAAGACGGCGTGCCGTGGAACCTGGCCTTTTTGCCCTTCGCCGACACCGTGGAAAAATCTGTCGCTGCACCGCTGGATCTGGACGTGGCCATCGCGCTCGACACTGCCACCAAGGAGCGCCTCGGGGAGAGAACGTTGAAGGCCTTCAGTGAAGCCGCTTTGCTGGTGAACATCGACCACCACGGCACCAATCCCGGATACGGTCATCTTAATCACATCGACACCGCATCGCCTGCGACGGGGCAGATTGTTTACGAACTCCTCAGCACGCAAGCTTTCCCGGTGGACGATGCCGTGCGCGAGAATCTTTTTGCGGCGATCAGCACCGACACCGGCTCTTTTCAATACTCCAGCACCACACCGCGCACCCATCGCATTATTGCGGAGATGATGGAGGCGGGGCTGGATACGGCGATTCTCGCGCAGAAACTCTATCAGGAACATCCGCTGCGCCGCGTCCAGCTTCTCAAGGCTTTGCTCAATGAGATGAAACTCAGCGCGGAAGGGCGCATTGCCAGTTGGGCACTGACTGTTGAAACCCAGAGGGCGGTGAACATGGATCCGGGCGACACCGAAGGATTGATCGACTCGCTCCGCACCATTCAGGGAGTGGTCGCTGCCGTCATTTTTGAAGAAACGTCCGAGGGCAAGGTTCGCGTCAGCGCGCGCAGCAAAGATGCCCGGCTGGATGTTTCTAAAGTGTGCGGGGAATTTGGCGGTGGCGGTCATCGCATGGCCGCAGGCGCGCGCTTGCCAGGTCCCGTGGCTCAGGCGGAAGAACGATTTTTGAAAACATTGACTCATGAACTCATCAGACTCGGTTAACGGCGTCCTCTTGGTGGACAAATCACCCGGCATGACCTCGCACGACGTGGTGGCCGTCGCGCGGCGTTGCTTGAACATGAAAAAAATCGGACACTGCGGCACGCTTGATCCCATGGCCACGGGCATGTTGATTCTCGTCATTGGCAATGCCACGCGCATTCAGGATTTGCTCATGAGCGAGGACAAGGAATATCTCGGCACCGCGCATTTAGGCTCATCCACCAGCACGCAGGACAAAGAGGGGGAGGTCTTGGAAACTCGCGAGGTGCCACCATTGACCGAAGATCAAATCCGGGCCGCATTCGATTCCATGAGGGGCGATTTTTATCAGATGCCGCCGATGGTCAGCGCCATCAAAAAAGACGGTGTGCCGCTTTACAAACTCGCCCGGCAGGGCAAGACGGTCGAGCGTGAACCGCGCCTCGTTCATGTCTTCAACTACGAGATCACCCGCATCGCGCTGCCGGAAATTGATTTCCGGGTCGTGTGCAGCAAGGGCTTCTATGTCCGCACTTACGCGCATGACATTGGTGACAAGCTCGGCTGCGGCGCGCACCTCAGCGCCTTGCGCCGTTCGCGCTCCGGGCATTTCAAATTCATCCCTGGAAAATTCACCACGTTCGATGCGCTAAAGGAAGGCCGGCGCGACGAGGTGATGTCGTCCATGTATTCGCTCTACGATGTCTCGAAGCTGCGCGGGGCTTGATGGAGGCTGAATGGAAGAGTGGAATGAAACTTGGGAAACATCATTTCAAGAATTTCTGCCATGACTGAACTTCACGATATCAGCGAACTTTCGCGGTTAACCGGCCCGGTGGCGCTGGCCATCGGTGTCTTTGACGGAGTTCATCCCGGGCATCAGAAAGTCATACGTGCCGCGCAGGATTTTGCGGCGAAACAGGGCGGCACAGCGGTGGTGATGACTTTTGATCCGCATCCACTCCGAGTGCTGCGTCCCGATGTTGCGCCGCGCCTGCTGTGCTCGACCCGGCACAAGCTGCGCATACTCGAGCAATGCGGAGTGGATTGCGTTTTCGTCGCGCGGTTTGATGAAAGCACGGCGGAAACTTCGGCAGCCGATTTTGTCGGGGCGCTGGCCACCTCCTGCAAGCCGCTCGGCTTTATCTCGGTCGGATACACCTGGACTTTTGGCAAGAATCGCGAGGGAAACATTCACAAGCTCATGGATCTCGGCGAGAGCCTTGGCTTTGGCGTCTATGGCGTGTCGGCGGTGCAGGTGAGTGGGGAAGTGGTCAGCAGCACGCTTATTCGTGAGGCCGTGAGGGCGGGGGATCTTTCCAGGGCCAGAAGATTCCTCGGGCGAGATTACTCCGTCTTTGGGAAGGTGGTGGCGGGGAATCAGCTCGGGCGCCAGATTGGCTTTCCTACTGCCAATGTCGCAGTGGAAAACGAGGAACTCCCTCCGAATGGTGTCTATGTGGTGTCAGTTCAAATCACTGGTTCGAAACTGCCCTCCATTAAAGGCGTGGCGAATCTTGGGTTGCGTCCTACGGTGAATGCCGGAGCCGCGGAACGGGTGCTGGAAGTTCATTTGCTGGATTTTGATGGCGACGACCTCTACGGAAACGAAATGGAAGTCGCGTTCATCGAGATGCTGAGACCAGAGCAAAAGTTTGCCGGCCTTGAGGAGCTCAAGGCTCAGATCGCGAAGGATGTTCTGATGGCGCGGCGAACGGAAGTTCTTTTTACCCAGCACCCAGCTTGACCAGACGGAATTTTGGCTTAC
>JAYVOH010000070.1:0-6053 GCA_043758025.1 Verrucomicrobiota bacterium
CATGGGCAGCACCGAGCTGGCCGCCAACCTCTTCCGCGCCACCCAGGCCGAAGACAAACTCCGCCGCGAGAAGATCACGGGCAAAGACAAGGCCAACCGGGCCCATCGCGAAGTCGGAGCCAAAGTGCGCCAGACCATCAAAGAACTCGGTGGCACCATGCCCGAGGAACTGCCCACCGTGGCGAGCATCAAGAAGCTGGAATCCAAAGCGCGGAAGGCGCTCAAGAAACCCAAATCATGAGCGAGCTACTCACCCCGTTTGCCAAAGCCGAGGCCGGAGCCAGCCCCGGAGCCGACGCCTTCCTCGAAGACCTCATCGACGCCTGCGTGATGGAGTGCTACTTCCGCGAGCCCATGGCGGAGCGCGACCTGCTCTTCCACGACAGCGTGGCACCCCACCTCGCCGCCTACGCCCCCGAGGCCAGCGCCGCCCAGCAGCGCGACTTCCTCATCCACCTCCCCAGACGCTGAACGTCCCCAGCCACCCCATCCGCAACCGCCTCCTCCGCCTCACCGCCGACAGCCCCGACCTCCTCGCCATCATCAAACAGGAAGGTAAGGTATGAGACAAGCACACACTGAAAGCACACGATTATGATTACCAAAATCACGACCCAATACTTCAAGCGATTTGCAACGCAGGAGTTTCCACTTGAGCCACTCACCTTGCTGGCAGGCCCGAACAACAGCGGAAAATCAACCTTGTTGCAAGCTGCCATGGTTTGGAATCTGGGCATGCAGAAGTGGTGGGAAAAGAAAGGTCCCGGAAGTGGATCAAAGGCCAAGGACCGGCCCGGTGCGCCCATCACCCGGCAGGAATTCACGGCGTTACCGTTGCCGTCCATGGATCAGCTTTGGACAGATACCCATACCTCTCTCCGTAAAGATGAAGGCAAGCAGGGTGCGCCCCGCCCCTTGGTCATCACGTTGCATGGGATGAGCAAAAACGGGAGCGAATGGAAGGTAGGCTTTGAATTTCGCTACAGCGGTCCCGAGCAAATTCATGCGAAACCAGTGGCAGCGGATCTGCCGCACATCGACCAGGCACATGAGGAAATCAGCGTGATCTATGTTCCACCGTTTTCGGGAATTGGCGTCAATGAGACAAGGCACGACCGCCCCTATCAAGACATGCTGGTCGGCCAAGGCAAAGCGGGTGACATCCTCCGCAATCTGCTGCTCGAAGTGGCTGAAGCTGGTGAGGGGAAAGATTGGCAAAGGCTTGTAGGAATCGTCTCGGAGGTCTTTGGCTACCGCTTGCTCAAGCCAGTGTATGCGGGAGTGCCCTACATCACCTGCCAATATCTGAAAGGCATACCGACGGGCAACGGCTTTGGAGGCCTCGCTCCCTTGGATGTCTCCACGACGGGCAGCGGGTTTCATCAGGTGCTGCTCATTCTAGCGTTCATGTATGCACGGCCCTCCAGTTTGATTCTGCTGGATGAACCCGACGCCCACCTGCACGTGCTTCTCCAAAAGCAGCTCTACGACATCCTCCGCCGCTTGTGCCATGAGCGAAAGGGACAGTTGCTCATCGCCACCCACTCCGAGGTGTTGATCGACAATACCAGCCCCGAGCAGATTGTTTCATTTTATCGCGAGCCACACCCCTTGGCGTCGGATAGCGATCGTGATCAGGTTCGGGAGGCTCTGAAACGCGTCACTTCCCTGGAATTGCTCCTCGCGGAGGACGCAAAAGGCATTCTTTATCTGGAGGGCACTACGGACTTCGATCTGCTCAAGGCGTGGGCAACCGTTCTGGAGCATCCGTTGGAGCAATGGTTCAGCCGCTTGCCATTCTGGCACAATAACCAAGGCCGCAGCCCGAAAGAAGCTCGTGCGCACTTCTTCGCGCTCAAGGCCATCCAGCCCAATCTGAAGGCCGCGCTCTTGCTCGACGGTGACAACAGGAGTTTACCTGACCGCGAGATCACGGCTGACGGGCTGACCATTCTGCGATGGGAACGCTACGAGGCGGAAAGCTACCTCCTGCATCCCGCAAGTCTGGAGCGGTTCTTGAATGCAGAGAAAGGGCCCCTTTTCGCCACACCAGCGATGGATTACATGCGAGAACAACTGCCGCCAGCGTTTTTCCATTCACCACTCAAGGCCAGTGCGTTCCTTCGCGCGGAACCAGCGAGCAAAACCCTGTTGCCGGACTTGCTTGCCAAAGCCGATGTCGCCATTTCGAAAAGTGATTATTTCCTGCTGGCCCGACAGATGAAGCGTGAGGAAGTCCCGCCTGAGGTCGAGGAAAAGCTGAATGCCATTCACCATTTGGTGTGCTCATGACAAATTTACGAGACGCCCCCCGAGATGAGAACCCGCACCGCCTCGCCCCTCGAAGACCTCATCGACGCCTGCTTGATGGAATGCTAATTCAGCGAGCGCATGGCAGCAATTCCTTACCGCCATCCAGCGGGCCATCGACTCTTGCAAGACCACGGGTTACGAAACTTCAAACCATTTTCGTTGCGACGCGGAAGTGGCCACTCGGCGACTACGTGAATCATCGCCATTTACAGGCTGCGATCGTGAAGGCCTGCACCGCCTGCCTCATCCAGGGGACAACGAGTGTGGAGCCATTTCTACATCGCCGTCTCATAGAGCCTTACGAAATCTGCTTCGGTGACATCGCGCGGATTAAACTTGGCCGTCCATTGTGATGCGGCTTCATGTGCCAGCAGAGGAATTTTTCCGCGCTCTACGCCACAGGCGGCGAGCGTTGACGGCAGTCCTGCCTCGATGACCAGGCTGGTGATGCGCGCGGCGAGATCGCCATTGAAGAGATTGCGATACTCCAGCGCGGCTTCTACAAGCGCGGCATTAAAATGAATCACATGCGGCAGCATAAGGCCGACGGCGTGACCGTGGACGATGTGATAATTCGCCGTGAGCGGATTCGCGCAGGAGTGCGCCGCGCCGAGCATGGAGTTTTCAATCGCCGTTCCGGCAAAGGCAGCACCCAGCAGCATGAACCCGCGCGCCTCTATGTCGCCCGGGTTGCGCAGCACGCGCTCGAAACCCTCGATCAAAAGACGGAACGCCTCGCGGGAATACATCAGGGAGACGGCATTGCGTTTCTTTGTCACCGCCGTCTCAATGGCGTGTGCGATGGCATCAATGCCGGTGAGCACGGTCACGAGGCGCGGCATGGAAACGGTCAGTTCTGGATCAAGCAACGCGATTCGCGGCGCGCACTTGGGATCGCCGCAGGCCATCTTCACATGTGTCACTTCATCGGAGATGAGCGCGAAACTCTGGCACTCGCTTCCAGTTCCGGCGGTGGTGGGAATCGCGATGAGCGGCAGCATCGGTTTCGTGGCCTTGCTCACGCCCCAGTAATCCTGTATCCGCCCGCCATTGGTCAGAATAAAATTGCAGCCCTTCGCGGTGTCCATGCTGCTGCCGCCGCCGATCCCGATGATGAGGTCGGCTCCAAAGTCACGCGCCGCCGCTACACAGTCATCTACATGCCGTGTGGTCGGATTTTCATGCACACGATCAAACAATGCGGTCTGCAATCCTGCAGCTGCAAGCGAATCAATAGCCCGCGCGGCATGCCCTGCCTGAGTGATGCCCGAATCCGTGACGACCAGCGCCTTGGAGCCATGTTCGCGCGCAAGTTCACCAAGCCGCGTGAGCGATCCATTGCCGAAAACGACGCGCGTGCGCGGGATGTGATCGAACGTTGCGAGCGGAGTCATGTTGTCAGGCGACCTCGATGGAGCGGCGCTTGTAGAGGAACTCGAACATGTTGCCCTCGTGCGGCTGGTTCCATGAGATTTTCGTGGTGGGCACAGGACCGATGTTGAGGCGCTCGATGAGCGGGCTGTCGAGCAGTTGCTCGATAAACTTCGCATCTTTTGTCAGCGCAGTGACGACCAACGAGAAGCCGATCTGGTTGAGCATCTCCGACTGTGGCACTTCGACGACGCTGGCGTAGGGGCAGAGGTATTCTCGGTTGCTCAGCGTGTGCTTGAAGCTATCGCAGAGCACGATGGTGGGGCGCATATAAATACCGCCTTCGAGTTCCGCTTTACGAGGGCCGTTGCGATATTTTGCTGTTACATCATCCGCGCCGGATTCCTTGAGGCCGGCTTCGATCGCTTCATCGATGAACTCGGCCATTTTCGGGTTCGCAAAGCCGGAAAGCTTCGCGTTATCATCTTCGCGCGGCAATGGCTGAACGGGACCAAGCTTCTGCGCGAGAGCGTTGGCGATTTCTTTCCCATATTTGGGAACGACGACGGCGGACGCATTCACGCAAGAACGACCCCCATTGTCAGAGATGGAGGCGGCGATGAGGTCAATAAACTGCGGCCACTGCTCGACCTGATCCTCACCGATGATCACCTTGCTGAAGCCAGGGCCGTGACACTCGAACTTTGGATTGTCCTTGTATTGCGCGACGGTATTGGCATCGCCAAAGATCAGCGCGCGACCGCTGAGCTTGAGCACCTCGCCTGAGCCTTCGTGATCGGTTGGATAAAAGCCGAATGCGCTTGTCGGAATGCCCGCGGCAATAAAGGCCTGAATCAGGCGGAAGGGCGTCCAAGGCTCCTCGCGCCCCGGTTTGATAACGACGGGTGTCTTCAAGGCAATCGCCGGAAGCCAGAGCGAGTTCACCGCGGGTGAGTTGCTCGGCATGACGAGACCGAGGCAGTTGGCCGTCGGATAATAACTCACGGGGCAGCCGGCTTGTTCGCCGAACCCGTCGTCGATGATACTGAGATCGAGTCCGCGCGTGAGGCCGTTGAGCACGGTGCGCATGTTGGCCAGCGCATCGTTGATCTTCGCCATATTACGTTTCACCATCACGTAGGGCAGGCCGCTGGTGCGCGAGAGCGTCTCCATGTATTGCTGCGGCGACTGCGTGTGGCCCTTGTCGCCGAGCGGCAGGATGCCGTTGAGAAAAATCTCACCGGTCTTTTTGCAGATTTCGATGAGCTGCTCGCAGGTGAATTTCTTCAGGTCTGCGCGTGCCTCGCCGATGCGCGCAAGATCGCGCCGCACGATGCCCGCGTTGACCTGGCTGACCTGAGCGAGGACTTCACCCGTGCGGTGATCTTTGACATCAACTTTGTCGAGACTTTCATAAGGCGCGCCTTTGCGGAGCGCGGGAAGATGAGGGATGGCGGACATGGGGAAGGTTTTGGCAAGAAATAGAACGCTGATTTATCAGGAATTATACGCTATTACGCCGCATCATGACGAGATCCGGCAGAATTATTTCGTGTTTTCATTCTCGAAAGCTGGTGCATCTTCCGCTCATGTCAGCCGCAACCTTGAGTGTCCGCGTGGCAAAATTGGAAAAGTCTGTCGCCAGACTCGTCGATAAATTACCGCGACAGCCCACGCTAGGGGCCTGAAAATCCGTGATCGGTATGTTCGCAGGGGATGACATGATGAAGCGCATCGATCAACATGGCGCTGCCATTCGCCGCGCTGAACGCCGCAAGATTCGCCGCTGATGATCATCCTGGACACGGATCACTTCTCCGCGCTCAAATACGGTGCTGACGGGCCGGGAGCGCGCCTGCGCAGACGCATGGCGGGATCACGTGACCAGTTTTTCGCAGTGACCGTGATTACGCTGGAGGAGCAGATGCGCGGATGGCTTGCGGAAATTGTGCGTTTCTTCAACGCCTGGGAGATTGTGGCTTTCGACGATGCTGCGGCAGCACATAGCGCGGTCTTGCGAAAGTCCCGACTTCGCACGGGCACGATGGATCTGAAAATTGCGTCCATCGCGCTGGCTCAAGATGCGCTGCTGCTCACAGCCAACACCCAGGATTTCGCACGGGTGGCAGGTTTACGATTCGAGAACTGGCTCGACTGACGCTCGCTGAATCCACAAAGGCCGGAGTCTTTCGTCACTTTGCATAACCCAGCGTCGCGATTTTCCGCGGCCTCAGCCAGACGGCACTGCTGAACTTCCGCGGCCCTATCAGTCCCGAATGGTGCTTAGTTAAGGCAGAGTGTCGGCGAATTAAATGTATATTATGTGGACAAAATCGCTGGTGGAAAAGCCCGTTTTCTGGTAGTATTTC
>JAYVOH010000071.1:0-6052 GCA_043758025.1 Verrucomicrobiota bacterium
CGTTGCGCGAAGGCTCGCGTCTGCGGCGAGTCCCATGTCAGTTCTTTGAGCACAGGCGGATTCGTGTGAGAGATCGGGATGACCTGGATGATGAGCACGAGGCCGCCTGCGGCAAACAGGGTGCGTTTGAACCAGCGGGGAATTTTCATGGTGCGGACGCTTGCTTGGCTTGGGAATCGCTTGAAACCCTCTCGGGAGGATAAATCTCCCCCGAGAGGGGGACGAGGACAGGCTGGCCTGATTATTTCTTTGGGGCTTCCTTGATCTTTTTCATGTATTTGGCGGGGTCCTTCTTGAAGTCCTTGAGGCAGTCTTTGCAGCAGAGCTTCACTTCCTGGCCTTCATGAGTGAAGACGTAGGCTTTGCCGTGCTCGCCGATTTTCTCGTCGGATACGACACACTTCGTGATTGATGCAGGGAAGGGCTTCGGCGCGGCGTCCGCCGCGATAAGGCTGGAAGCACCGAGCATGAAGGCGAGAGTCAGAATCGTTTTCATTTGATGTATTATTTTGCTTTTTTGTTGGATGGTCTGCGAGTGGAGTGCGGGAGGCAGTGCGCAGATCAGCACCGCTTCCCGTTTGCCGGATGGCAAAAGGGTTTGGTTATAAGGTGATGCCGTCGCGTTTCATGTCGGCTTCCAGGGCGTTGGTGACGAGGGTGCCGGGCGGACATTCATACCAGCCGGGATCGGAGCCATCGGCGGGCAGGGAGTCGCGCACTTTCAATATGGTGAACATGCCGCCCATGGTGATGTAGTCGTATTTGCCGGGGCCACCGACCATCGGCAGCGAGTTCTTTGGCACGGCCATGCCCATGTCGCCCATATCGCCCATCCCGCTGGCACCCATTGTCATGTAACCAGGGACGAGTTTTTTGATCTTCTTATTCAGGCCATCGGTATTGATTCCAATGACGTTGCCAAACTGGTGGCCCATCTGTGTCATGACATGATGGAGCATATGGCAGTGCATGACCCAATCGCCGGGTTCGGTGGCTGTGACCTCGATGGTGCGCGTGCTGCCGGTGGGCATGTGAACGGTGACCTCCGGCCATTGGCCGGCCTCAGGAATTTCCCCGCCATCGGTGGCCACAACCTTGAAGCTGGGTCCGTGCAAATGAATGGCGTGATGGCTCATCGTGCTGAGATTGCCAATTCGGATGCGCACCTTCTCGCCCTGCTTTGCCACCATCGCCTCGGTCCCTGGGAAGCAACGCCCGTTGAAGGTGAAGACGTTCATATCCGTCATCTCATTGGGATCGGGACGGCGTGCGCCCACTTCGATCTTCCACTCGCTGAGCATGAATGCATAGTCGCGGGCGGGCGGATTTTTCTCCGGCTCCTTCGGATGGATGATGAACAAACCCATCATGCCGAGCTGCATTTGCGTCATCTCATCGTGATGCGAGTGATACATGAGCGTGCCGTGCTGCTTGAGCGTGAATTCATACTTGAAGGTCTCGCCGGGCTGGATGGCCTTCTGACTTACCCCGCCTACTCCGTCCATGCCGCTCGGCAACAGGACGCCATGCCAGTGAACGGTGGTGGCGGCATCGAGCTTATTGGTCACATAGAAACGAACACGGTCACCCTCCACCGCCTCAATGGTCGGACCATGCACCCGTCCGTTGTAGCCCCAGCATTCCGCGACGAGCCCCGGCGCGAACTCATGCGTCACTGGCTCTGCGATCAAATGATAAACCTTCACGCCATCGACCATTTTCCACGGCAGCGTCTTGCCATTGAGGGTGATGACCGGGCGGTAGCTTATTCCATCCGGATGCAGCGGCTCGGTCTTGCCCGTGCTGACGGCGGCTTTGGTGTTCGCGGTCATCTTGACAGCACCGCTTCCGTTCATCTTGCTCATGTCTTGGCCTGCGGGCGTTGACGGCTTCGCCTTTTCTTCGGCATCGGCTTGTTGGATCAAAGCGCCGCTGCCGATCAAGGCTGCTGCGCTGGTCAGCAATCCGCGACGGGTGGTGATGGAAGAATTGGATTCTGCTTTCATGGCTTTTGATGAATGGATGGGTTCATGGATTGGGTCATTAGTGCTTCTGGTGTTGCTCGTGAGACATGGCACCGCCGGCTTTTGCCGCAGGCGTGGGCTTGGTTGACGGAGGCTTGCTGCTTGTCTTGATGCTGAGGCTGCCTCCCGCAGCTTTCTCCAGTTCGCAACGTGCGAGCCAGTAGTCGCGCAGACTCCCGATGGCTTCTTTTTCGGCGCGTTGTTCCTCGTCCTTGGCGCGTAGCAGGGCGATATTGCTTTTTTGCATAGCGTTATAATGCAACAGTGTTTCCTTGAGAATGCTCTGGCGTTGCGGCAGCAGAGTTGTCTTTTGAAACTCAGCAGCCTCACGCGCAAGACGCAGCGCGGCGTGGCTTGCCGCAACATCGTTGCGCACCTCGGCCTCGATGGCCTCTGCAACCGCCCGCGCCTTGCGTAGCTCACCTTCGAGCTTTGCGATCGAAGCACGGCCCCTATTGAAGAGTGGCAGGTCGATACGGACTTCTGGTCCTGTGAGTTGGGTTCCGTCCGTGTCACGCTCGGTATCCACGCCCAGATTCAGTCCTGGGAACAGTCGCGTCTTGCGCTTCAGCGCGAGCGCCGCTTCCACCGCTGAAATATTCGACTGGGCGGCGGCGAGGTCTTGTCTCTGTGAGAGCGCGGCAGCTTCCGCCTTTGCGAGTGAGGGATCGCTTGATGGGAGCGACGGAAGTTCATTCAATGCCAATGTCCACCGCGCTTGCGCGCCACTCAGCCCGAGCAGGCGGTTCAACTTCGCGCGATGCGACTCCACTTCCGCACGTCCACGCTTCAAGTCCGCCTGCACCTGTTGATAGCCAACCTGCAATTCCATCAGCTCCAGGTCGTTGATGTTGCCAGCGTCATGCACCCGTTTGGCGAAATCCGAAACGGACTCGTTCACGCCCGAAATGTCCTGGAGTTTGCGAAGCTGCTGTTCGCTCGCCAGCAATGTGAAATATGCCCCCTTTGTTTCGGCTGCGTGCTGAAGGATTTCATGACTCACACGGCGTTCTGTTTGCACCAGCTCTCGTGCCGCCATGCGTTTGCGGAGCGGAATTAACAGAAAGTCCAGCGCCTCAGTCTCAATGCCGATTTCCGTATTCGGGAGCCCTCCGGGGTTTGACCAACGCGGGCGACCGTGCAGGACAGGATTTCGCGGTGTGCTTGCCTCCACGAACTCCGCTTGGGAGATGCCGACGTCCTCCAAGGTGGACCGCAGGCGGCGGTTATTGAGCAAGGCAATCTGCGTTGCGCTCTCAGCGGTGAGCGGGCGCTTCAACAAGGCATTCACGCGGGCCGCGAGATCGGCGGAATCCTGCGCCGTGGCCGGTGCGGAGACATCATAGCCGAGTCGGGAGCGTGTTTGCTCCCGCACTGATTTCAAAGGATCACGCGAGAGCGAGGCGCATGACGAGAGCAAGAGAACAGGCAGCAGCGCCCACGGACGGTTGAGAAGAGCAAATCGATTCATGGCGGGTTAACGAGCTGGCGGGATCACTTGAAAAAAACGTATGTATAGAAAAACAAAAACCACGGGCGAACTGAATCGCCCGTGGCTTGAAGATTGGATTGGAACCGGGAATTAGCGACCGTGATGATGCGACCACGCCTCGTCCGCATGATCAGCGGCGGCGTCTGCGTGATCGCGGGCATGCTGGGCCGCATGAGCGGCCTCAGCAGCATGTTGGTAGTCTCTCGCTGCATGGTAGTAATCGCCATGGCGCGCCGCATGAATGGCATGTTCATAATCCTCGCGGGCATGCTCCTCAGCGGCGCGGGCGGCAGCATCGTCATGGTAGGCGTGGTGGGCATCTTCATTAGCGTGACTGTGCCGGTCACGAGCCTGTGAAGTTACTGCCAGGCCAAGGATGGCGACGGCAATGAGGGTGATTTTTGTTTTCATGTGATTGATGATTTTGATTTTGGTTTTGTGACCTGTCCCGCATCCGGCATTTGCCAGGCGTATATGTGGTCCGCATTATCTGACGAAGACGCTTTGGATTCATTCAAGTATTGAGGTTTTTTTCAGAATTCTTCCTAGCCGCTCAGGCCGACGTGTTGGTCTCGCTTCGGCTCACCCGCCGATCACAGGCGCGGCCACAACCGTCCCAAGCTTCGCGCGGGTTGCACCATGCACATGCTTCAACGGGTCGCGCGTCGGGGAAGCGCATGAAGCAGGAAGCGCCCCGAGGGCAAGGCAACGAAATCGAAGCGGCGAACAGGGTAGCATGCAGCAAACTTAAACGAACCCATGCGCGCCAGCCCTCAAGAAACCTCAAGAAATCTCAGTCCGTGCTTTGCAGACACGTCACTTTTGCCGCTTGGCTTCTGCAAGCTGATCGAACAGGCGAAGCGTAAATCCGCCTTTGATTTCCTCTTTGCCGTCCTTGCCGGACCTGGTGCTGTAGAGCCAGTCATCAACCTCTTCGATGGGAATGTGCAGATCCTGGCCTCGCGCGACTTTTTTCAGCGATTCAGGATCGTTGTCGAGTTTCCCGTGAACGACTTTGTCGTCAATGTCGCTGACCTGAAGCCAGAGATATTCGCCCTTGTCGCCTTCAAGGATGCGGCCTTTAACGGCAAAATACTGGTTTTTGTCGCGCGCTTTGAATGCACGCAGGAATTCCGGCCACTCCGCTTCAGCCTGCTCTTGCGCCGCAATCAACTGCGGGTCATCGCTGCTGATAGTGATTTTTGAGCTTTGGGCGGCACCCTCGGCAGCAACTAAGCCTGCGGGGACGAGGTCATGGAGGGGATCGTTGCTTTTCAAATGACCGAGGAGCGTCCCGTCATTGACGTGAAACTGATCGGTGTCAGGACTGTAAACAGCGAGAGTGTCTTTTCTCACGAACTGCGCGATGATCTGCGCAATTTGTTGATATACTTTGCGAAGGTCTGCCTTGTCGTCTTTCTCAAGCCAGTCCACAGACAACCAGGCGCGGTTGTTACGAATCGATTTTGCAAGCGAAGGGTTTTTCAATTCGGCTGCGAGCTTGTCTCCTTCTGCGAAATACGGCTCGTTCACGCTGTTGATCGCGAACCGGCGTGGTCCTGCCTGGACCACGAACGAAGGAGGCTTGGCAGAAATGGCATCATCCGGCACTTCGACACTCAACGCATGCGACGCCGCGTGCGCAACAGCGGCAGCGTCGATGGTTCGAGTTTCACTGAGAAGCAGCACGAGCGAGACGAGGCGTTGGGGTTGCTCTTCACCTGCTTGGGGTTTTGACGGTTTGTCATCGGCTTGGAGCAGCGCACCAGAAATGATGCTAAACGCAGTGAGCAGGGCGAAACATTGAATAGTGGGGGATGATATTGTCGATGGAGTTTTCATTAGCGAAGGAGCTGTTGGAGCAGTTGAGTGGTGAGTGAATGGTGGTGGCTGTGGCCATAGTTGCTGTTGTCGTAGTAGCTGCGGCCTTGGTAGCGAGGCGAATAGACGGGATATTCGTTGTAGTAGCCTTCATAATAGCCGATATTGGGATCGTAGTGGTCGTAGTTCCGGGCGATGGTGGGTTTGCGGGAATGACCATCGGAATGGCCACTGTAATGGGAGTTGTAGTGATGCACGTAATTGCCGTGGCCTGAATGGTGGCGTCCCCCGTGGTGCTTTTTGTCAGCCCTGACTGGCAAGGCGACGAACACGAGTCCGACGCAAAGCAGCTCGGTCAGCCGATGCCAGGGATGAAGGGAAGTGAAATTTGTTTTCATAGAATTTGAGAATTTGTAATGTAAAAGACGGCAGGTAATGGACTGACAATTCAACATGGGGTTTAACCCTACCGTTGTGTCTGCGATCTGATCTCAGGCAAGTGCGGCTTGCAATGAACGTTTCCTGAACTCGCGCCCGCGCAACCAGAGGAAGATGACGGGGGTGACGATGAGAATGTGAATGAGGCTGGAGATCATGCCGCCGATGACGGGGGTGGCCAGGGGTTGCATGACCTCCGCTCCCTGGCGATGGCTCCACATGATGGGCAGCAGACTGGCGACGATGGTGGCGACAGTCATCACCTTCGGTCGCAAAC
>JAYVOH010000072.1:0-6028 GCA_043758025.1 Verrucomicrobiota bacterium
ACAGCAACGGAACCATCTCCGTCTTAGCCATTCCAGAACCCAGCCGTGCGGTGCTGATGCTCTTTGGAGCCGCTGGTCTCCTCCTGCGCCGCCGCCGGAAAATAGCGTAAGAGTTGAAGGGTTGAATTGTTTTGAAATACAGCGCACAGCCTCAAGCCCCAACTTTTCAACCCTTCAACTTTCTTCCCTTCTGCGAGTGGCTCCCACGGCTCTTGTCAGATTGAAAAACAAGTTTCGACGTTTGGCACAAACGCCTTACAGTTTGTTTGCGCGAAGCCACGCATCCTTCTAGCTTGCCGTCATGCAGGTGGATGTCATCACCCTATTCCCCGAAGTCGTCACCGTGCCTCTCGGCGCGAGCATGATGGGGCGCGCACAGGAGCGTGGGCTGTTGAAGCTGGCGGTCCATGATTTGCGCGAGGAGGGCTTGGGAAAGCACCGGCAGGTGGATGATGTGCCTTACGGCGGAGGGCAGGGGATGGTGCTGCGCCCGGAGCCGGTGTTCAGTGTGCTGGAAAAAATTAAGCAGCCGCAGAGTCGCGTGCTGCTAATGACGCCGCAGGGGAAGCGGTTCGATCAGGCAACCGCGAGACGATTGTCAGCCGAGGAGCATTTGATTGTCATCAGCGGGCATTACGAGGGCATGGATCACCGGATTGTGGAGAGTTGCGTGGATGAGGAACTGTCCATCGGCGATTATGTCCTGACGAATGGAGCCATCGCCGCCGTGGTGGTCATTGATGCCATCGTTCGGTTGTTGCCGGGGGTGCTGGGGGATGAGAACTCGGCCATCGATGAATCCTTCGGCGCAACGGGTTTGCTGGAAGCGCCGCATTACACCCGTCCTGCGGAGTGGCATGGAATCAAGGTGCCGGATGTTCTGCTTTCCGGCGATCACGGGAAAATTGCTCGATGGCGCGCCGATCAGGCGCTCGTGCGGACCCGGACGAACCGCTCGGATTTGCTCCCACCGCCTTGAACGTCCCTGATGCCAATCATGGACAAGAGGCAGGAGCGGGTTTATGCTCGCCGTCCGATGGTTCTCTCTCAGCGCTTGTTAATGATGATCCTCTCCTGCCTGATCATGGCCGGGGCCGCAGGCGTGTCTGCGCAGACGGGCGGCGATGCGGGCGATCTCTATTTCAAGGGCTATCTTCAATTCACCGAGGCGGAGCGCATGGAGAAGGCAGGTGATTTGCAGAACTCCTATCAAAAACTGGTGCAGGCCCAGCAGAATATCGGGTCCGTGGCGCGCAATTCACCGGGTTGGCAGCCGGAGATTGTCAGCTATCGCCTGAAGATGATTGAGCAGGCCATGCAACGTCTTTCGGGAGCCGCGGTCACAGCGGTTCCATCAAATCCGATCGTGCCGCCCAGCACGACAGGTGGCACGCCGCTTCCGACTGCGCCTGCGTTGACCGGGATCGCGAATCCTCTCGACATTATCAACCAGCAATTTCAGGCGCTGCAAAAGCAGAATGCCGAGATGCAGTCCAAGCTCAAACTCTACGAGGACGGTTACACCAATGCGTTGCGCGAGCGGCAGAAATCGGAGCAGGATCGCGTGGTGCTTTCCCAGCAATTGCAGGACATTAACCAGCGCATGGACAAACTGGCCAAGGACGCGGCGGCCAAAATCACCGGGGCCGAGCAACAACTGCAAAAGCTCCAGAATGAATCGAAGATGGTGTCGGATATGCTGGCCTCACGGGACCGGCAGCTTGAGGAAAAGGACAAGACCATTGCCTCGCTGGAAAATGAAAAGAAGGCATTGCTCGACCGGCAGAAGCAGATGGCTGACGACATCGCCAGTCTGAAAGCCAACAGCACCAAGACAGAAGATTACAGCAAGATCATGGCCGAGAACACCAAGCTGAAGCAGGAGCTGGAGGTCACTCGTAAGCAGGTGGATACCCTCCAGGCCTCCGGCGAGAAAAAGGACGTGGAAATCGCCGCCTTAAAAACCCAGATCACAGGCATCCAGTCCGATCTGGCCAAGCTGCGCCAGGAAAACAACGTCTATCAAAGCCAGGTAGCCGATCTCACGGTAAAACTCAAGGAGCTGGATGCAGGATCATCGTCGGGGCCGTCATCGAAGCTGGCCAAGGATAACGCCATGCTGCGCAACATCATCATGCGCGACCTTCGCCAGCAAGAGAGGCAGCGGCAGGCGAAGGAACTGGTCATCGCCGAAATGAAAAAAATGGAGCACACTTCCACGCAGATGATGGAGAATCTGGAGGAGATGACCAGCGCGAAGATCATCCTGACCCTGGATGAAGAACCGTTGTTTACCGCGCCTCAACTCAAGGAGATCATTGATGCCAACGGCGTCCGCGCCACCTTGATGGCGGTCAGCGGCAAGACCAAGGATGCGCGTGAGAAGAGCGGCTCCACACCCGGCAAGGAGAAGCCCAAACCGGCGGCAACCTCCTCAGAGGGAAAAATTCTCGCCGATGCCATCAAGGCGCAGCAGAAGGGCGACCTCAAGTCCGCCGAGCAATTTTATCAGGATGCCCTGCGGGCCAATCCCAAGAACACTTCCGTGCTCATCAGCCTCGCCGCGCTGAAACAACAGCAGAAGAAATACGATGACGCCAAGGTTCTGCTCCAGAAGAGCCTGGTTTACGATCCGGAAAATCATCTGGCGCTCTACCGTCTCGGCATCTGCCATTTCCAGCAGGGGAATCTCCCTGAGGCCATGTCGGGTTTTGAAAAAAGCCTCGCCAAGAACGGCGAAAATGCCCGAGCGCATCACTATCTGGGCATCATCGCCAGCCGCATGAACAATCACCAGCGCGCTGAGTCCGAGTTCAAGCAGGCCCTGGCCATTGACCCAAATGACGGTGACGCGCATTTCAATCTTGCCGTGCTCTATGCAACCTCCAATCCTCCCGACTGGCTGGCCGCGAAGAAGCATTATCAAGACGCGCTCGAACGAGGCATCAAGTCCGACACCACCCTTGAGAAACTGCTTCACAAGGATGACAGCACCGCCGGAGAAGTTCCGAAGGGTGATAAGTCCACCGCTGCCGTGCCTTGAATCGAGACGTGCTTGAGTTTGAGCCGGGCATAAAAAACCATTGACCCGAGGCGGGGCGAGCGGTTACATCTACGCCCCTTTCAACCCGCACCCTACCCATGCTTGAGTTCCTCCGCCGACATCACAAAACTTTCTGGATTGTAGTTACAGCCGTCGTCATCATCGCCTTCACTTTCTTCGGCAGCTACACGAAGACCGGCAACCGTGGTGGACACACCGCAGATGACACCGCCATCGCCATTTACGATCACGAATATTCCTATGCGGAGATCGGACGTCTCCAGCGCAACTACCGTGTGGCAGCGGGTCTGATGCTACCAGGTTCCGAGCGCTACTACGCATCTGATCTCGTCAACATCGTCAGTCAGTTCCGCAAACAGGAGGATGGTCGTCCGTTGGAGATGGTGGGTGCGCCGCTCGATTTTGCCGTGAATCTTCTCGTGCTTCGCGAAGAGATCGAGAAAAACGGCATCCGGGCATCTGACGCGGAAGTTAAAGGAAGATTTAAAGGACTCTCCGTTTTTCAGACGGAAGGCCAGTTCGATGCAGCCAAGGCGGAGGCCTTTGAGGGCAACCTTGGTTCCTTCGGCATGAACGTGAACGATGTTTACGAATTGTTGCGCGACTGGATTGGCTATCAGAGACTCCAGCAACTCGTCTCCGGCAACGTGGTCGCCACGCCAGACATGTCGAACCAGTTCTACTCCGCCACGCGACAGACCATCAAAGCCTCCAGCATTCCCTTTGTTCTTGAGTCCTTCAAGAAGGACGCGCAGGTCAGCGACGACGAGATCAAGAAATATTACGAGGAGAAAAAGGAGGACTACAAGTCGCCGGAACAGCGCGCGGTGAGCTATGTTTTCTTTGAGAACCCGAAGGATCTCGACAAACTTCCCGCCAATGACCGGATGAACCGGAACAACGAGTTCGGGAAAAAGGTTCAGGACTTCTCGGTGGAGAGCCTCGCAGAAGGGGCAAATTTTGACGAGCTGGCCAAGAAGTTCGTGGTCGAGGTCAAGAAAGCTCCCGCGTTTTCCTTTGGTGACATGCCGGAAGACATGAAGAAAAACATGACGCTGGCCTTTGAAATCTTCCGCAACAATCCCCAGACCCATCCCGTGAGTGACGCTGTGAAAGCAGAGACCGGCTATTACTTCTTCAAGGTCACGGAAATTAAGGCTCCGCAGCAACTGGAACTCAAGGATGCGCAGGGAAAAATCAAGGAGACCCTCGTCAACCAGAAGGCCCAGGAAGCCATGTCTAAAGCCGCCAACGACGCGCGCAAGAAACTGGCCGACGCCATCAAGGCGGGGAAGAAATTTGAAGATGCCGCCAAGGAAGCTGGTCTCGAACCGCAGACCCTTCCAGAGTTCTCGCCCATGGAACCACTCAAGGACATCAGCAATGGTGATAAAATCGCCGGCGAAACTCAAAAAACCCCCGCTGGCACCTTCACCAAACCGATCTCAACCGATAATGGTGTTCTGCTGGTCTTTGTGCAGTCCAAAGTGCTGCGCAAGAACGCGGACAGCGCCAAGTCGCGCGAAAACATCACCCGGTCACTGAGTCATTTCAGTCAGAACGAAGTCTTCCGCGCCTGGTTCGGCAAACGTCGTGATGAAGCACTGGTGGTTCCGCACTTCAAGGCTTGAAGACCTGCCGTGAATGACATTGCCGCGCAGCGTGACAATCTCTTTGATGATGCCAGCGGCCACGTCGCCATTGGCGAGATCGCGGAGGCGGTGAAGCTCTATCGCCAGTGCGTGGAACTTGATCGTGATTTTTTTGAAGGCTGGCACGCGCTAGGCATGGCCCTTCTGAGATCGGATAACGTCAAAGAAGCCATCGGTGCCGGCATGATGGCCACCACGCTGCGCCCGAACGACCTGCTGGCCTGGACCGCGCTCTCGCAAATGTATGTCAAAAACGGCCAGATCGCCGAGGCCGAGGACGCCAAAGGCAAGGCGAGAATCCTCTCCTTGGGCGGGAAGGTCGTAAAAGAATAAACCGTCCCCCGCGTGTGCCATCTTTTAAACTCCTGCCTTTGGGCGACGACACACAAACTTGCACAGCAATCTCAGACGGCCACAGCGCGGCCCCTTGTCGAGAATGTGGGGAATACGGCCTGTAGGGCGTCTGTGCCAGACGCCGAAAAAACTGGAGCTGCGGTAATTTGGCCGTCTGACACAGACGGCCTACAGAACGAGGTGGAGGGCCAGCGCCCCATGCTTGGCAACCGGGCGCGCAGCGGTTGGAAGCGGGGAAGCAGACGCACGGGCGGGACAAGGGGCGGCGGTTGGCAACCGCCGACCTAATACAAACGGCGATTACCAATCGCCGCGCCGTGAACTGAGGGGACTATAGTGGAAAGTTAATCCCGCCCCGCCGCCTGCACGTCCCGATCGCCCGTCACTTCACCCTCCTTGTGACGACTTCCCGAATCTATCTACAGCCGATCACTTGGCAGCCCGGAGGCAAATGCTTCTTCAACTCATGCACGTCCTCAGGTTTTAACCCCACGCAGCCGTAGAGGTTAAGCATTCTCATAGCGGGCAGATTTTTCAAGCCTTCAAAAGCGCTGGCACGCTTGAGAACTGTGCAGTTTTTCATATTAAGATATATTAGGTTTACCATCCCCGCCAAGGCTGCGGTGTCCTCCAGCCACGAGCAGTCGGCGAGGAAAAGCACTTGCAAGACACGCAGATTTTTCAGGCCCGCGAGAGCGGCGGCACCCTTGAGACCGATGCAGCCACTCAGATTGAGTAATTCGAGTTTTACCAGATCCGCCAAGGCGGCGGTGTTCTCCAGCCCTGTGCAGCCGTTGAGATAAAGTGTTTTCAATTCCCGCAGACCTCGCAGCCCCGCCAGTGCCTCTGGCCCCCGGAGGGGGCGTGTCCGAAAGTTTGTGTTTCGGGTGAGTGGGTTATGGTTTGGTGTTGGGCCGTGCTTTTTGATCCTCAGCTAGCTGAGGATCAAAAAATCGCG
>JAYVOH010000073.1:0-6002 GCA_043758025.1 Verrucomicrobiota bacterium
CGTAGCAGCCGACGTAAGGAGGCTCAAAAGCCGATATGGCTGCAGGGCCACTGAGCGGACACATTGATGCCTCATCACTTCGGCGGCTGAAAGAAGCCGCCTGCGCAAAGCTCGGGCTACTCGATGAGTGCCACGAGACAGAGTATTTGAAGACTGAGAGTTTTGCCATGTTGCGTGCCCTCCAATGTGCGGCGGAGTTCATCCCTGCATTTGGCAAAAGCATGCTTCATTTCAGGCAGCGAAGTTGCTTGTGTAATGTTCACAGGCAGTTCAGCCTTTTGGAGCACGCCGAATACTTCGCCTGATTCAATCCGGCGAGTGACAGAACCATCCGAACTTAATCCCCAGACGAGGATTGAATCAGGCCCGGCCCATGATCCAAGTCCCTTCCATCGAGCAGCGAACACAACCCACCAAAGCTCGTCATCATTGACCCCTCCCGGTTGTTTGATGGTATAGCAGGAGGTGCATTCGCTCGCTTGGAGTGCTGTGCGAAAGAACCAGTCAGTTACGGAATCACCGAAGCCTGCCAATGCAGGCTTGATCTCCTGTCCTCTGACTCTGCCAAGGCTGGTATTCCTGACATCGGCAAACAGATCGCGATCAAAGACGAGATGGCAGTCACGGCTTGGCCGCAAGCCTCCACGAAAGGCTTCTGGCAGTGTGAAGTGATAAACACCTTTGAGAATCTTGTTTTCCGACGTGCGCGTCTCACGCAGCAGAACGCCTTGCCCGGCAGCCGACCACGCGAAGGCCTGACGAAACGCCTCTGCGTTGAGAACAGGTGATCCCCGTCCGTAGTCTTCTGGCATCCCCAGTGATTCACGGAACAGCCCCTCCAATGTGCTGCGGCGATTGAGCACGGACTGCACCGCCTCATCGACAGCCTCATCAATAGCATGAGCATTATTACCCCAAGCACACGCCCGCATGACCTCGGACATGTTGATCGCTTCGTGTGCGCCCCCCAAAATCATCGTAGTGTAATCCTCATCCGTCACGAGTCCCATGCTCGCCTGCACCGCAGCCAGCTTCGTGGCGATCTTTTGCGAGATCATCACATCCCAGCTTTCTGGTGCACGCAGGTTCGCAACGCGGACCTTGTGCTTTTGTCCGTAGCGGTCGAGACGTCCAATGCGTTGCAACAGTCGCATTGGATTCCACGGCAGATCATAGTTCACCATCAGATGGCATTGCCGGTGCAGGTTCGCACCCTCGCTGCCGGCTTCCGTGGAAATCAGGATGGTCCCGTTCTGCTCGAAAGCGATGCGCTGCGCCTTGCGCTCATCAATGTTCAAGCTGCCGTGGATCATCATCACGCGCTCCCCGGCCTGTGCCAGCTTCTCCGCGAGCCAGCTTTGCGTCACGCGATACTGGGTGAAAATCAGTATGCGGTCTCCCTCGTCCCGGAATCCAGCCCCCGGCACAATGAGTTCACGGAATGTCTTCCACTTGCTGTCGCTCGCCACCCCTCTGACGACCGTGATCAATTCCGCGAGCGCCTCGCGTTCAGGGGTTCCCCCCACGAACTCAAACTCGTCACCCATCGACATGCCTTGCGCATCACCATTGACTGGAAGTTGTGCCTTAATGCCGCCTGCCTTTCTCAGGCGCGAAGTCATCGCCGATTCCAACGCGGCCCAACTGCTCGCCGCGATCTTTTGAAATGTGTGCATCGCCAGCGCGCGCACCAGGGCCTCCCCCGTCGATTCTTCGAACACCATTTCCGACTGCACATATCGCGCCAGTCGTTGCAGAGCCTCTTTTTCGCTGACGGTTAGGGGCACGTCCAGCGTGCGGGTCTCGTGACCAAGAAAAATAGGTTTGCCGTTCCAATCCACCGCACGCTTCTTCGCAGTTCGCGTTAAGCATTCTTCCAGCGTCGTCGCATTGGTCAAAGCCCCACCAAGACCCGCAGCAGACTCAGCTTCGATCAGGTCAGGGCGTGCCAGTTGGAGCAGGTAGGCAAAGCGCAGATCGTCGCCTTGATGTGGCGTCGCGGTCATCAATAACAGACGTGGCGAGCGAGGACTGCCATCGCCGCCTTCCTCCCAGCTCACCACTCGTTGCTGCACCAGCCACTCCACGAAGCGGTAGTTCTGGGTGCGATACAGCTCATTGCTCAGAAACTCCCGTCGTGCCGTGAGCCGGTGCGCCTCATCACACACGATCAGATCAAAGGGTGGCGCACCCTTCAGTGTATCGCGAAGGCGCTCCTGTTTTAGCGTATCGAGCGATGCGAGCACCAGTGTGTGGGAATCCCAGTTTGCCGCCCGATCCGCTGCGAAGTCACGGCCCGCGATGCTGAACATCAGTCCGAAGTGCTCCTCCATCTCATCCTGCCATTGCAACACCACACCTGCCGGACACAACACCAACACCCGTGTCCGAGGCTCCCGCTGCCGCAGCGTCGTGATAATAAGTCCCGCTTCGATGGTTTTCCCCATGCCCACATCGTCCGCGATCACATGTCCGAACCGCCGATACGTCAGAATTTTCTCAAGCAAGAAAGCTTGGTGTGGCAATGGCATCGTGAATGACCGGATGAAGGCGGCAGACTGGCTGTTCTCCGCCATCACCAGCGCCGCGCCCAGCCGTCTTTGCAGTTCCTCCACTCCGCCCCATTCATCCGCTCCAATACTCTGTCCACCTTCAACTTTAAGCACAACCTGCAACGCAGCCTCGGACACCGCCATCAAGCCGGGCACCCACTCAAATGCCACTTGGCAAACGCGCTCGTCGCTGAGCACGCTCTCCTCGACCAGCCGCACGATCCCATAGCCGTGCTCGGGGTGTTCGGGCTGGAAGACGCGATCGTTGGGTTGTAGAGGCACAAGTGGTTTGGTTAGATCAGGCAGATGTCAGCATCATTCTCCAACCAGCGGTTGGAGAGTTGGGTGGGGATGATCAGCAGTCGCTCATCGCGGATTCTTGTGCGCATACCACTGGAGGGGGAGATCGAGGAAATCTATCAAAGCTCCTTCTTCGTCAGCTTCATTCATTGCGTCACAAACACGCCCGCTGATGCTCAGAAGGCTTTCAAAGTCATAGCTCCGTTGTTCCTCTGAATCGACCCATTCAAGCCGCGCTGCAATACGACGCGCAGGACTGTTCATGTAGTAGCAGACGGAGTTGAAGCGATCATCGGCCAAAACACCCATGAGACGCAACTCTCTCATCACAAACAGCAGCGGACCTGACATGCTCTGTCCTATGACGCCAGCCCACTTCTCGAATCCGGCATCTTGAAGGTGGTTTGGCACATCTCCTGATTTCAGGAAAGCCACGAGATCATTCCCCGTCGTTTCAGGGTGCGCAGCCACTTTCAGCAGATACTGCGGGAAATCGTTGCTGAATACCAAGCGACGCATCTTGCGGAAGTCATAGAAAACCCTCCGCCAGAAGTGGGCATACTCGCCGCTCGCATTCTTGTCCTTGAAGATCGCATGAATGATCTCATCGAACACAGGATCAAGCGCTCGCTCAGCCTCGTCCTCATTCACATTCGCAAGATCGGTTGGAATCGTCCTCTCCCAATAGCAATGTCCGGCCAGTTCACCCATCCAGAATGTCTGAATGCGATCAATTGGCGTTGTGCCAAGCGGAATGCTGAGGGAACAGCCGAGGCAGAGTAGCCGATACCAAGCGCTCAGAGAATCTCTTCGTATAGCCGCATCTAAATCCGTTATGGCTAGCAAACAGTGTCGCCTCTCTTCATCACAGGTTGGATCACCGCCAGAGAAGACGAGGGTTCCCAGCGACCCAGCGAGGGTGAATCGCTTCAAAGCCGCAGGCTTATCCCATGCCCTCAATAAATCAGTTACGCTCAAGGTGGGAAGAGGCGCGGGTAGAGGCTCAGGCGGTGGCACAGGGGCTGGGGCCTCTCGTTCATTCTGTAACGTCGCAATCTCGAAGAGCTTCTTGATCCGGTGCTGCTCTTTGATCTGCAATGAACAGTATTGCTCCGTCTCCAAGATCGAACTCTTGCTCTCTTCCGACATCAGCCGCACCACTTCCTCGGCAATGCGATCCTCAGAAGCGAATAGTTTAAGCGCGGCGACGATACGCCCATCATCCCGCTCATCGAGACTCTGCGCAATCCAGCCTGCCAACTCTTGTGGTGAAACTTCCATCGCATCGCGACACAGCCGGAAGAACTTCAACGCAGCCTCATCAAAGTAATCTGGAGCCAGCCGCCTCTCGGGCGGAGCGATGGCAGCACGCAAAGCTTCGTTGCCATTCACAGTGCCAATCAACAGGGACTTCGAGTGCACCCATTCATTGGCCTCATTCTGAAACTGCAAGTCATCGACGAACTCCCTCAGATCGTCTTTTTCGGAACGAGGCCAGTCATAATCGGCATCAGAGTCCGGATTCCAAATGCTTGGAGTCAGGTGATGTCCAAGTTCCTCACTGAGACGGGCAGTAATCTTTGCAGCTTCGCCAATCAGCCGCCGGATGAGAAATGGAACGGCAATCTTGTCCGTGCTGGGCATGGAATTGCCAAGATGATGTCTCAGCGATTTCGCAATCTCCGGTGAAACGATTTGATCAGGAGTCACGCGCAAGTCCTGTTCCATTTCGCTCCACTCGCGCCAAGTCGCAGCGGCTGTCAAAAACTCCTGCCCGGACGGAGATTCAAGGAACCCCGAAGTCTCGAAACTCACTCTCTCGATGCTGGTCAGCACAGCAAGCGCACCTGGCATCCCGTTCGGAAGGATCGGCAGTCCCTTTGCCGCGCCTGCATAGCCGCTATCGCCGTCCTTCGGCCAAACACATTTGGAAACCCTTGCCTTTGCAGAAGCATCCTTACCAGCAGCAGGCAGGCTTGAGAAGAGCGCCCACACCGACTTCCAGAATGACTCCTTGGGAACTGTGTGCAGCCCAAGTGTGGCGCACACATTGTCCTGACCAGCGCACCACTTCAGGAAGTTACAAAGACCGGTTGATGCGTGCAACAGAAGCTCCGCGTTGCGGCGTTCGGCGGCATCTCCCTTGCCAAGCTCTGTCCTGCCGGGATCAGGATCAAATGGACCGTTGATGGCGAAACCAACTTCTCCTGAAGCATGGAGCGGAGCCGTGGCCCAAAGGCAGGGGAGGTCAGGCAGTTTCCTGATTCCATCAGCATCCAGATCAAAAAGCCAGGAAACCTCTCCACACCGCAGATGCAGCAACCTGCCCGCTCCACCGGCGTCTCCCAGCCACAGCTCCCAATCGCTGCCTGCATGAACTCTCTCCGGATGCCAGCGGTGGGAGCGCTCCTGCTCGCCCCGAATGCGCAGTTCCTTGATCTCCTGTGCGAAGACGGCCAGATACGGAGCCAATGTGACGAAGCGTTCCGTGAACGAAGCGTTGTTCCCCGCACCCGTCGGAAGTTCGATGATTGTGCCGTGCTTCTGATTGGGCATGAGACTTTGCAAGCAGTCCTTCAAGCGTGTGCTGTCATCGTTCTCCAAGCGGCGTGGGTAGATCGCACCGGCAACATCAAAGGCCAGATCACCGCTGATCACCTTGGGATTGTCCGTAACCAGATAGACGCTCTTGAAGCCAAGACCGAACTTGCCAGTCACCGTTGCATCATCAGGGTCCACCTGTTTGTCCGATCCGTGCAGGATCAGCATTTTCATCAGATCACGTTCATAGGAGCGTTTGAGTTCTCCCTCAGCGTCGGCGGGATGATTGATCGGTCTGCCCCAGTGAGCAAACCGGACCGCCTCGTCGTGAACCTCCACCACAAAGATTCGAGGGGCGTCACTCCCCGTGCTCATCTGTGCCAGCGCGTCATCTGCGTTTTGAAACAGCTCAAACGGGATTGAGGTCGGCTGGTATTGCGCGCTGCCGATTCGCGTCTTCATCCTCTCACTCAGCATGTGGTGAACGTCTGAATCGGTTTGGAGAACATCACGGAGGCTGCGCAGACCTGCGTCTCTGGCTGCCTTCGCATCCTTTTCGTGACGATCTGGATCGCCGATGTCATGTTCCCTCTCCTCTCTCGCTTGGGC
>JAYVOH010000074.1:0-2012 GCA_043758025.1 Verrucomicrobiota bacterium
GGGATTCTCACCCTCGGCCTTGGCCAGTTGGAGGAACTCATCTCGTTCAGCAAATACAACACAGCGGGCAAGATCGCCGATTCCATCATCTTCGCCGTGCGCTGCGCCGACCAGTTCCGGCAGGACAATGTCACCGTCGCCATTGTGAAGATACCCTGACGCAGCTCAAACACCGATGTCTTCGTTCCACAACTGTGGCTTCGCCGAAATGAAATCTCGCATCAGACTAATGCACTCCGGCAGGTTCAGAATCTCAAGATTCACGCCGCGCGAACGCACATAATCTTCCGGTCCTTGGAAGGTCACATTCTCTCCGACAATGATGCGCGGTATTTTATAAAGGAGCGCCGTCCCGCTGCACATGTCGCAAGGCGAAAGCGTGGAATACAACACCGCTCTCTGATAATCCCGCGCGGTAAGCCGTCCGGCATTCTCAAGCGCGTCCATTTCCGCATGCAGGATCGCGCTGCCATTTTGCACTCGGCGGTTGTGGCCGCGCCCGATGATTTCGCCATCCAGCACCAGAACCGAGCCGATGGGAATTCCACCCTCGGCCAGTCCCTTTCTGGCTTCAGCGATGGCTGCTTGCATGAAGATGTCCATAAGCATTTAAAGTTTACCGCATGATGTGCGCCAGTTCATGGGGCGCAATCTCGAATTCATTCAAGCTTCGCCGTGTCCGCGTGCTCCATGCGCTTGTTTCCGCGATAAGCCAGAGCAAAAAAGAGCAACACAGCTGATGTGGCCAGCGCCAGTCCGGTCCAATAAGTCCGCCAGTCTGTGTGGCCATCCGTCTGACACGCCATGCGCCACCAGCCGCATCCCAGCGATCCGGCCAGGTTTCCCAACCCGCCTGTCATCAGCGTGAGCAAGGCCTGCGCCCGCGCCCGCATTTCCGGAACGATGCGACGCTCCAGATAAATCTGCGCCGTGATAAAGAAAAGCGTGTAACAAAATCCGTGCAGAATGACTCCCGTGAACATCGCCCATCGAGTGCCCGCCACGAAGAGCGCATAGCGCAGCACACCCACGCCAATGCCCGCCAGAAAAACCCACTTCAGTCGAGTCCGGGCCAGCAACCAGCCCAGCCCCAGCATGGCAATGATCTCCGTGATCTGCCCCAGACTCATCACCGCCGTGACATGACTCACACCCATGTCCTCCAGATGCAGCACTGTGAAGGGATAAAACGCCGCCAGAGCCATGTTTAACAACGCCGCGCTGATGAACACGATCTTGTGATCAGGATCCCGCAACAGATACAACGCATCCAACCCGAATGTCTCACGCAAGGTGCGCTGGCGTATCTCCCCCACTGACTTGGATGGCGGCAGGGCAAAGGTGGACGCCACCGTCAGCAGCCAGGCGATTGCCGCGGCATATCCCGACCAAACCGAGGAATCCGCATGAAGCACAAAGCTCACCATCCAGCCCGCCGCCATCCAGCCAACCGTCGCCCATAGTCGGACCGGACCAAAATTCTCATGCGGCTGATGCACGCGCGAGAGAATGATGCTAGTCGTCAGACCGAAAGTCGGCACTGAAAACAGCGCGTGAATTTGCGTTAAGACCAGCACCCAAACCGCGCCCCAGTGATGGCCGATGGCATAATACAGCGCCGTGAGAAACACTGCCGCCCCCAGCCCCAACCGTCGCAACACCCGCTCCGGCAACATGCGCTGGTCCGCCAGCGCGCCGATGGCCAGCGGCGAGATGAGCGCGGCTATCGAACTGCAAGCATAGGCATACGGCACAATGTGTTCCAAGCCATGCGCCTTGAGCACGTTGCTGAAATTCACCCCCCACAGACCCAGCGCGTGAGCTTGTAGGAAAAAGAGAACGCAAAGTCCGGTTCGCTCTCTGCTCTGATGACTTGCCATTATTTGCTCATTCGCAGAAGACGCGCGGTCTTGCAATCCGAAAGCATTTACAGAAGCACGCGCACGTGGCAATCCGCCCTGCTCTCCTCGACCACTTATTGAGTCTCGCACAATTGCATGACAAGGAGACGG
>JAYVOH010000075.1:0-5970 GCA_043758025.1 Verrucomicrobiota bacterium
TGTAGCGACGTCCTCCGCACTGGTCGCACGTCACCTGCACATCGCTGAGAAAATGCATGTCGATCGTAAGCAGTCCGTCTCCTTCGCACTTCTCGCAGCGACCGCCTTTGACATTGAAACTGAAACGGCCCGGACCATAACCACGCACTCGCGCCGCAGGCAGTTGCGCAAAAAGTTCGCGCACCGGAGTGAACAGCCCGGTGTAGGTTGCGGGATTGGAGCGCGGACTGCGTCCAATGGGCGACTGGTCGATCACAACCACCTTGTCGATGGCTTCCAATCCGAGAATGCCCTGGTGTTTGCCCGGCTCATCCTTGGCTCCATAAAAATGTCGCATCAAAGCCCGGCGAAGAATCGTGTCCACCAGCGATGACTTCCCACTGCCTGACGCTCCGGTGACGCAGGTGAAACACCCCAGTGGGAATGAGGCAGTGACGTTCTTGAGATTGTTTTCCGATGCGCCCTGAACGGTAAGCCAGGTGGATTGGAGTTGCGCATGCGGAATTCGGAGCCCGTATTTTTTTGCATCGGCGACTTTCAGTAATTCAGCCTGCATTGTGCGTGGTTCCAAGCGAGTGCGCGGCACCGGAATCTTCTGACGACCGCTGAGAAAAGCGCCGGTCACGGACCCGGCGTTTTGCATAATTTCGTCCGTTGCTCCTTGCGCCACGATCCTGCCGCCTTGCGGCCCGGCACCGGGTCCGAGTTCGACGATCCAGTCAGCTGCGCGCATGGTTTCCTCATCATGCTCGACCACGAGGACTGAATTCCCCAGATCGCGCAGCCGATGCAGTGTGGCTATCAGCCTCTCATTATCCACCGGATGCAATCCGATGCTCGGCTCATCAAGCACATAAAGCACACCGGCCAGGCCCGATCCGATCTGCGCGGCGAGCCGGATGCGCTGGGCCTCGCCCCCAGAAAGCGAACCGCTCTCGCGATCCAACGTCAGATAACCAAGACCGACTTCGGCAAGAAATTCCAGCCGCTTCAGTATCTCGCGCTGCAAATCTGTGCAGAAGGCCTTTTGCAATTCCGACAGGACAAGGTCGCGCATCCAGCCAATCGCAGCCCGCACCGAGAGCATCGTGAATTCTTGAATGCCTAAATTGGAATCTAAACTCAGGCCTGCAGACTTCAATTTCACCGCCAACACCTCTGGCTTGAGCCGCTTTCCTTCGCATGCCTTGCACGGCAACGGATTTAAAAAACGCGCCAGTTGCGCCTTCAAGGACGCGCCCTTGGCCCGCGCGAACATGCGCTCAACCATGGGAACCAAACCCTCAAATGGTTTCGCCAGGCTGCGCTTGTTGCCTTCAATCTTCCATCCGGTCGGGATCGCGACTTCTCCCGTGCCGTGAAACAATGCGCGGCGGAATTCATCCGTGAGCGTCCTGAACTTCGCGGACAAGTTCTGTCCAAAAAATTTCGCCAGGCTCTCGATCATGCGTTCATGCAGCGCCTTGAGCTTGGGCTGCTTATTCCACCAGCCTTTCACGGCACCATCCTTGATTGACTTCTCGGTGTCCGGCACCAACAGCCCCGGATCGCAAGCCATCAAGGTTCCCACTCCTTCGCATGCGGAACAAGCGCCCAGATGGGTGTTGAATGAAAAATGCTTGGGCGTGAAATCATCAAGATGCTGCCCGGTGGCCGGATTGACGTAGCCCGTGGTGTAGCTGCGCACCTCGGGCGAATCTGATGCTCCAATTAAGAAACGGACTTCACGCGGATTCCATTTCAGAGCGGTCTCCAGCGCCTCCATCAGCCTCACGCGCACTCCTTCGCGCAGAATGAGCCGATCCACGACCACCTCAATGGAATGCGGCTCTGCGCGTTGCGTCTTCAGCTTGTCGTCCAGCTCCAGCATTTCGCCATCCACACGAATGCGGACAAACCCCTGACGCTGGAGTTTCTCAAAGAGCGAACGAATATCGCCGTGCGCTTGCTTGACCACAGGCGCGAGCACAATGACTCGCGTATCCTCCGGCAGCGCCAGAAGCTCTTCCGCAATTTCTGGCGACGTCATTTTTTCCAGCGGCTTGCCGGTCGCAGGATCATGCGGCTGTCCGGCGGCGGCATAAAGCACGCGGAGATAATCATAAATCTCCGTCACCGTTGCAATGGTGGAACGCGGATTGGGCGCAGTGGTTCGTTGCTCGATGGCCACGGCTGGCGAAAGGCCGTCAATGAAATCCACATCCGGTTTGTCCAGCCGGTCGAGGAACTGACGGGCATAGGCGGAAAGGCTCTGCACATAGCGTCGCTGTCCTTCTGCATAAAGGGTATCAAATGCCAGGGAGGACTTGCCGGAGCCGCTGACGCCGGTGAGCACGACCAGTTTCCCGCGTGGAATATCGACGTCGATATTTTTCAGATTATGCATCCGCGCTCCGCGCACCCGGATCAAACCGGGCGCGGGTTTTGTGGGCGAGGATGGATTCGGCAGCATGGACTGGATAATGAAGATGGATCATGGGGCCGGATGTTCAAGAAATCAGGACGACGATTGCGGCACCAGCCAGAAACCTTGTGCATTTCCAGTTGTTTATCCAACGATGTCCACGCTAATCTTGTCGCCGATTGCTATAATTGAGAAATCCCTTCTCTCGAACATGCCGGACGACTGGAAGCAGCCTACAGCACCGACCACGACCGAATCATCCTGCGACGAGGAAAACGTGCGCCTGATGATGAAGGTGCGTGACGGTGATATGAAGGCTTTTGAGCGGCTGGTGGAACTGAATCAGCGCGCGGTCATCGGAACTGTGGCCAGAATGCTGAACAACCTTGATGACGCGCACGACATCGCCCAGCAGGTCTTCATTCGCGTGTGGCGCTCCGCCGCGCGCTATGAGCCTTCCGCAAAATTCACCACCTGGCTCTTCACCATCACGCGCAACCTGGTCTTCAATGAAATGCGCCGTCGCACACGAAAGCGCGAGGTCTCCATCGAGGAGCAACTGGAAGTGCATCATCTCGATCATGCCGCGCCAGAGCGGGCGAATCCCGACGTCCAGGCACAGCAAGAGGAACTTGAGCGCGCCATCGACGCGGCCATTCAGTCATTGCCAGAGAAACAGCGGCTGGCCGTGGCCCTGAGAAAATATGAGGACATGCCTTATGAGGAAATATGCGTGGTGCTCGGCATGTCGCTCTCAGCCGTAAAAAGCCTCCTGTTCCGAGCGCGGAACGACCTCAAAGCAAAACTCGCGGCATATCTGGATACAGACTAAGCCTGGATTCAGAAATGAACCATGAGCGATGGCGACTCGTGAACAAAGCAGCGGCACTTCGCAGCACTCCCAATGACGATTCCGCTTCCAAAGCTCAAGGCTTGGTCGGTTTCACCGGATATTTTTCAGGAGCCTTGTCGAATTTGTCCTTGCAGTCGGCTGTGGCAAAGGCCACGCGCTGGCCCTTGTAGTTGCTGTGGAAGATCAGCTTGATGGTCTTGTCGCAAACAGGGCATTTTTCATTGACCGGCTCCTTGGCGAAACTGATGACCGACATGATGAGTGAAACGGCGAGGATTGATAAGAGTGTTTTCATGGCTAATAAGCTCTTGGAATATTTTGATTTGTAACAGTGGCGTCTATAGCGGCTACTATGTATTACGTGTGGAGTTGGATATTCTTAACTTAAAACGGTGGTCACACTGTCTCCACCGTCACCTCGCCGCTGCCGTCAATCGTTCCCAGCATGACCGCGCCTTGCCCGCAGGCGAGCGCCTTGTCCGCGTCCTCGGCGGCGACGATGGCGACCCAGCCAAAGCCCATGTTGAAGGTGTGATAGGCGTCCTTCGGATCGACATGGGCGAGGACTTTCTGCACCACGGCATTGTTCCAATGCGGCACTTTGAGATGCGTTCCGTGATTGCCGAAAATCAGCAGTCGCCCGAGATTCTCATGCAAGCCACCGCCGGTGATGTGGGACATCGCGCGAAGCGAGGGGACGTTCTTGCGAAGGTTCAATGACTCCACGTGGTAAAGCTTTGTCGGCAGCAGCAACGTGCGGTATTCGTCTTCTGTGAACTGAATTTTTTCGGCCTCGATGACCCGGCGCACCAAGCTGAAGCCGTTCGCATGGAAGCCCGCGCTGGGGAACCCGATGAGCACGTCGCCACGCTTGATGGTCGTGGGATCGATGAGGTCTTCTTTGTTCGCAGCGCCGATGGCAAAGCCGCTCAGTTCAATGACGCCGTCATGCACCATGCCGGGCATCTCCGCAGTTTCGCCACCCGCAAGGATGCAGCCGCAGGCTTCGAGATATTCCACCATGCCAGCGATGCAGCGCGTGATCCGGTCCTTTTCCAGTCGCCCGATGCCGACGTAATCGAGAAACATGATGGGGTCTGCACCCGTGGTCAACACGTCGTTGACGTTCATCGCCACGAGATCCTTGCCCGCGTTCTCCAGCAGGTCGTGCTTGAGCAGGAGTTCGATCTTGGTGCCCACGCCGTCGCAACCAGTTACGATGACAGGATGCTTGTAGGCACTCAGATCATAGGCAGCGGCAAACAATCCAAATGCACCGGCAAGCTGCCGCTGCTTCTGCGTGCGTTTCACCAGTTGGCCGATGTCGCCCACGAGCGATGCCGCTTCGCGAATATCCACGCCGGATTGCTTGTAAGTGTGGCCTTTGGCTGGCTCGGTGTCGCCGTGTTTCGATGTGGCGGTGTAGAATGAAGTGGCGTCGGACATGGTGATACGGGCAAAAGGGTGGATTCTAGGCGGTGATGGCGTTGTGGACGGACTGGAACATGTAATAGCCCCATCCGTGCTCCGCGCCATTCCAATCAGGATCATAATGATGCTGCTTCGTGGTGAAGCGCTCGGGATGCGGCATGAGGCCGAAGACGCGCCCGGTGTCGTCCTGCAAGCCCGCGATGAGATGCGAGCTGCCGTTCACATCCGAGCTATAGAGCAATGCGGCGCGGCCATTTTTCACATAAGCCCCGGCGGCATCGTTCAAGCCGACAAAGCGGCCTTCAGCATGGGCGATGGGAAGCTCGAAATCATCTGGCAGACCATTGAGATAGGGACTGGCTGCATTCCTCTTCAGTCCAGCCCAACGGCAGATGAAGCGGCCAGAGATGTTGTGGATTAAGCTGCCTTCCGGGAGCAAACCCATCTGCGTGAGAATTTGAAAGCCGTTGCAAATTCCCATCACATAGCTGCCGCGTGCGACGAAATTTTTCAAGCCATCACCGATCTTGGAGATGGTGTTCAATCTGGCAAAGCGACCCGACATCACATAGTCGCCGTAGCTGAAGCCACCGGAGAAGACGACAAGTTGCAAGTCATCGAGCGAGTGCGATTCCAGCAGCGCAATGGGCAGCACCGTGGTCTCGAAACCGACCGCCTCCAAAGCGCGGGAAGTTTCGGCGTCGCAGTTCGTGCCGGGGTATTTTAGTAGTAAGGCGTGAGGCCGTTTTGCCATAGCGGTTTGAGTTCAGGTAGTGCTGCGTGAATGAGTTTGGTCTCGCCGTTGGTAATGGTGAGCTGGCCGTCGGTGGTGGTCTCGCCGATGATGCTGAAGCCGTGTTGCTCGGCGAGATGCGCGCTCTCCGGCGCGATTTCAAAGACAATGCGGCCCGGTGTTTCGCCGAAGAGATGTTCTGCGGCTGGAGTGTCATCAAAACAGGGCACCGTGCCGAGATCAACCTTGATACCTGCCTTGCCGGAGAAACCCATTTCCGCCAGCGTCACCGCCAGGCCACCTTCGCTCACGTCATGCGCGGAGAGGACAACGCCAGCTTCGACAAGCTGATGATAACGGTCGTAGCTCTCCAGTGATTCCTCTTCGTCGAACCAAGGTGCATTCGAGAAGCAGATTTCACCGTCCTCCGATCCATTGGACATGATGCGGGCGAAGACACTTCCGGCGAGACCGCTGGATGCCTGACCGAGAAGGCAGAGCTTGTTGCCCGTGCCTCGCAAACTGGACCCAACGACGTGTTTCGCGTCT
>JAYVOH010000076.1:0-16169 GCA_043758025.1 Verrucomicrobiota bacterium
TCCACATCACTCGAAGACAACCTGCGATCCGATTCATAACCCATAACTCATAACTCATAACCGCGCCCCCGGGCGCAACACCCGCGCCTCCGGCGCTCACAACCTGCGATATGTCCCAGCCAAAACCAACCACGCCTGTCCACGTCCACGACACCGAATCCCTCCGGCTCGAGGGTGTCACCGTCTCCGTCGGATTCGACGACATGCTCGACGTCAGCCTGACGCTCAATCACCCGCACCTGGACAGCATGATCGTGGTCACCAGCCACGACGACAAGAAGACACAGGCGGTCGCGCGCAAGCATGGTGCCTTCTGCGTGCCCACGGACCTCATCTATAAAAACGGCCGGCACTTCAACAAAGGCGCGGCCATCAACGCCGGGTTCAATTACTTCCAATACCACGGCTGGAGGCTGCACCTGGACAGCGACATCGTCCTTCCCGACAACTTCCGCCGGATGCTCTTCAACCACCACCACCTGGACCGCAACAGCCTCTACGGTGCCGACCGCGTGGATGTCGTCGGTCCCAAGAAAGTCGCCAGCCTCCGCGACCACTTCCGCGATCACCCCCAGCACCGCTGCAGGTTCTTGGTGGACTGCACGCACGACCGCAAGTTCGACGGCCCGCTGGGCGGTCGCATGGTCAGCCAGCTCAACGGCTACACGCCCCTCGGCTACTTCCAGCTCTGGCACGCCAGCAAGCAGCGCGGCTATCCCTACAGCCTCGGCACCGCCGCGCACGACGACACCATGTTCTCTCACCTCTGGCCGCTCAAGAACCGCCATCTGCTGCCAGGCGTCATCGTCTATCACATCTGCGCAAGATCACCCAAGTGGGGCGAGAACTGGGACGGCAACCGCAAACAACCGAGGCTGAGCAAATGAGTCAGTAGCTACAAAACCCAATATCCCATCAACATGAAGACATCACATTTCAATATCGGGGACACGCTTAGAATGAAGAATTACCCGACTGCAGGCGGCTTCCGCCTCTGGCGCGTGATCTCACACAACCTCGGAGGAGAGCACCAAGAGAGCAGCTACGGTCTCAAGCCTCTCGATCAAACTGAGAATCGTCCACTCAACGTGCCGTGCGTCATGCTCGAAAGTATGACGGGCATCGAGCGCGTATGAAAGCCATCTCCCTCTGGCAGCCCTGGGCGCAAGCCATGGCGCTCGGTCTCAAGCGCAACGAGACGCGGCACTGGCCGACCAATTATCGCGGCGACATTGTCATCTGCAGCGCCAAGCGGCCGCTAGATTCCGTCGGTCGTGAGATTTGCAGAGAGGCGGAGATCAGTGCCGATCTTCTCCAGTTCGGCTATGCCCTCTGCATCGTGGAGATCTACGATGTCGATCATACGCAGGCCTTGTTCCACCAGCCCGGCAACGAGCCAGGGATGCTGGAGCTGCTGCTTGGCGACTATTCAGCCGGCCGCTTCGCCTGGCGCACAAAAAATCTGCGACGCCTCGCTGAACCCGTGCCCATCACCGGCCGTCAGGGCCTGTTCAACATCACCGGCGAGACTGCGGAGAGGATTCTTGAACAAGTGAAAAATTAACCCGCCTCGCCATGCTTGATCAACACTGGATATACACGACGCGCTGCAAGTGTTGCGGAGAGCCGACCGACTACGTGGTGCCAAAAGAACGCTACACGCACGAAAAATTTGCTGATTACGTCCGTTCCATGCCGCTCGCGAGTTGGTTCGACTGCGAGAAATGCGGACGCATGACCGTGCAAGAAGTCGTGGCATACGAACACTCGGATCCGCCAGAAACAGAGTCAGAAGCTTCCGACACCACACGTCTGGACTGGATGGATAAAATGCGCGCCGATTGTGAGGGGCACGTCTTATCGCGCTGTTTCATGCCGGGCGATCAAACATTGCGGGAGCGGATCGATGATATGATGAAACTGAACGAACAAGCTGAATCGCCATGAGTGACGAACACGGGCCCGACGACAACTATGATCCACCAAAGTCTCAGCCGTTGGCATTTGGCAATGGTTCTGCCATCGTGCGCCACGAATACTGGAGGCTCTTGGAACTCGGTGAAATGGTGCTGCCCGGTGATGAACAGCTTCGAGGTAGCGGCACAAAGTGGACATGGATGCCCGCCTGTGATAGCCCCGAGACGGCCTACCTCTACATCGAAGAAGGATGCCTTCCAATCCGCCGGAAGGTGAAACTCTACTAAGGGCAGAACAGGCTGAGCTTTTGACATGCCCGCCCAAGCATGTCCCCCCGCTTCATCGCCACCAAGGCCCGTGTAAAGAATCGCGGGATCCCGCCCGACGAATTCCTCGATCAACTCCTCACCTGGGGCCGCTTCGCCCCCGCTGAAATCTTCGCCGTGAACGCCGAGGCGAATGATGTCTATGATTCCATCTGGCCCGTGCTCGGCCCGTGGCAAGGCCAGCCAGGCAGCGCCCTCCGCCTGCTTCATCGCAAGGCCGTCATGATGGAAATCATCCGCGTGCTCGCAGGCTTCGAGTCCAGCTTCAAATTCGACGAAGGCCGCGACATCACCAACGCCACCAGCGTCACCCCGTCCACCATCGAGGCCGGAGCCTGGCAGGTCAGCGCCAACAGCAAGCTCTTCGGCAAAGACCTCAAAGCCCTCGTAGCCGCCCGCGTGCGCGACTACGATAACGACGGCGACATCGACGACACCGACTTCCAGATCGCCATGAAGCTCGATCATCCCCTCGCCTTCGAATACATCGCGCGCCTGCTCCGCCACACCACCCACCACAACGGCCCCGTCCTCCGCCACGAGATCGACGCCTGGATGAGCAAGGACGCGGTGAATGAATTCATGCGGCTGCTGGTATGATCAAGCGCCCACTCGATGCCCGTTTTTCGTCAGCAGTGCTGGAAGGGCGAAAGACCACCACCATCCGTGATAACGCATGGCCTGTTGGTGTTCCGATCCAGCTCTACAATTGGAGCGGCGCTCCCTACCGTTCGCCACAAACCGACGTGGCCGTCGTCATTGTCCAGGGCTTCTGGTCGATCCAAATCACGAGCCTGCAGAGCCGAGAGATGATCTACGAGTGCGGTAAAGAGAGTGCCCCGGCATTGTGGGAATCTGAAGGCTTCGTTTCACAGGAAGAAATGGACGAATGGTTCCGCCCGCTTGTGAAGCCGGGAAAGACCATCACGAAAACGCTCATGAGATTTCGCCTGGCCAACGAAAATTCAGCTGCGCCGCCACCACAAACCTGCCCGACGTGCGGAGAGCGCTGTCAGCCGGACGATTTGAAATGCGACGAATGCGGTCATGATTTGCCGACGTGCGATGCATTCCTAAAACGGTGAATTTATATACAAAAATAAAGTTCTATTCGCTTGGCTTCCGCAACGGTTCGACGATGCTAAAACCATGAAAACAACGACCAAAAAAGAAAGCCCGCAGACCGCACCAGAAGCATTCATTTTCGCCCTCGACAAACTGGGTTTCAAACCCGGACGCTGGGACAGCAAAGCGACCCGCATCTTCGATCTGCGCAATGCCCAGGGACATCCCGAAATCCGCATCGCGATGGACTACGAAGGCGAGCCGGTCCCGCAAAGCCTCACCCTAGTAAAATTCACCGGCACCCAAGCCCAGCTCATTGAATGGGAAACGCAGAACATGAGCACCGCCATGCCCACCGCCGGTCTCCTCGCCCTGATCGAGGCCAGCGCGCCCACCCTGAAGGTCATCGCCAAGGCAGCCTAAAACGTGACGCGGCAGCAACGTATTTTGATTTTACCTACGCAACACACTTGGTTCAAATCCTTGCGCGGTAGCCCTTCGTATGAGGGCTTACCCACGGTAATACGGGACGCGGGGAGACGCTAAAAGACGCGAAAAGACATTTTAGGCGTGACGCGGACGGGACGCGGGGCGATGCTTGGGGAGTGAAGGTCCGCAAGCGCGTTTATAAATCCGGTCTGGCGTCGTGGCAACTCGACGGCGGGATCGTGGCTGGAAAGCGGTTTCAGCGTTCTTACGAGACGAAAGAAGATGCGGACAGGGCGCTGACGTTGATGCGCGGATCCCGGGCGCGACATGGGGAAGCGGCGATGGAAATGACGCGCGGGGAGATGGCGGAGCTGATGCTCGCGCGGGAGCGGCTAAACGGGCAGTCATTGCTGGCGGCTGTTGATTTTTATTTGAAAAATGCGGCGCTGCCTGCGGAGCCGATATTGCTCGTGGATCTGGTGACGCGATTCATTGATGCTCGCAAAAAAGCAGGTCGAAGTTTTGAATACACGAAGCAGCTCTCGGTTACGGTGGGAGCGTTTGCGCGTTCGCTGCCTCTGAAAAAGGCGCATGAGATCACGCGCGCGGATGTGGAGCGCTGGCTGCACGGCAACGAATGGAGCGCGCGCACGCAAAATGGATATCTGGGCGATGTGCGGACGTTTTTTAATCGAGCGGTCAAAGACAAGATCGTCGCGCAGAATCCGTGTGATGGGATTGAGAAGATCACGCTGGGTGAAGCGGAGATTGAGATCGTTAGCGTTTCGCAATGCGCAGCGCTTTTGAAAATGTGCCTGAGTGCGGAGCACAAACCGTTGCTGGGATTTGTCGCCCTGGGCCTGTTCTGCGGATTGCGGCCGCATGAGCTGCAGCGGTCTGGATGGTCGGAGGTGAATCTAAAGGGCCGCACGGTGATCGTGATGGGAAAGAGAGCAAAGTCACGTCGGCGGCGAGTGGTGGACATCAGCGTAAATGCCTGCGCCTGGTTGCGTCGCGCAGACCGGACCGGAGCGATATGCCCGGATAATTTCCAAGAGCGCTGGAAGGCACTGCGGCGGGACTGTGGATGGACGGCACGCGGTGGCGATGGGGCGCGGCCCTGGCCGCACGACGGAATGCGTCATACTTATGCGACGATGCATTACGCGATGCACCAGGATGAGCGGCTGCTGCAGGCGCAGATGGGCCATGAGAGTGATGAGATGCTCCACCGACATTACCGCGCGCTGGCAACGAAGGTGGACGCGGTGAAGTTTTGGAAGCTGCGGCCGGGGAGGAAGGGCAAGGGTTAAGAGTTATGAGTTACGGGTGAAGGTCGGCGGGCTTGACAGACGCGGTGGGTGTGGAGAAAATACGAATATGACCGGAAGCTCTTACTGGCTGCTGCAGCAAGATGGAAACCCTCAAGGGCCATTCGCGGAGTCGCAATTGCGCGGCATGTGGAACAACGGGCGCATCACGGCTGCTGACCAGCTCTGCCTGATGGAGACGGATTTCTGGCAGCCTGCAGCCGAGATATTAGACGTGCCGGATCCCGACGAGGAGCTGAGGAAGCAACGGGGCAAAAAAGATGAGTGGCGCGCGAATGCACAGGCACAATTTGAAAAGCAAAAGCGGAGTCCAGGGCTGGCGTTCATCTGGAGCTTTTTACTGCCAGGCGCTGGACAGTTTTACTGCGGTGCCGTTTTCAGTGGCGTGCTCTGGCTGCTCTTGATGGTCATTATTTTGGCCGTCATCTTTTTTGCCACGCTGCACCGAATCATCATCATAGGCAGTTACGGCAGCGCCTGGTCGCTGGGAATTTTCAGCGGGGCCTCGGCGTGGATCTGCGCGGAGCGTGCGAACAAAAGACTGAAAGAGAAGCTTGGGGCTTGATCGGCTAAAAATTTTATTACATTCTTTCCCCGGTGGGAAAGCGCAAAATCAGCTGGCAACTTTGCTGGCCTTGTAAGTCCCGGGTGGTTCGTTGAGACCGGTGCGTTGAAAACGCGGCTCGAATTGCTCCTCCGCTTTTAATTTTTTCGCTTTATCGACTACGGCGGCAGCTAGGTCGTAGTTGCATCGCTTCAAGTCTTCGATGCCAATGGTCAGCGCCAAGCGACAAAGCTGCTGCTCGCTCATCTCGGCCTTTTTGCACGCGATGCCGATGGCCTTTTTCAAGTCCTTGGATATCCGAATGGGGAAGCTGATGTCGTTGGTCACGGACGGATTATAACCCGCTGTATTAAATTTACATACTTTTTTCTTGACCGCGTACGCATTTTGCATACAATCGCAATTGTCATGAACGAAAACGAAACAGAAACCGAACTTTTGAGCAGGCCTCTGCAGCTCAAGATTACGCCTTCTCAGGATGTGGAAATCGAGCAGGCGGCACGCGCTACGAGGCTTAAAAAGCCGGAGCTGGTCAGGCAGGCATTGAGGCGTGGGATTCCGATTTTACTCACGGCTTTGGGTATGGAGATGCCAGCCGAGAAACATGGAGCCGAGAATCTGCCGGTCCCGGACTCAAACTGATTTCACTCCCGCGGGCAGCGGGACGCGACAACAAAAACAACAACGAAGGGAGCACGAGATGAGCACGACACAAATCAGGAGGACGAACGGAGCCGGTCAGAAGCCTAATGGGAGACCGGCACGCCAACGCGGTGCGCACAGCGCTGACGAAGGAGTGGAGGGTGGGCTTCACAATTCAAAAGCTGAAAGGCTGAAAAGCGGAAAGCTGAAATCGGAAAGTGGCTTTGTGCTTCTGGGCCGTTGGGTGCGGATTAAGGAGGGGCTGCTTTATGGTGGTCGCTTTGGCCAGGTGGTGAACCAGAGAGACGGCTGCACCTGGGTGGCAGTAGCTGGCAACCGAGATCGTGATGGTGCGCAGCAACTGACATTTTACACGGTGGATGAGCTGCAAGATGTGCCGCAGCTTCCAACGACTCCGGAGTTTGAACTTGGCCAGCGGATTCTGAGGCTGCGCAGTCGCTTGTATGACATGAGCAGAGGGACGGCGTCGCTGGCAGTTTGGGCGCGCTGTGAGCGCCTGGAATGGGAACTGGATGGCATGCGCCGGGATTCGGGGGCGAGCAACACGGTGATGATCGTGAGGCCGCGTGCGGTGCGCGCACGGAAAAGGAGGGCGGCGTGATGAGTGCTCCTCGGAAATCGAAACGCAGTCCAATGATTGCGAAGGTGGCGAAGGGCTGGGGCACGCCAGCAGTGTGGCTGACACATTCGCTTTGGCTGACGATCAAGCGCGGCGTGGTCAAAAGTTACCTGGATCAACGCGAGGAGATTGGTCGGTGCCGGGCGCGAAAGCTGGTGAAGAAACCAGATGCTCTCGATTCCTGGGGGCCTGGAGAAACTTATGTCAGGGAGGCTCTGGAGTTTTACAAGGTCGGCTTCGATACGCATTGCCGCAAGTATCTTGGGACTCCGGACGCGGACCTGGCGGGAGTAACACCGGATCGCATGATTGAAATCGGCGACCAGTATGAGGCCAAGGCGATGGCTCATGAGCTGGCGCGGCTGAACGGCCACGGCCCTGACATTTTCTTGGAAAGGAGGGCGGCGTAATGAGTGCTTCATTTTCCACATGCCAGCAGGCTCGGCGCAAATTGGTGAAGCATTGCACGTTTGATTTAGGCACTAGCGCCTTGTCACCGGTCAAAGATGAGTGGGTTAATGGAATCTGCGATACACCGCTCTTCGGCAGTCATCCGAAATTCTGCAGGGGCTGTCTCGAAGGCTGGACGCACGAGCATAATTTTGCGCTGAATGACGAGGCGAAAGAAGCGGGCAAGAGCTGCGAAGCCGCGAAGCGAACCCTCGCTCCCTTGGATGAAAGGAGGACGGCGTGAGCTTTATCGTCCTGTCGGAACCTGGAACGCAATACGGGCCGTGCGCGGAGCCTTGTTTGCATACCGACTGCGCTGCCAGCAGAGTGCAGGCTGCGACCGTTTGCCCGCATTGTAATGAACGGCTGGGCTATGACGTGGCGATCACAACGTCGCCTTATGAAAAAGGCAAAATGGCTCATTTGAGCTGCATCGAAGAATTTGTTGAATCGGAAAAAAGGAGGGGGTCATGAACCTCCTCCTCGAACAATTGCACCTGCATGTCGGCGCGATGGAACATTTGGCGACGCTGGCGGAGAAGGAAGGCGCAACGCTCGAGGGCGGGGCGGTGGCGGATGCGGAGGCGGCGTTGGGAAAGATAGCAGAGGCGCTGGCGGTCGTTGATGATGTGGTCACCGCGATGGCCGGGAAGCGGATGGAATCGGGCTTTGATGATCCGGTGCCGTATGAGCTGGTCAAAGTTCCAGAACCGCAGCCGGTGATGACGAGCCTGGCCCGGATCGCGGCGGAGAGAACGCGGCAGATCGAAGCCGAGGGATGGACGGACCATCACGACGACGGTTATACGAAAGGGGAACTGGCGCGCGCGGCGCACTGCTACGCTGATGTGGCAGGCTTGATCGTGCTGCACAGCGAGGGGCCGAAACCAATCGTTGCTTTCCCCCCGTGTTTTATCCATCGGGACTGGCCGTGGGACAAGTCATGGTGGAAGCCCGCGCTCAACCCGATGCGCAACCTTGAAAAGGCCGGGGCCTTGATCCTGGCGGAGATGGACCGGCTGGCGCGCGAGCGGGGAGGTGGGTCATGATCGCGGCGCTGACACCAGGGGAGAGCTGGACGCTGCTCAGCGGGCTGCTGGTGGCATGTGTGCCGGTGGCGGTGGCTGCGGTCAAGGTCTCGGCGGCGGTTTGGAAACTGACCAGAAGGAGGCGGCCTAACTGCTGCCTGATTTGTGATGAGGAAGATGCCTGGGATGGCCGGTATTGCAGGCGCTGCTTGTTCACGCTGCCAAACGGGGAGGAGCAGTCATGAGCTGGACCCACTCAGGCACCAACGCCGGAGAACAGGCTACGAATGGCCTGATGACTTACGCTGACCTTGAAGCGCGCGGGAAGCCCCCGGGCGAAACGGACAAGGCGAAGCGCAAGTGGCTGCACCGGCACATGGCCGCGTGGGGCTTGAGGCCGCTGATGGGCGGGCGTGGTGATGGCGCACGGTTCAGGCCAGCGGATGTGGATCGTGCCGAGGAACGCGCGGCGCAGATCAAGGGGCCAAGAAGGAGAAGGAGGGCGGCAGCATGAGCATCGACGGCGTGACGATCAATGGCAGCGATTGCCAGTCGTGGAGCGATGATCTCGCGCTGGCGAATGAGTTTCTGCGCGCAGCTTTGAAGCTGCAGGGTGGCGGTCGCGAGCTGTGTCTGCTACGCGGAACGCAAGAGGCGGCGATGCATGATGCGCTGCCCCCAAGGGTGAAAGCTTTGGTAAGCATCTCCCGTCATCTGGGCGGGGCGATGAAGGGAATTTCTATCGTGATCGAGGAGGATGGACTATGAGAATTTTTTCCAATGCCCGAAACGTGATGCGCTGCGGTGCCTCTCCGTTTCATTTGGATGCCGCAACGAGGCAGAAGGCACGGCCCCTAAACCGGTTCAGGTAAATGCGGTGGCTAACGACACAGCCTCCAATAGCCGGCACAATAATAGTCGTGACCTCGGCGAGAGTGCCGTTGGGGCTGCTTGGGAACACGCCCTGTTAAACGGAATTGCGGTGAACGTCGGGACCAGCCCGATCAGACGTGACAGCCGGAGAGACGGCACAAATTTATATAGCGAGGAGGGCGCGGTATGAGCGGTCGCAAACGCACCTCACGCATCGATGTGGATGTATTGCCTCCGGAGCCGTCGCGCCCATCGGCCATGACTGAGCGAATGGATGCGGCTTTGTTTTTCACGCTGGCTCTTGCCTTTCGGCGGCGGGTGGTGCCGGAAATGATGCCGGAGATTCTACAGGTGCTCAGAAAAGAAGCGCAACTCGGCCAGATGGCAGCGGTGGTGAAGCTGCATCGCTTTGAGCGCTGGCGGGCGGTGGTCTTTTTGGAAGAGATTTCTGACCAGCTCGTCCGTTTGGGCTTTCTGGTAAAAGCGGTTCTGGTGGAAGACGATGGTGGGTATTCCACCGGCAGGCAACCCGCATTGCATGTGAGCTGGAGCTCGGGAGGTGAAAGGTTATGACGCGCCTCGACCGGCTCCAGGAATGTGCGGGCGCGGCGCAAGATGCGCTGGGGGAGATTCTGCCTGCCTTGAGCCATGGGCGGTGCCCACAAGAGGAGCAGGTGCTGCTTTGCGCATCATCGCTGCGGATGGTGGCGGCGATGCTCGAGGGGGCGCTGACGCTGCCTATTGAAGACGCGGAGACTGTGAGACGCGGAGATGTGAGCACGCTAAAACGTGAACACCAAGCGGGAGACGGGGAGAAAGATTTCTGGTGGAAAAAGGACTGAGAATGCGCCCGACCAAGAAACCATCCATGGAAACTGGACAGCCTCCAGTGGAAAATTACGTGACGATCCAGGCGCGGATGGACCGGCGCTATGAATCCGAATGGTGGAAGTGGGTGTCCTCTCTGAGTCCCGGAGAACGGGCGGGCCTGGTGGCGATGAAAATGATTAAGCCGGTGGTGGAGCGGCCTAGGAAGCACGGCAGCGCGACGATGCGCGACGAACAGGATGCCCAAACGCGGTTCGAGGAGACGGCCAGCCATTCGATCACGCCGGATGCGGAGATTTGTGCAGCGGAAATCGCTGACGAACTCGACGCTGATGAGTGGGCGGAGATCGTGCGGCAACGGCTGCGCAACCGGCATTTCCATTTCTTCGCCATGTTCATAGGAACCGGGGTGGAACAATTCAACCTGCTGAAGCTGCGGTCCATGATCATGCTTCGTCACGCCGCCCCGCGCCTGTTGGACCGGTTCGGCCTCATCAAAGGCGCGGTCAGCATCGAGATGCGGCGGCTGCGATCCAGCGTGGGGTGGTATGATGGTTATGATTACATCCCGCTGGGCGATGTCCTGAGCAGTGCGGCGGAGGAGGATGAAACGGAGGCGGCGGCAGCGCTGCACCTGGACGTGCGGGCCTGGCGGCTGCTGCGGTTCGGTGAATTCTGCGAGGAGATCGCGGAAGACAGCCGGACGCTGGATGCCTTTGCCAAGAACGCTGCCGCCTGGCTGCGCAGATCGAAGCCGAAAGAGATAGCCGGTTTGGGCAACGGCCAGATCGATCACTCGCGGAAGTTCGGTGAGAAGCGGGCCACCACCAGTGCGCGGGAGAAGCGCGTGGTGGAAGCGCCCATGATTGAGGCTGGCATGAAGGGCTACCACGGGCTGGGCGGGACCAAGACCGATGCGCACCGAAAGGCCTGTTCCGAGGCACAAAAAGGCAACACGAACCGCCGAGATGGCGAGGCCAGGAGGCGCGACCACTGCGGAAATTAATTTCCACACCCAAGCAAACAACAAACCAACGACACCATGAGCGCAATCATCGACATCCATCACCGCGACCTCCGTCCGGGCAACAATGCCCGCAAACACTTTCCCCCAGGGCCGCTCGCTGAGCTGCGCGAAAGCCTGCGCGAGCACGGCCTGCAGCAGAACCTGGTGGCCTATCCGGACCCGGAAGCGCCGGGCAAGTTCATCCTTGTCGCTGGCGAAAGGCGCTGGCGGGCGACTGGTGATTTGCTAGCTGATTTGAACGCGAAGGGTGACACGGAACTGATTACCAAACGCGAAGTGATGGCTGTGAAAATCCTGTCGCTCCAGGAGGTGCCCAAGGCGCGGCAACTTAACCTGGTGGAGAACGTGAACCGCGAAGGGATCACGCCGCTCGAGGAGGCGGACGCCTATTACGAAATGTCCCGCGAGATCAATCCGGCGACCGGCGCGATTTACACGACGGAAGAGATTGCAAAAGTGGTGGGGAAGAAAACGAGCGACGGGAAGCCCGATGAGAAATTTATCCGCCGTCGATTGAAGCTGCGGAACGCTCCGGAGTTTTTCCTCGAGGCGGTGAACCGTGGCGAGGTTGGTGCGACCATCGCCGAGGAGATCGGCAAAATCCCCGATGGAAAACTGCGGGAGTTGGCAGCGACCCGGATCCTGAATCGGGAAGACGAGGAAGCGCCGATGACCCTGAGCCAGGCCAAGGAAGAGATCCGCACCAACTTCATGAAGTCGCTGGTGAGCTGCGGCTTTAAAACGGATGCGGCGGATTTGTTGAGCATCGCGGAAAAGAAGGCAATGGGCTTAACCGGCGCGCCTGGTGAGGAAGCGGATGGCACATGCCTGCGCTGCCCGATGCGCAGTGGCAACAACAAGGATCTGGCTGATGAGCTCACGGTGCATCGCAAGGGCGGCAATGGCGGCAGTCAGCCGGGTATCAGTCCGGACCTCTGCACGAATCCTGCCTGCTTCCGCATGAAAAAACTGGCGGCGTGGGCGGAAGTGCGAGCCCAAGCTCGCGAGCAAAAGCGCCAAGTGATCGACGGTGACGCGGCTAAGAAGACCTTCTCCGGCCGAGATGGAGGGCTGGCTTACGATTCGAAGCTGATCGATCTGGATGCAAAAATGTCTTACTCTGACACTGGCGGAGATTGGGTGAACCAACCTCCTAAGTGGCGCGCGGTGACCAAAGGGGTGGATGTGCCAATTGTTTTCGCGCTCAATCCCTACACGCTCAACATTCATCAGCTCGCCGATAAAGAGACGCTGAAAAAGATGATCGGTGAGGTGGCAAAGGCGGCTGGCGAAACCAGTGTGTTCGACAAACCGAAAGCCAGCGCGAGTCAGTTGAGCGCGTCTGAGAAGCGGCAGCGCGCGGAGGCGGCTATGAAGGCCAAGGTGGTGGTGGAAACGGCGTATCGTGGTGCACGCGGGCTGCGTGAGACGGTGGCGAAGAAAGGGTTCGGACTGGAAGAGACGCACAGTGTCTTCGAGATCGCACTCAACAACTCGGGAGCGGACGGCTCGTTTTTCCTAGGCAAAATGATCGGGATCAAACTGACGGAAAAGGACAAGCATGGCGGATCCGGACGGGATTACACGGCGGCGATTCTGAAGCATGTGCGTGAGACGGCCACGACGAAGCAGGAGATCGAATCATGGATCGCGCTGGCGGTAGTCGCGCGCGATCTGAAGAACAGTGCTGGACCGTATGGCGGTGGTTTAAAGGGCTGCGAGGGCTTCACGAAGCTCGCGGGCGTTTACAACGTGGACTGGAAGAAAATGGAGGGTGAAGTCGCTGCGGAGCTCAAGGCCGGCAAGAAGCCTGCTAAAAAGAAAGCGGAGAAGCCTGCCCTGGTCACGCGAAGCAAGAGCAAGGCGGTGCGGCGGAATGAAAACGCGGTGAGCAAGGATGAGGAGGATAAGTTCCATCGCAAAGTTGAAGATTATAAATGTGATCAATGTCGGGCAGAGCTTTATGTCGCCCCTGGCAAGGGTAATGAAGCAGCGGCATTGGTGAAGGGAAAAATGAAGTGCACGAAGCATGGCGGAACCTGGCAGCTGCTAAGTGATTTCTACGTGCAGAATGGGCTGAATAAATCGGGCACAAAGAAGGTTGTGAAGACGAAGGGTAAGAAGGCCAAGGAACCGGAAGGTAACGAGAATCTGGCACTGGTCGCCTACATCAAAACGGGGTCGCTCACGGCCGCTGCGACCGCTGGCGGCGTGGGGATCGAGTGCGTGCGTAACTGGTATCGCCGTCACGACTGGAAGGCCAAGCGCATCAAGGCCGACTGCGGCGTGAAGTGATTTTTGCAAAAAGTAACCATAACAACACACCGAGGAAAAATTTATGAGTAAACAAATCAGCATGACACTACCGGACATCGTCGTGGAGGCGATGGAGAAGAAAGGCGCGCAGTTTGAACTGACGGCAGGGGAGTTTCTGAAGCAACGCGTCCTCATGAGCGCACAGGGCGCGGACGTGCCATTGGCCCTGGGCGACGTGGTTCTGCAGCTAAGGGGCAAGGCTTGCCTGGCTGTTTTTGAACAGGTGGAAATGCCGTTGGGGGGGGTAAGCCCTGAATAAGTCATGAGCTGTGAACCTATAGAACTCACCTGCGAGCAGCGGCGTGACTTGTTCCTTCGCGGATGCAAGAAGGCAATGGAATGCTGGCTTAATGACGCGCGGATAAAGACGCCTCGCGAAAAACTTGCCGGTGCTATTTTCAGCATACTGGTGCTGATCGATGGGTTTGATGGGAGCGATGGGCCTTACCCGCTTAAAGACATCGACTGGATGAAGTCTGAAGATGACCCGTCGCGCTACGTCGATATTTCCGGCGATCTGCACGACAACTGGGGGCGCATTCTGGCGGAATCATGAGTGATGTTGCTGCCCCGCGATTCGATCTGGAGGCTGTTCGCTCGTGTTTCACGATGGCGGAACTGCTCGAGCGCGAGGGCATCGTGCTGAAGCGCCAGGGAGGGCGCATGGTGTCCCCCTGCCCTTTCCATCAAGAGAAGTCGGCATCATTCGGCACGGATGCGCAGCGCCCAGGGCACGCGCATTGTTTCGGCTGCGGGTGGGACGGATCCACGATTGATTTCTGGATGGCGTGGCGCGACGTGGATTTCAAGACGGCGGTGCAACAGCTCGGGGAGCTGGGTGGTTTGACTCCATCCATCAGTAGCGTCACCTGGCGCTCCGGGCCGAAAAAGGTGTCGCCCATGACGGCGGTGCCGCAAAAAACAACGGAAAAACCCGCGCTGCCGCGCATGCGGCAACTGAAGAATGCGGAGCTGCAACAAATCGCTGAGACGCGCGGGCTGAGCGTGGAGGGCGTGCGACTGGCGGCGCTTACTTTCCGCAGGATCGGTTTCTGCATGTGGCCGCAGTTCCTGGGTGCCGATGGAGGATGGCGCGTGAGTGACGATGCATTCCCGTCCTGGTGCATGAGTGATGAGACGCGCAACTGCGCGGAGTTCCGCAGGCTGGATAATCAGCTCTACCCGACGCATTCAAAAAACGAGGATGGGAAGTGGGTGCTGAATCCGGAGGCGCACTGGATCAAGGCCTGGTCAACGCGTGGCAAGGCATGGCCACTGGGCGCTGCAGAGCTGGGCAAGCGCCGCGCAGTGTGCTGGGTGAAGGGTGGACCGGATATGCTCGCGGCTTATCATTTCTTGAACGGATTCCGGCAACTCAACACGGTCGCGGTGGTGGCGATGCTGGGTGAGAGCGCGAAAATTCGCGAGGATGCGCTGCCATATTTTGATGGAACACGCGTGCGCATCTTTTTCGATGCTGACAAGGTGCGGGAAAAGCGACGGGTGCTGAAGAATGGAACGGAAGTGGTGAAGCGCACTCAGCCAGGCATCGATGCCTGCGCGCGGTGGACCGAGCAGCTCACTGCAGCCGGTGCGGCCGTGAAGGGTTATAACTTTCTAGATTCTGACGATCCGTCACTGCCGGCACACATCGCGCAACTGCGTCGGGTGGATGGCGCACCTGTAAAGGATCTGAATGACCTGGCGCGCTGCAACGCGGACGTGGTGGACCATGAGTTTATCAGGGACGCGTTTTTTGATTGGGATTTTTGATGGAGGAAAAATATGGATACAAAACTGACAGACGAATCAGCGATGCCCTTTGGAAAGCATAAGGGCGAGAAAATGGAGAATGTGCCTGCGCGCTACCTCCTGTGGTTGTGGGAAGACGGACATTGGAGCAAGCCCGCGCCTCTGCACGACTACATCGCGGAGTCATTCTCGGCACTGTCACAGGAATCGCGGGATTTTATCGTCACACATTTCCCTAAATAAAGTTACATGGCAAAAAAACGCAGCACGAATCCACGCGATGGCCGAGTCAAGAAGACTGCGGCAGATGAGCCTGCGCAGTTCGAAGCTGGATCGGCTGCGCCGCCGGTGAATTTTGATGAGGAACAGGTCGCGCAGGAACTCGGGCTGTGGTGGGAAAATGGCGAGGGGCAATCGTGGCTGGTCGAAAACGCGGATAAGTCCTGGAGCTCGTGGCCGGAGACGAAGGTTAAACACTTGGCGCGGTCGCTGCCGAATCGCATGATCTCGTTGAAGGCGCGGGACGGGGAGCGGCTTGGGGAAATGGACCGGCTGTTTCTGCACGTCATGAAAACCCGCAGGATCGAGATGGTGATGCCGTCGCTGGCTGGCCATGCGTCTGGTATTCACGACTTCTGGGGGCAGCGGGTGCTCGTGAAGACGTCACCGCGAAAGGTGAAGCCGGTGAAGGGTGACTGGGACACGGTGCGGGCGATGATCGACCTGCTGAAGGACGAGGGTGGCCAGGATCAGTCGCCTTATTTTCTTTCGTGGATGAAGGTGGCTGTGGAGTCATTGTATCTCGGTGGACCGGGGAACTTCAGGCCAGGGCAGGTGTGTATTTTCGCGGGTCCACGCAACTGCGGAAAGTCTCGGATCCAGCATCAGATCATCACCGGCCTGCTCGGCGGCCGCAGTGCGGATCCGGGCCCTTACATGTTTGGGCGCACAGACTTCAATGGTGAGATGTTCGCGGCAGA